>JAILON010000057.1 GCA_024690865.1 Treponema sp. | reverse complement strand
GCTGTTCGCACGCTTTCTTGACACCGATGTCGTCCGAGAGCTTCAATGCCTCGTCCTTGAAACTTTGATCGTAGCTTTTCATTGCCATTCCCCTTGTTTTTTCGGCAATTTAGGCACTGCACTTTTATTGTATCACTCCACAATTCACGCCCCCGTGAAGGGGCGACTGGCTGTTCTTTGTCTTTGCGGCCCCGTCCTCCGTTTCAATTCACGCCCCCGTGAAGGGGCGACCAGGGGCTGGGCAAGTGTGCTATAGGCAGTTCACGTTTCAATTCACGCCCCCGTGAAGGGGCGACATCCCGTTTTGTCGCTTTCTCCCTACTGGAAGAGTTTCAATTCACGCCCCCGTGAAGGGGCGACATAGCGTCCATCGCTCAATACCATCGAATCCCGTTTCAATTCACGCCCCCGTGAAGGGGCGACAGCAAGGAACTGGCCGAAAGGGCGAGCCAGAAGGCGTTTCAATTCACGCCCCCGTGAAGGGGCGACGACCCGCTATATGGTTCACATGGATAATCCCGAGTTTCAATTCACGCCCCCGTGAAGGGGCGACTTCGTTCCCTCGAAGAATTCCGCCGTGTCGGAAGTTTCAATTCACGCCCCCGTGAAGGGGCGACACGGGCGTTTCCCGAACGTTTGCGACGTGCTGAGTTTCAATTCACGCCCCCGTGAAGGGGCGACATTTCATCCTCACTCTTTGGCGACCACGTGTATGTTTCAATTCACGCCCCCGTGAAGGGGCGACAATCAATATCACAAAGATAAGTTGTTTTACTATGTTTCAATTCACGCCCCCGTGAAGGGGCGACTTCATCGTGAACGAAACAACGACGTTGACCAAGTGTTTCAATTCACGCCCCCGTGAAGGGGCGACACTGCATACCCATCTCGTTTCTCTGGAGCATACGTTTCAATTCACGCCCCCGTGAAGGGGCGACAGGAAAACCGCAAAGTCCAGAGAGTATGCACAGGGTTTCAATTCACGCCCCCGTGAAGGGGCGACGGTTTACGTCCCCCACCAGAACGTCCAGAATCTTCGTTTCAATTCACGCCCCCGTGAAGGGGCGACCTTTTACGCCGCTCTCGGAGGCGAACTTCGACGTTTCAATTCACGCCCCCGTGAAGGGGCGACCTATAACGCTGGTCGTGCTCTGGGTCATGATACGTGTCAATTCACGCCCCCGTGAAGGGGCGACCGGTGACGGTCGCCTTGCCGTCTATCTTTCCTTCGTTTCAATTCACGCCCCCGTGAAGGGGCGACTTATAGACGTCACGGGCTACAAGATAGACGTCATGTTTCAATTCACGCCCCCGTGAAGGGGCGACAAGACCGCTTTTGATTGATTTCGAGAACGGCAGTGTTTCAATTCACGCCCCCGTGAAGGGGCGACGATATCCCACATGAGGAATGAACATCATGCGGGTTTCAATTCACGCCCCCGTGAAGGGGCGACAAGACCGCTTTTGATTGATTTCGAGAACGGCAGTGTTTCAATTCACGCCCCCGTGAAGGGGCGACGGCACTGGAGCACGCAATTCATGATTAAAGATAGTTTCAATTCACGCCCCCGTGAAGGGGCGACCAGCAGAATTACCAAAGCCAAGAGCCTCATAAGTTTCAATTCACGCCCCCGTGAAGGGGCGACACCAAAGAGCTTTATGCAGGTGCTGATTCTTCGAGGTTTCAATTCACGCCCCCGTGAAGGGGCGACAGTATAAGCCATAAATCATTTTGTAAAAACAAATTACGCAGCTTTTTCCGCGAACCTGTTTTACAAGAACAATTCATCAACACAAATCATTGTAATAGATATAATTAAAAATGACAAGTCCTACGTTTGCCTTGGATTCGCGGAAGCCCGCATAAAGGATGAGCACTTTCGCCTGTGCGCGTAGATATGCCCCCCGAATAAAAATGCCGGATTCTATCATTTTTTTCTTTTTCTGAAATCAAAAAACTTCGGTAAAAGGCCCCCCTCTCTTCATGCCCAATCTTTGCTTGGAAATGAGCTCTTGCTGATACTGCACAGGAAGTGGAGCTATCTTTTTTCCAAAATTGTATTAAGGTATTGTTTTCCTCCATCTAAAATTCAATTCCGTTTTTAACATATTATATAGCGAAACGAAAAATATTGAAATGTCAAACAATCTTTTTGGGGGGCGAGGTACACGCATAAAACAGAAAGCTACAGGATAAGGACTCCTTGTGGGTCCAAAGATTTTTTCTGCCCGATGTGCTCTACCTTCCTTTGCCAGTTAGAACCGAGAGAGTAAAACCTGAGGCTGTCGTATTCAGTATTGATTTCCTTAAGGAGCTTCGTCTTAAGCTCAACCCACTGGGCTGGATCAACAAGACATTCGAACACCGAATATTGCACCCTCTGTCCGTAATCCTCAAGAATCTTGGCCACATGGCGAAGACGTTTCTCGCCTTTCTCATCCCGGGCAACGTCATAGCTGACAAGCATCATCATAAACAGCTCCTATTTCCAGATGTATACAGGGTATCCGTCTATATCCCCGCGCAGGAACCTCGCCAAAAGCCTCGCTTGCGTGTGGAACAAGATTGCCAAGTGCATCTTCTTTTCCACATACGGATGGTTTAGTACTGTCTCCTTCTTTTTTTGATACGCACCAATGACCGTTTTTCTGGCTTCCTCGTTCATGATGACAGCTCCGCTCGCAGTCTTCTCAAATTGGGAGGCAGAAATCTCGCCCCTGTTTATAAGCGACAGGACAAGCCTGTCCGCGAAGAAAGAACGGAACTCTTCCATAAGATCAAGCGCAAGGCTCAGCCTGCCCGGCCTGTCACGATGCATGAAGCCGACCGCAGGATCCAATCCCGAACATTCCAGCGAGCTTATCATGTCATGGTACAGGAGTGTATAGACATAAGAGAGCATGGCGTTCACATTGTCCAGCGGGGGACGACGGTTTCGTCCCGCAAACTTGAAGCCATCCTTCTGAGACGTAATCAGCTCGTCAAAGACCGAAAAATAGCTTTCCGCGGAGTCTCCTTCAATTCCCCGGAGCTTATCCAAATCTGACTCCCGCCCAAGCTTGTCCAGATTCCTGCTTAGCGAGTCTATCACGGACTGGACTTTCCTGACATCCAGCTTGACCCCGTGGTCACGAACGGCACGCTGCAGGACGGTCTTCTGGTTCGCGATTTTACCGGTGATGAAATATCTTGCGACAGAGGCGGACTTGTCCTTGTCATCGGATACACGGTACTGGACTTTCCGCAAGAGGACGTTCCCAGCGACGGGCCCCTGCACGCGGGCAAGGAACGTCCCCGTCTCCGAAAGGAATGAAATCGTGATGTTCTTCTCCGGCGCAGCCCCCAGAAGGAATGGACTGACATAGATGTTACCAAAGCACACAATACTGTCAAGGTTTATCATCGGAATAGAGGCTTTCACCTTGTCATCTACGATAACCTCAATGGCCTCGCCCTTCTTGTGCAGGTATGTCTTCTGCGTCGTGACATACAGGGTATTCAAGAATCTCTGCATCTAAACCTCGTCGCCTTCACCGATTATGTCCATCTGCATCCGCCTCTTTATATAGCTGTCCACCGATTTGTTCCTTCCGGCGGAGTCAGGGAAGCACTCGTCAATGAACGAGCAGCTCTCGCACTTGCGCCTGTACTCGGCGGCGGGAGTCTCCCCCTTTTCCACCAGCTGATGAAAACGATTCGCAAGTGAGACAGTTTCAGACCTCAGCTCATCGGTAATGCTGACGGAGACACGCTTCCGTATCTTGAAATAGAACAACGCACCCTCGTCTATCTTGCAATGAAGCATCTCCTCAAGGCAGATTGCCTGTGCGCAAAGCTGAACCTCGTCGCAGGTGTCCTCCTTAGGCTCACCGTGCTTGTACTCCACCGGTATAATCTTACCGTCAGAATAGAACTCCACGGCATCGGTGCATCCCGTAACGCCAAGCAGTCTGGAAGCAATCTTGAGGTTACGCTCCGTCCGCACAGCCTTTCGGGACTCACCGCCCCCGCCATGAACCTTCTCATGCTGTGCACGCCCTGACGCAGTGAAGAAGTTCTCGCTCCAGAGCTGCTCGACATATATCAGGGCGCATTGTCTCTCACAGAAACGCAGATGCTGAATTCCGTTCAGATGCAGGTAATCGCCCTCTGTGTGCATTAAAAAGTCAAAACCTCCGGCTTCAAGTCATCAAAATCTTCGGTTGTTATTACATAATCGTCCGCAGACTTAGCCTCAGTAACACCTTCTTTCTTCACTATATGAACAGTCCTGTGAACTTTTGCGGCTGAATACTGTCCTGCTTTGGAATTGTGAACCCACCAAAACAGCTTTACAACCTCCATGCTTCCTTCTGGACGGGCTGATGAGGCATCATTATCAAAAATATGGAGAATTGCATTCTTTATTTTTTTTGCGTCCTCCGCACAAAAACCGGTAAGCTCGGCAAGCTGAGGGTTTATGCTGCCATAGGTCGCATACAAACCAAAATCAACGCTATGCTTCATTCCCATCGTATCAGAGGCTTTCTTTCCCTCCTTATCTTCCGAGTTTACGCTTTTGGTTATCTGCAAGCTTGTTATGTTTATTGGATCCACGCTGAATGCTGGCTGAATAGTCACAGGGCCTCTGATTCCGACGGACAAATCGGTTCCCTTGAATGCAAAGAGTTGTCCGAAGCTTCTCACATCTATCCATGTCTTGCAGGATAGCTTTTGTAGCTCTGTCTTATCGGCCATCACAGTTTTTAACACTGAATCTGCCCTGGCCTTCAAAGATTTGAATTCATCTTTCCTGTAATCATCAGACTGAACAAAAATACTTTCTCCGAAGTCCTGCAGACGGTTTCTTATCTTGCGCTTCAAGCAGACATCTGAAATCTCTCCGTGCCCGTCAAGGGTTATGCGAGGGATATTCCCGTTCAAAGGATCGCCATTGGGGTTTGCGTTCTTGACACTGAATACCAAAGCAAAATCAATCTTGTTTTCCAAAGATGCCATATTATTCCTCCGTATTTTCTGACGAGTTGTCAGTGTTTTTCCTAAATTCTTTCAGCTGACATTGATACCCAAGCAAGTACTCTCCAGACAGAGGCTTGTTGCTTATGTAGTCATCTGTGGTAAAGAGAGCTGTTATATCCTGTATCTTTTGCTCGAACCAATTCTTCAGTCCAGGGTCAAGATGTCGTTTGTATGCAGGAAGTTTCTTTTCATAAAGAATTTTCCATGTTGACGCAGGTTTCATCGCAAACTGTTGCATATAACGAATAGCATTTGTGTCACGACTCTCGCCCATTTTTCTCAGTGCGGCATTCTCTTCCTGATGTGCTACGGCAAGCAATCTGCCATACAGGTAATCCCTGCTTGTCCTGTTCTCTTCCAAAGCCAAGTCGTATTCCTCCTTGCTTTTAATTTTTCTGTTATATTTATATACAGCACACGCCGTTTCCAAAACGGTGTTACGCCTATATGCTTCACAAACCATCAAGTTAGATGCCGCTTTTACGCATTGTCTTTCCAAATCTGAAGGAATCATTCTTCCATCCAAGATGCAAGGAAGGATCCGCTGAACAGTCTTCTCAATCAAGTTCGATTTGACCCTATCGCCATACGCACATTCCGTGATTGTCTTTGGCGAAGGTGTTCCTATTGTGTGAACAGGCTTTGATTTCTTTCCCTTATCTGTATTCTTTTTGCCGCCTGACCAACAGGTAACGTGCCAAGAAAGATTATTATACCACTCGTTAAGGGCATCATACAAATCCGTGCTTAAAAGCTCCCGGTACAAAACAATCGAAACCCGTCCCTGCCCAGGAGTAGCTTCTTTTATGGCCATGACCATTATATTCTGGGGATTGCTTACATCGCCATAATACCCCCTAAGCCGATTATTCATTGCAGCTGCGAATTCTTTTGCGGTACTGTAAATTCCGTCCTGTTCGTCTTTGCTTGTCTCGTCAAAGCCAAAGTCAAATCCCAGAAGCTCTGTACTGGATTTTGTTATTGGAGGAAGTTTTGTTCCAGCAGCGTTCCACGTAACCAGAGAGAGCCCATCTCCAAGGGAGACTCCCTGCCGCTTTATGAGCCACCGTAATGAAGAATGAGCTTTCTGTGTCGTTTCTGAGCTTATCTGTACTGCTTCAGAATCTGTCAAGAATCGGCCTCTAAAAGTGTAGTTGCTCGTGTCATTGGAAGAAATGATTTTTGCGCTACTTCCGGCATTGCGAATTTTCGAAGGATGATACATCGCAATTTTTGCAATGTTTCCGCTGACATAATCCAAACCTTCTTTCCTGATTCGCTTTTCCGCATCTCCTTTCTTAAAGCTGGATCTACAAAATTCATTGAAATTTTCGGAATCATAAAAAAGAATCCAACTTTCTTGAGTCTCGGCATCTTCCCACAGACATGGATTCACATCGCCAGGAATCTGAACTTCCCACCGAATAAAATCGCTTATTTCGGCTTTCCCGATTTTTGATTTTTCAAGGTCTGAAAGCAAAGTTCTTGCGGAAACATAAGAATACACAGCCTTTACTTTTGGTGTAGCATACTCTGATTCTGCCCATGCACCAAGAAGCCCCTTATATAAATTATATTTCTTATTATCTTCCGCCACGTACTCTAACTTATCACATAAAGGGTATGCATCTGCCCCACTCGTGCGGTTTGAGCAACTTTCAGTACAGGGCATCACTGTAACACGTTCTTCTGCTTTTTTATCGATTTTCTCGGCTTTGACAAATCGCCCATCCCCATCCAACACAATCGTCATAGATGCATTGTTAGAAGTATGGAACATCGGGAGAGGCTTATCATCGATCGTGTCACCATGAATCGTGTTGTCGTAGACTTTCGCAAGTTCTGTAATCCAGCTCATTGAGTTGCCTCCACATTGACATTCGGATTGGTAGCTTTATAGTTCCTAACTTCGCGGGTAACAGAACAATTCTCTGGGCGGGGAAAAATTATCACCCCTTTATCCATTTTTGCGTTCCAGAAACGAGCGACAAGTTTCTGGGTTGCCTTTTCCGAAGGATAATCAAACCCGTGAAACATGAGACCATAAGAGAATAGTTCCTCCTCATCATAGAAACCTTCTCCTTCTCCGAAAACACATGGCTCAACATATCCCTGACACTCTCGTGCACCGAGGAAAATATCACGCCGACCGCCTTTCTCAAGTGCTCTTCTTGCCATATCGAAGTGTTTATTCTCATTTCTGTCCTTTTCCAAGTCAGACCGCTGCATATTCCATTCAAAATGCGCTTTCACCTGATATTCTACATCTCGAAGATAGGTATATACGGACAAATCATTCGCACCACCAGAAAAAGAGATAGGCTTCACGTTTTTCGATTCCGTGCTTATTTTATGTATGACACGGATCTTGTCAATAATCCAGACAATCGTAGGCTTCCAGTAAATGCTCTGGGTTATTCCCTTGATAGCCTCATATGTCGGAATATGATATGTACTTTTCTCCCCACCGATTTTGGTCACAGGATCCGTAAACAACGCATATCGTCCAGAAAGCCTATATTCTATGCTGTTTTCCTTCATACTCTCGTCATCCTAAAATTTGTCTGATATATTTAGTATATCCAATATTACAGATTCGTCAAGAAAAAAAATCAAAATATCAGAGATCCAACCTCTCCACCCGCAAAACATTCACTGGAAAGACCAAAATCCTCATTATAGAATTCTTCCGCAAGTGCATAAATTCCGGAATCTGGTAAAACCTCATATATTACTTTTTCCTCTAAAAGTTTTCTAAGCTGGTTTGCATACACATTTACGGTGTATTGTTGGGACTCGCGAAGTAGGCTTCTGAGTTTATCCCCGAAGTCTTCGTCGCAACGCTCCAATGCACAGAGTCTACCGACAATATCATTACCCTTATAAGGGACAACAACACCGGTCGTAACGTCCGCAATGACATCGAAATTATCCCATGCGGTCTTAAATGCCTGTCGGTACGGAAATCTCTTCCAGTCTTGATTTTGGTTAATCCGCTCATATTGATTAACACCAACAGGATTATCTGCAAGCATGTCAAGAATAGAAGACTCCTTGTCTTTTATGGAATACTTCAGCAAAGAGTTAGCAAAGCTTGCGTAGTAATATTTGAAAAAAGCCTCCATCACTTTAGGGTTTATCAGGTTACAATATCTATTGTTCCATTCTGACTGAAACTCTCGGAGGACTCTCCCCATGCATTCTTTTCCAACCTTGAGTTCCTCCAATGAGCCTATATTCTCATTTTCAGGGTCGAAAATCGCCAGCGTTCCGCAAACAGCTTTCCCATCTTCATCTGTCAGCTCGTTGTTGCGATTGCAACGTCCTGCAGTCTGGATTATCGAATCCAACCCCGCAAGGTAACGTAATGCCCCACCGAAGCTTAGGTCAACGCCAGCCTCAATCAACCGTGTACTTATACAGACAACGTAATCTCCGTCTGACAAATGCTTCCGTATATCAGCGACTTTCGCTCTTCGGTGTGCCGGGCACATGTTCGTACTGAGATGATACACAAAATCAGCGCAACGACTTTCTTTTACAAGGTTAAAAAGTTCTTTTGCCTGAGACTTCGTATTAACAACTGCAAGAAAACTTCGATTTCCTTTCATCGAGTTATAGATATATGAGCTTATATCCTGCACAGAGGATTTTACTGTACCCCCGGCAGTCATATCCAAGAAATGAACTCGTTCAAGCGACGAGAAGTGTTCTGAAACATTCTGTATAATCTCACCATCGAAAGCCAAACGGTATTGGCTATTTTCTTCTGATCCTATTTTATCCAGACACGGTTGTGTCGCTGTACATAACATGGCCGAGCACCCGCAACAACGAACCAAATAATCTATTCCCCAGTTAAAAAGATATGTTGCCTTTATGGGAAGAGTTTGAACCTCATCAAAGACAAGCACGCTTTCTGACAGACGATGCATACGTCTGATTGCCTTTGTTCCAGACCCATACAGTGTCTCTAGAAACTGAACCATTGTCGTTATTATAATGGGAGCATCCCAAGTTTCTTCGTATCTTTCATACTCTTGCTCAGAATCATAAAGTGCATTTTTCTTTTCGCTTGTCAAGTTTGAGTGACATTCAAGGACAACTCGACCTTTCGTCGCCTTGTCCTCCAAAATAGAACGAATTATATCAGCATTCTGGTCAATAATTGATGTATATGGTGCGATGATAAAAATATGCTCCATCTCATACTTCTTTGCCTGCTCTAAGGCAAAACGGAGTGAAGCAAGAGTTTTCCCTGCTCCAGTAAAAGCTGAGCAAGTATAAATCCCCTTTTTACCACGTCCAAGCTCCGAACATCGGGCAGAGACACTCTCTCGGATTTCCCCAAGTTTTCCATCATTCTGAAATTTGGCGAGATGCGCTTCCAGCCGCAAGAGAAGATTGTTCCAGTCTGAATTCTTTTCTGAATCTAAAATGTTTCCCATATTCTCAAATGCCGCACTATCAGTCCTGTCTGCGTCAATCAGGCAACTGGAAAAATTACGCAAATGCAACCCCATATTGAACAACAACTTTTTTTTTGTACAGCATCCATTCTTGCAGATATCTAACAAAACTTTTTTCCCATCGTTCTTCCATACGTCACTTTTGAGGCAATTCTCAATTATATCTTTCGTCTCACTGGAAAGTCTTTCTTTTATTTCTCCAAGCTCTTCATTCGGGATTACTTTGTTTAGACGATCCTCAAACTCAGAGCTGCCATCAAGCCCCAGCATATCGGGAAGACCTGATCCATGATGGAACATAACAGATGCCTGTATCGCTGTTTTTGCAAGGATCTGATTGCCATCCGAAAGCCCCTCAATGAGCTTTGCACCAGCAGTTGCATGATCCAGTTTTTTGCCACTTAGCCCATGTATTTTATCAAGTAAGTATTTCTGCCATGCATGCGTAGCTTTTCCTACATCATGCAACAATCCGGCAAGTTTTGAGAGTTCCTTGAAGTCCAGATTGTTGCCAAAGGCCTCCGATAGAACCCCTGTTTGAGTCAGATGTTCTGACAACAACTGAAATTTACCGTCTTTTTCTGATTGTCTGGCATAGATATGACAAACATGAGTGCTTTCATGAGAAACTAGGTTCCTATCCAAAGATTATCTCCTTTTCCCGCATTCTTCCATCCTTCTTTCCCCCCATTGTAATTCATCTATGGTGTCATAGAGTGTCACCATACATCGCGGCGACTTTCAGGGCCTCTTCCCGCACGCTGTCCGCAAGCTCCTTCGGGCGCAGGACGCGGACGGCGGAGCCAAAGCCCAGCACCCAGCTCCGCACCACCTGCTTCTGGTTGCTCTTGAAGCAGAGCGTCACGCTGCCGTCTTCGTTCCGGGTGATGCTCTGGTCCTTGTGCCACTCGCGCTCGCTTATGTAGTTCGCCGTGGCAGGACAGAACAGAAGCTCGTACTCGGTCGGAGGCTCCGGGTTGTTCCAGATGCCGAAGGACAAATCGATGTGCCTGCCCACGTCAAAATCTTCAGGGACGGTGAACAGCTCGCCCGTAAACTCGATGCCCCGCATCCGCGCGATGGCATACACCCTGACCGAGCCCTTCCGTCCCGGGTCCTTGCCGTCCGCCGCGTCCGGGTCAAAGCCGATGACATACCAGCTGCCTTTCTGGCATATTATATGATAGCAATCGATCCGCTTGTCCTTGTAGTCCCTGCTGCCGGAGCTCCGGTAGCCAAAGCGTATCCGCTCAAAGGATTTGACCGCCCGGAACACCGCGTAGAAAACCTCCTCGTCGATTTTGGGAAGCGGGTCGGAGATGAACGATATGTCCTTGTTCAGGAACGACGCGTCCACGCTCACCTGGTCGGGGAGCATCTCCGTAATCTTTTCCATGATGTTGCGGAAGGAGCCTTCAAGAGGAGTGTTCTTGTACTGCTCCAAAAGCGGCAGGACGGTCGAGACCGTGAACAGGTCGCCTTCGGTAAGCAGAACGTTACGTATCATGAAAGTGGGGTCGCTGTAAAAGTAGCCCTTCCGCTCCGTGTCATACTCCAACGGAGCATCGTACCTGTCGCGCAGGAACTCAATGTCCCGCAGTATCGTACGCCGCGAGACTCCGTGCGTATTCATCAACTTATCAACCGATGGGTATCCGCCTCCCCTGATTTCCTTGTCAATCTGCAAGAGCCTGTGCGTCTTGAACTTGTCTTCCCGTTCTTTCATTTATATGGCCTTCGTAAAATCAACAGGAGTCTTGTCCGATGGAAAACGCATGGAAAACACGAGTCCTTCGCTGTCGCCACAAAGAGCAATGTCGCCCTGTGAAAGAATGTCCATACCAATTATGACATCGAAATTCTCGCTCCCAGCCACTTCAGTGACAAGAACATCATGGAATCTCGTCCCACAAGGAAGCTTTATGTCCATTCTGTAGACTGGAACGATACTTTCACCTTGGGCAGAAAAAATCTTCATTGCCGTCACAGGCTCAAAATGGCATGCAGATGCAAGCCTGTGACTTATACAAGTTCCGTTCGAACCTGTATCCACAAGAGCTTTCAGTCTTACGGAAGCATATTTGGGGCTATCCTGCGCGGGGAGACTGAATCCAATTTCCGAGTCGATAATCACGGCATTCTTATGAGATTTTGGAATATGACAAGTGAATGCATCAGGCATAGCACAGCCCCCTGTTCACGCTGTAAAACATCTGATGCTCTTGTTCGCGGGTTATACAGTATTGAGCAAGGAAATTCCCCACTTTTAACCCCTGTTTCTTGGCAGAAGCTATAGCCTCCTCTTGGCTCGGAAAATATCCGAATGCTTCATTATCAGAGACAAGTACCCATTCCCCTTCGTGTCCTTTTATCAGTTCATCACGCTTTATATCGAACCAGTTATAAAGCGAAACCAACTTCTCATCCATAAGTCACCTCCGTTCCTGTGCCATATTTCTATTATAACACTTGATGCCAGGTTGTGCCAGTCCTAAGCGGCGGACATATACTTTGACAGGATCAGCTGCAGGAGCCCCTGTCCGTGGACTTCCGCAGAAGCAACGGCATCCGTATTCATGGATTCCTCCTGTCCTTCCAAATCCGGAGAATCATCCAGGCCTATCAAACTGCATATAATCGCCCGGCACACGAGTTCCCGCGCATCGTCCATGCATGAATCCTCAGCGCAGAATTCCGTGTCGGAACTACAGAGACTGCCTAGGCAACGCCACAACGTTGCATCCCCATTTGAGCAGGCAGGATAATACTCATAATGCAGGTCAAAGTCACCAGAAAAGCCGCAGTCATGCAAAAGCTTGAGCTGGTCCTGATACGATGCATCTTCGTCAAATTCCTTCGCAAGAACAAGACGTACCAGTTTGTAGCCACGCTCGTATGCCCTGCACTTTGCCTCATGGTCACTCCTGCCAGTTGCGGTCACCTTACAGAATTTGCCGTTCAACGATACAGCGAAACTGCATTCAGAGTTATTTCCCGTGTGAACATATTTATTCTCCGTCTTGCAAAGATTATGCTTCCACAGCTCTGTCTCAAAGAAATCTATGTAATCCTCCCCGCTTATTTTTCTTCCAGACTGAACAGTATCGTTGTCGGAGTTCCCCCGGGAGTACATCATTGCTCGGTATGCTTGCTGCATTGCAGGTATGTCCCAGCCACTGTCAACCGCAACCGCTCCAAGAATTGCCTCAAACAAATCCGCCTTGTTCTTCATGATATACCGTTCCATTCCTTCAGTGCATTCCATGAATTGTGCGAAACCAAGCCTGGAAATCTGGTCTGCGAGGTTTGTATTCTTGACAAGATTGACATCCATCTTGCTTAAATCTCCGGTCCGTAGGCAGGAGAAAAAACTGCCGTCGCGGTCAATACAGCCATACTGCTCTGAGAATTCCTTGACGACTAGGAAATCAAGAACCCTGTCGCCAAAGAATTCAAGGACTTCGTTGTCAAAACCTCCGTTTTGAAAGGAACATGACTTTCGTACAAATGCCTGGCTCAAAAGGACAGGATTCTTGAACTTGTAGCCGATTCTGTTCTGAACATTTCTTCGCTTCCTTTTGCTCAACATACGTCCCCCTTGCAAGCCGGAAATGGGAGACAAGCAAAGCAAAACAACCCGTCCCCCCTCGGAAGCCTACAGGAACAGTATACACCGTCCAGGGTGTCATAGAATGTCACCGGGGAATTTTTTTTCAAAAAAAGCGTTTCTCGCAACTTGAAATCAAACAAAGGGCTTCACAAACTCCTTTCTCTCAGATTCCGTTCGCTCTTGTTGCTCTTGCCTATATTACAGGTCTGGCACAAGGTTTGGTAATTTTCGATGGTGTCAAAACCACCTTTTGAGCGAGGAACGATATGGTCTACATGAAGAATCGCACCGTCAGATGCTGACGCACCACAGGCAACACACCGGAAATCATCCCGTTCAAACACCTGCCAACGGATACTTGCACGAATCCCGATGAAATCGATTGTCTTTTTTGAAACTTCGGTTACAACAGTAGAACCCATCGTTTTTTGTTACTTGGCAGTTCTTCCTCTGGTAATGAAGCAACATAATACTGCAGTTTTGATACAAGAGATTTAAAACGATTTGACTCTCCTTTTGCAATACGAAGCATTGCATCATAAAAAGGAATCAAAGAAGCAAAACATAATGGTAGTTCAGAAAAGTCCGAACATTCAACAGGAAGATAAAAATGCTTTGAAATACAAAAACAGTCCAAAACATCATTCTGTTTTAACTGTTCTTTTATCGATGAAAGTATATTCTGCCTCCCATTTTCAAAACGGATTTGAAATCCAAATCGATTGCAAATAGTAAGAAGAGAATTCAAATTTCCATAAAAAGCAGACCGTAGTTTTGCATAGGAAGACAATGATAAACTCAAATCAGTGTCATATCGAAAAATAATACTCAAACAATTTTTATTCAACTCGAAACCGTATCGTATTGGTAAAATTTTCACATCCAGCTTATCAAGCCGTTTCATTTCTTTCCAAACAGGAAGTCTGCTTCCACAAATTCCAACGAACGCACTTTCATAGTTCGCCTTCAACTCATTTTCACGGTTTTCCCGAAAGCTCGGATATTTTGATAGCGTTGAGTTTTCATCATAAATTTCGATTTCATAGACCTTTCTTACAAGAGAAATGGACTCCTGCAACAGGACATGAAGCTTAGGCAGGATACTGTTCTGTATCGCTTTTGCTTTCAGAAGCAAATCATCAGAATACGAAAAAAGGAGAGAATCTTCTTTATCAAACGTAACATCCTTCAAACTTGAAACCTTCATGTTTGTTTCCTTATAACTTCCATAATCTTCGCAATTGCATTGTAGTTATGATATCGCTCATAAGAACTCAGTCTATCCCCATCGCTTTTCTGTATGAGTGCTTCATACCAATATGCAATCAACGCACGACGGACACCATCCAGGACAAAAAGCTCCAAAACGTCAGAAAAGCCTTCCACGAACTGCAATGATACAGAATGAGACAGTGCGGTGTCATATTCTGTCTTTTGTATGTTGCCATTATGTGCCTTAACCCATTTCTTGACGGAAGGAAAATCAAGAATGAGTGAATCCATCACGAGGACATTGCATTGTGGCGTATCTTTTTTATCAAGCGTACTGAATGCGACTTCATGCGTACCGATAGACAGAGTGAAATATCTTCCGCCATTAGTCGAAGGAAACAATGCAAAGGTCCAGATTCCCTGCTGTTCAACCCAATGGACAAGCCCTGTGAATTTGAAAAGCTGCGCAATATAGGATAGAAACGCCTCGTCCTGAAACATTCTGTCTATTTTCGGCTTGTAAAGGATTTGATTCTCATCCAGTTCATTCAGGGCATGGGAAGCTTCCGCCACAGAAAGATGGAAAAGCTCTTTTTGATTCTTGATTTCGGTATTAAGACAGCTTCTAAACCTGTAATGCAGGTTATGCTCAACCATCCGCCAGTCAACAACCTGCCTGAAATCGGCGAGTGTCCAAACACCAAGAGACTTGTAAGGCTCGGTCGCATTTATCTCCTTTATGCGCTTCAGTGGTGGAAAGTCCGTACCGCCTATTTTTATACACGAACAGTTCGCAGATTGAAGAATGTCGACATAACCTTGTTTCTCAAAAGAAGATTCCATAAACCTTACTTCTTCAAACTCAATTGAACTTCATTGAACACGTCAGGGTTTTCCAAATCTGCCCATGAGTAAAACTTTATTTTTCCGAACAAAAAACTGTCCGTTGCAAATGAAAGCCAGACACATTCTTTTGAGACCAAGCCGAAGCCTTCTGACTGCAAGCGCATATCAAGAATGGCTGCTTTGTCTTCATCCGTATTTCCCCAAAATCCCCACGAATTTTCATCTGCCATTTTCTTGAGAACAGCAGGCTTGTAGACCTTTTGAAGTCGAAAATTTTCAATCATGTTTGAGGACATAACTATCTCAATATATTTGAAACTGTGCCGAGGCTTCCCTATGACAACAATATTCTCATAGCCGTCGCCCCACTGCGCCGGAGCACAATAGACTTTCGTTCCAGAAGAGAAATGCTTTGTTCCATAATAAATATCCCGGTTCTCCCCGAATTCATGCTCACCGATAATGTTTCCTACGAGTCCCCACCGCCATTCAGCCTGTTTCTGTGCCATCAGATCCATATCGCTACCCTGTTACCAGAAATCTACAAAAGCTGTATCAGCAGAGCCATGACGAACCCGACCACGATGCTGATGGCAAATGAGAGTAAAAGTCGCTTCGTTTCTTTTCCCATATACGTCCCCCTTGCAAGCCGAAAGCGGGAGGTTGCCCGGCAAAACACCCCGCCCTCCCCCAGAAGCCTACGTGAACAGCATAACCTGCCCGGGGTGTCATAGAGTGTCACCGGGAAAAAGATTTTGAAAAAACTAGCGTCCCAGCACCTTCCACTCGCTGATGTTCTTCTGTGCGCTGGAGAACACTGCGCCTATTTTGACAAGAGTTCGGGAATCGGCAGAATAGGGGGTGGCATATCCCTGCGCCTCTATCTGGGCAAGGGCCTCGTCCGCGCTGCCGTCCCGCTTGAACTCGAATATGTACACGTACTTGTCCGTCTCCACAATGCAGTCTGTTGCTCTGCCTCCGGCAGAGCGCTGCTCCACCTGCACGAACTGGCCCAGCAGGAGGAAGGTCAAGTAGATGACGTTCTGGAAGTCCCGCTCCAGCATCGTGTCGTCCACCGTGCCGGTCGCGTAGGGAAGGCGGGCGAAGAGGGCGGTGAAGCGGTCGTGCAGCCCGTCCGTGTTGCCCGCCTTTATGTCCCGCCCGAAGCTCCGCACGTCAAGCGGGCTCTCCCCGTGCAGGTACACGGGGGTCAGGCTTGCAGTGAAGCCGTACTTCACCTCGTCGTTTGGATAGCCCAGCGTGAGGCTGTCAAACTCGCTGTCGTAGCCCTTTATGGTCAGGTAGCCGGACTGGTAGAGGAGCGGCACGATGTCCGGGTTGTCAGGCCGGTAGTCGGAGATTGCGTCCTCCGAGCTGTACAGGCTGCCGTCGCTGAACGAACGTGGGTTGAAGTTCATCTCCTTGAGCCGCCAGACGAGGAAGGTGGGCGTTCCCGTGCCGAACCGAGCAAGCCTTGGGGCTTGCTCAACGAGTTTTGCTTCGCAAAACTCGCGATTAATCCAATACCTGTCAAATTTATAATTTTTGAACGCGTTCAGTAGACTGAACGGATTGTAGATGTCTGGCGATTTCTTGGTGAAGTGGTAGCCGTCGTAGAGCTGTTTGAGCCGGGCAAGGCAGTCTTCCCGAGTCATGCCCCGTTTCTGGGCCAGCGCGTCTATCTCGGGAGAGAAGTCCCTCTCCAGCTCCTCCTGCGTGATGCCGCAGATGTCGGCAAAGTCCTCGTCTATCGAGATGTCCTGCAGCTGATTCAGGTCGCTGAAGATGCTGACCTTGCTGAACTTAGTTACCCCGGTGAACAGGACGAAGCGGAGCATGCCGTCAAGGCTTTTCAGCTGGCCGAACATCCCCTTGAAGACGGCCCGGTTCGCCTCTATCTGCTCCTCGCTCAACACCATCGTTTCGAGCAGGGGCTTGTCGTATTCGTCCACCCGTTGAAGTCAAAGTGAAGCACCGGGTATTCCGCCCATTCCGTCTCATGCTTCATGATGGCAAGGCCTTCGAACAGCTCTTTTTTGCCCTTGAAGTAGGCTTCCAGCGTCGTCACGAGCAGGCTCTTGCCAAACCTGCGCGGGCGGGAAAGGAAGTAAGGCATACCCTTCTGCACGAGCCTGTAGACAAGTTCCGTCTTGTCCACATAGACGAAGCCTTCTTCACTGAGCTTCTGAAAGTCCTGTATGCCGATGGGCATCTTTCGCATGCTGACCATGCCTCCATTCCAACACGGGGGAGGGCTTTGTTCAACAGTTCCTGTTCTCCCCCGCGTTCCATCAGAAACAGCCTCCTCCCCTCCCCTGCCTTACATGTCCAGCTGCACGACAATCTCGCCGCCGCCGATTCTGGCAAGGCGGGAGGTATACGCCATCTTCTTGGGTCTGGACTCACGAAGGACTTTGGCCGCAAGCGCGCGGATGTATCCGGCCTTAACCACCCCGGGGTTTCCGCTTATCTTCGAACGGATGTCCTCAATGCACACGATTATCGCATTCCTGTCGTGCGGATTGTAGGGTTCCGCCTGGACGGTCGTCTCTAGGCTGGCATAAAAGTCGTGCTTCGCCCTGCGGATTTTTGCGGCGTGTCCCACGAGGTCGTCCACGCTCAGGTTGTCGCAGAGCCTGTCCAGCACTTCCGGTTCGCAGTCCCAGTCATGATACCGGGTGCCGACGAGCGGGAGCGTGAGGGTGGTGCAGGGATTGTCCTTGAACCAGCGCATGAAGGCCTGCTCAAGGCTCTCGCGCGAAGGGTCAAAGCCGAGCTTGTCGCGGGCCATGTTGAACACGAGCGGAATGTCGGAAGGGCTTGCGTCCTGCATCCTGCCGTAGCAGAGTGAAAAAAGGATTTCCACGCACAGGGGCTCCATGATGAACTGTGAGAGCTGCGAGAATTTTTCAAACGTGCTCCTCCGGCGCAGGTACAGGCTGCCCGCAAGGAGGGAGTCCTTCGCGTCCACGGCGGCAAGGAGCGCACCGACGTGGAGCAGGTAGCCGTAGCAGTCCGCATCGGAGACATCAACGCCATCCGCAACGTGCAAACGAACGGTCGTGTTCAAGCCGTCCGAAAGGTAGGTATAGAAGCTCGGCGAGAAATATGCGCTCCCGGAAAGATGCTGCCAGCCGTCCACGTCTGGGGCGGGACCGGCGAGCTTGCCGACGTAATCCAGCTGCCCGGTCCTGCTCTTGGAAAAGCCGAACCATGCCGGGCCACATTCAATCAAAATCTGGGCGTTGTTTTCCATAATAAAGTCCCCCTTGCAAGCTGGAAGCGGGAGCGGCACGGCAAAACAGCCCGTCTACCCACGCTCAGAAGCCTACGGGAACAGTATAAACGGCCCAGGGTGTCATAGAGTGTCACCGGAGGAAAAATTTGCAATATTGCAACGGGAAATTTACAATATTGCAACGGGAAATTTACAATATTGTAACAGAAAATTTACAATATTGTAGCGGGAAATTTACAATACAGCAATATATGAGGCAATGACCACGGGCTTGTCCCCCGTAGCCTTCCTGTAGCCTTGAGGCCGCAAAAACACTTGAAAAACAATCGACTTGGATATAAAATAGGGTTATAATGGTACACACGAGGATAGAGCTTCCAGCGAGGGAAATCGCAGGCGGAAAGGAAAAACGCTTCACCCCCTCCCTCACGACGTATATAATAGAAAACAACGATGAGGTTGACAGAAACAGGAAGAGGCCGCTCGTCATAATCTGCCCCGGTGGAGCCTATGGATTCAAGAGCTTCCGCGAGGCAGAACCCGTGGCCCTCCGCATGATGGCGCTGGGCTTCAACGCCTGTGTATTGGACTATTCCGTGGCACCGATGGACTTTCCGGCAGCATTCATGGACCTGTGCGAGGCGGTCCACTACGTCAGGAGCCAGGCCGGGAAGCTCAACTGCGACCCCGAAAAAATAATCGCATGCGGCTTTTCCGCTGGAGGGCACCTGGCGGCAAGCCTGGGGGTCTGGTGGAATTCCGGCATGGTGGAGCAGTACCTACCGTACGGAAGGGAGGAGGTCAGGCCCAACGCCCTCCTTTTGGGCTATCCCGTCATAAGTTCCGGAAAGTTTGCCCACCAGGGGTCGCTCGCAAACCTGCTCGGAAGCAGGCTGGGCATATCCGAGCTGATGGACAGGGCATCGCTTGAAAAGAACGTGTCCGACGCCACCCCGCCGACCTTCATCTGGCATACGGCCGACGACGACTGCGTGCCGGTCCAGAACACGCTCCTGTTCACGGCAGCCCTGGCGGAGCATGGGGTTCCCTTTGAGAGCCACATCTTCCGCTCCGGCTGCCACGGCCTGAGCCTGGCCAACCGGGAGAGCGCGGGGACTCCTGTGCAGGTGGAAGACGACGTTTCCATCTGGCCGGAGCTCTTCCAGAACTTTCTGAACGGTCTTTTCAAGACGGATTAAAGACATTTCACCATATCCGTTTATCATATATAGGTTTCATGCCGATAAAGAGAAAGAGGGAAAGTATGAACGCTGTCAAGACAAATTCACTTACTGTAGAGCAAAAATTCTCAGCCGACGTGATGTTGGACAAGGACTTTCTACTCCTCCCCTATGGATGCGTCTTCACGGAAGATCAGATAAAGGACCTTTCGGACTGGGGATTTGAGGAAATCTACACGTCCGGCAAGGTCCAGGCTGTCACGCCGGCGCCACAGGCGGCCTCAGGTACGGGTCCGGCCGCAAAGGCCGTGACGAACAAGATGGCGGCGGACATAGACGCAAAGACCGAGACGGTCGACATGAACGACTTCATGGGCGGAGCGCAGGAGAAGCCCATAAAGCAGATGGGGAAGGCCGCTGCGGCAAATGATGCAAAGGGCGGGACAGATGCCGCCGACAAGAAGGATTCCAGCGCAGCAGACACAGTTCCTTCCATAAGCAGCGAGGAATACGAGAATGCAAAGGTCGTATACCGCCAGTTTGCCGAATACATAAGCGCCGTCTACACCTTCTATGCGACGAACAAGAGCTTCAGGGCATCGGAAATAACGCAGAAAATGAGCGAACTGTGTGACTTCGTACGCAGCAACCGCCGCCATGTGCTTAGGATAATATCCACGCCGGAAATGACCGAGTCGAACTTCCTGGTGAACCACAGCATCCGCAGCACGATCGTTTCCGTCGCCATAGCCCAGCAGCTCCAGTTCCCGGAGGACAAGCAGGTGGAGCTTGCAACGGCATGCATGCTGCACGAGATAGGAATGATACTGCTGCCGCCCCAGCTGTACATAGGCAACAAGACCCTGTCACAGCCGGAAAAGGTCATGATGAACACCCATCCTATCGTCAGCTTCAACATCCTCAAGCAGGCAAACTTTTCACTGAACATACAGATCGCCGTCTTGGAGCACCACGAACGGATGAACGGGGCCGGCTACCCCCGCCACGTCACCGGTGACAAGATCTCACTCTACGCGCGCATAATCGCCTTGGCCTGTTCGTTCGAGGCCATATCGGCCCCGCGGGAATACAGGGACGAGCGGTCAACCTTCGACGCACTCATAGAGCTGGTCCGCAACTCGAACCGCCAATATGACGACACCGTGACGAAGGCCCTGCTGTACAGTATTTCGCTCTATCCCATAGGCGTATACGTCTACCTTTCAAACGGAAAGATAGCCCAGGTCGTGGAC
Organism: Treponema sp.; assembly: GCA_024690865.1. GTDB lineage: Bacteria > Spirochaetota > Spirochaetia > Treponematales > Treponemataceae > Treponema_D. Next base: position 27,021 of record JAILON010000057.1, on the reverse strand, counting down.
GTGTCGGAAGGCAATCCAAAGTCGCCCTTCGTACAGGTCATTGGCACGGGAACGGAAGAAGTTCCCTTCCAGGTTGACGGGATAAAGATGAAGATAATGCGCGTCCTGAACAAGAACGAGGTGGACGACATGCTCAAGGCCATCAAGAAAATGGCGGAAAAGAAATAAGGATATCGGGGCCATCCTACAGGATGGCCTTGTTTATTGCCTCTATACGGTCTATGACCTGCAGGAACGCGGCGATGAGCTCCGGGTCAAACTGGTGGCCCGCTTCCTTTTCAAGCTCCTTCATGGTGTCTTCCAGCGTCCATTCCGCCTTGTAGTACCTCCGGTGCCGCAGCGCGTCATATACGTCCGCAATGGCAACTATGCGGGCTGCCAGAGGAATCTGTTCCCCGGAATAGGCCTGCTCCATGTTCGTGGGCATGGGGGTCTCGGCCTCGTATTCCATGTAATCGAAATTCGAAGGATAGCCGACCGACCCGCCTTCCCAGCGGTCGTGGTGGTGCAGGCAGACGTCACGGGCCATCCTGTCCAGCTCGGTCTCGATGGGCGTGAAGATCTGCGCCCCGATGCAGGTGTGCCCCTTCATGATGGCCCGCTCCTCGTCCGTAAGGAGCCCCTGCTTCTTCAAAATCTTGTCGGACACGGCAACTTTCCCGACGTCGTGGCACTTGGCGGCCAGCTTGAGGTTGTCGCGGAAGCGGTTCCGTTCCTTCTCCGGAATATTCTTGTTCACGGCGTAGCGGTCATAAATCTCCAGGGAAAAGCTTGAGACCCGCTCCACGTGCGTCCCCGTCTCACGCGGGTCGCGGTAGTTGGCCATCTTGACCAGCCGTTCGATGAGCTGCTGGGTAAAATATGCCTGTTCAAAGACCTGGGTAACGCTTTCAGCGAAGTATGAGATGTAGAACTCGGTCTCCTTGCTGAAGGGGATGACGTTGCCCGACTCGTCCATCGCATTGATTATCTGCATGACGCAGGGAACGGTCCCGTTCGACAGGGAGAAGGGCATGGTGAGCATGGACTGGGTGTGGTAGTTGTTCTTTTCGTCGTTCACGCCGTTGAAGTTGTAGGGCCGCTTCACCAGGCCGTCCCCGTCCATGATGTACTCGTCCATATTGTACACGTCGGGGATGTTGACGGTTGCCTTCTTGAGCGCGCTGTAGCCGGATATTGACTGGACGTTTGCCGTCATGCTGAAGGACACGTAGGGCAGCTTTTCGCCCGGTGCAAGCCTGCGCTGCAGGGTGTCGTTCTGGCTGTACAGAATCTTGAGCAGGTTCTTTCCTTCGTCAAAGTCGTATATGGAACCGGCGTCGGCATTCGCAATCTTACGGGCGGCGGTCAAGGTGTTCTCCAGAAGGATGTCTATGTCCTTGATCAGCGCCAGCTGCTGTCGGATTTCAGTTATCTGCTTGAGCTTGCTTTCGTTCGGGCTAAAAGATATATCAGACATTTTGACTCTATATTATATCCTTGCAAGGATTTTTTCAATAGAACAAAAAAAGAACGACGAAAAACATCGGTTCAGGCTTCCTTGCGGAGGAGGGAAAAATAGAGCGGTCCCGCGCCTGCGCCGCTGTCGGGAAGTATGTGCAGCCCCTTTTCGGTTTCCTGAGCAGTCTGGAATGCATTCATCAAGAGGGAACCGGCTGTTCCTCCACTGGGAACCGTGATTTTCCCCGAAAAGGCGGCCAGGTTCCGCTCGAAGATGCCCGCAAGTTCCGACGGTTCCACCCGGCGGACATCGGGAAAGCGCTTGAACAGCCGAAGGAGGACGCCGTCGTTCTCGTCAGAGGAAAGGGCGCAGGTCGCATAGAGGAGGTTCCCCCCCCGCTGGAGCAGCCTCCATGCCGAAGACAGGAGTGCCCACTGCCGTGCCGCCAGGGACTTTATCCTGGACGCCGACCACTGGGCAAGGTAATTTTCATCTCCAAGGACATGCCGCTCGCTGGAACAGGGCGCGTCAAGAAGGACGGACGCAAAGGCCTCCGTTTCCCTCCTGCACCAGACGGCCCCATCGCCACAGCTCGTAATCACCTTCTGCCTCATGCCGGCCGGGAGGGAGGCGGACAGGACCTTGTCCAGCCGTGCCTTCCGGTCGGGGGAAAGCTCATTGCTGTACAGGAGGCTTTCCGCCCCCAATCCCCCGGCAAGGACCAGGCTCTTGCCTCCGGGGGCCGCGCACAGGTCCAGGACATTCCCGTCTTCCGGAAGCGGAAGGCACAGGGCGGCGCAGACGCTCGCGGCATCGATGAAATAGGGCTGGCAGGCGGCGTCCATGCTGCTGAAATCCAACTGCAGATACAGGGGATCGGAGGAAAGCGCACGCTTAAGGTCCGGCCAGCGGGATCCGAACAGGGCCGCGTAATGGGCTTCAAATCCGTCTTTTCCCATCCTGCCCTTCTTTAGGGCCGCATCTTTCTGCTTCACTGCCCGTCTCCCGCAAAATGCAAACTGTAGAACTGATCGCCACGAGCCTTTGCATCCGAAAAGGCTTTCATCCGTTCCTGCGCATTTCCCCGCTGTTCTTCAAGGGTGCATTCCACGAGCGCAAGGCTTCCATCGGCGCCCTGGAGTTCCTTCAAGATGCCCGCCTTCATCTTGAACAGGACTACATGCCGTTCCGCCTCATGCAGGGTTGCAGCAAAGGCGGGGTCCTTCCCGGCCTCGTCCAGCAGGGCACGGGCTACCGTCTTGAAGTACTTGTCGGACAGCATCAGCACGTCAGTTCCGGAGCGGAAGGCCTTCACGGCCAGCTCCCCCATGCCGAAGGCGGACAGCGCCCCCATGAAGATGTCGTCGCTTATCACAAGTCCTTTGTAGCCCAGCCTGCCCTTCAGCTCCCCAGATATCCAGCGTTCGCTCAGTACGGCGGGGTTCCGTTCGTCAACAGCAGGAACGATGGCATGGGACATGAGGACGGCGGCGGGGGAAGCGGCCAGGGCGAAGGAAAAGGGCAGGTATACAGAAAGGGCAAGCTCCTTTTCCCCGATGTCGATTGTGGATTTCCCGCCATGGGGATCGGCATTGGAATTTCCAGGAAAATGCTTTACCGCACAGAGGACTCCCCGTTCCTGATAGGCCCTCAGGGCGGCCAGGCTGTATGCGGCGGCCCTGTCGCCCCCTCCAAAGGCCCTCCGCCCCAAAAAGCCGGAGTTCCACGCAGTTTCCGCTTCGACGATGGGTGCCAGGTTCAAGTCGAATCCCAAGGCCGCCATCTGTTCCCCCTGGATGGAATACAAGGTATAGGCTTCGCCAGGGGTCAGCCGCTGGGCCACAAGGGCGGGCGAAGGCAGGAAACTGGCCACATTCTTAAGTCGATTCACTCCCCCGCCCTCTTGGTCAATCGCAGTATACGGACGGGCAAGCCTGTGGGTCCTGCAGTAGCTGGCAATGGAGTCTGTGAATGCTATAAGGGAATCGGCGGTGGGGGCAACATTGTATGAAAAAAAAAGGCATCCACCGGGGACAAGGGGTGTTTCATCATCCTCGCGCTCCAACGCCCGGTATGCGGAATCACCGTCGATATTCACGAGGAAAAGCAGGGCAATTTGCTGAAGGGGGGAAAGGCGTTCAAGGTAGTCGTCTATGGCCCGGTACAGGGGATCGGAAGTTTTGCAAAACAACGGGAACGGAAGCAGGAGAAAAAGGAGGCAGGGAAAAAGAAGATTCAATCGACGAAAGGCATGCCGTTTCTCCCATGCATGCCTAGACATTCGAGGCGGCTCCATATTTCGACGTGACGACGTCATCAGTCACAAGCTCCTCTTCCTTTTCCATCTCGTCCTTCCAGCTTTCCTTGCGATGCTCCTTCAATTTCTCTAAGACCTTCTCCTTCTGCATCGCGGCCCTGACCAGTTCCTTTTTCTTGTCCGCCTCTATCTGAAGCAGGGCTATCCGCTCCTCACAGGCATCCCGCTTCTGGTCCAGGAAAACCATGTAGCCGTATCCATTTGCAAAGGTGGAAATGTCGTGGCTCGAATCCATCTCGCCTTGGACCTTGAGCTTCTGGGAAGCAATTAACTGGAGCTGACGCTTTTCTGCCGCAATCTTGGAATTCACCTTGCCCAACTCTATCTCGGCTTGTTTAAGCTGGAAAGAACGGAGGTCAAGGATTTTCTGAAGGGAATACTGGAATCGCTTCATAGAAGCCTAGTGCAACTACCAGCTCGCTAATACCTGGCTCCTGCCGGCATTTCGGGAAACTCGTCCTCTGGAATTTCCATCCCGCTCAGCACAGAAAGCCGCTGCAAGGTGTCCTCAATAGTACAATGATCGCTTTCAGCCTGGCAGAGGAACTCCTCTATCTCGTCATGCTTGTCGATTGCCTCGTCGATTTCAGGAGAATTGCCCTTCTGGTAGACGCCAGCAAGGATCATCTCCTCCTGCTGTGCGTAATCCGCCATCCAGCGTTTGACGGTCTGTGCGGCCTTGAGCGTACACGGACCGGACACCCGCTTGGAAAGGCGGCTTATGCTGGCGAGCACGTCTATGGCCGGGTAGTGCTGCTTCTGGGCCAACTGACGTTTGAGGATAATGTGGCCATCCAGCGTTCCGCGGACTTTGTCGGCAATCGGTTCGTCCATGTCGTCTCCATCAACGAGGACGGTGTAGAACGCAGTGATGCTTCCTTTCTCGTTCGTTCCGGTCCGCTCAAGAAGCTTGGGAAGCATGTCAAACACGCTCGGGGGATAACCGCGTTGGGCGGGGGGTTCTCCCGTAGCAAGGCCTATCTCGCGCTGGGCATGGGCAAAGCGTGTCACGCTGTCAAACATGAGCATGACATCCTTGCCCTGGTCGCGGAAGTATTCAGCAACAGCTGTCGTCACGTATGCAGCCCGCAACCGAGAAATGGAAGGCTGATCGCTTGTGGAGACGACGACGACGGATCGCTTGAGGCCTTCAACACCAAGGTCGCGGTTGATGAAGTCCATCACTTCCCTACCACGCTCACCGATAAGTCCTATTACATTGATGTCTGCATTGGTATTTCGTGCTATGGTCGAAATGAGCGTACTCTTGCCCACACCGGAACCTGCGAATATTCCAATCCGCTGGCCTTTTCCGACAGTAAGAAGTCCGTCTATGGCACGGACACCGGTAACGATACGCTTTTTGACAGGAGTCCGCTCCATTGGATTGGGCGGACTGGCTATTGCAGGATAGAAATCATAGGGAGCAAGATCTCCCTTTCCGTCATAGGCCTTTCCAGTGGCATCAATAACGCGTCCTAAAAGCTCAGGTCCAACCGGAACTTCCAGAACATGGCCAGAGGCTATGACAGGGTCGCCAACCTCGATTCCCTTGGTGTCTCCGTAGACCATCAGGCGGACAACTGTGTCCTCGAGGCCCACCACCTCGGCAAGGATACTGTGTTCTCCACCGTATATTTCTATACGGCACAACTCGCCCATAACGGAATGGGGGCCTCTGCTTTCTATCATCAGCCCCTTTACGGCAGTAACCTTGCCAGTGTATTTGATTGTATCGGTCCGTTCCACGGACCTGACGTATTTGTCAAAGAAAGATACAGCTTCCATGCCCCCCCCTTTCACCACAGAATGTTAGTTGTCAGGGTTCTTGACGTCAGCCTTGTTGACAGTCTTAATTGGCGAAATCTCGAGGATCTTGGACTCAAGCTCGCTCAACTGGCTGGCAATGCGGGCATCAACCGCACCGAAGTCTGTCTCAACAATACAGCCACCCTTCTCTACCGAGCTGTCCTCGACAATCGCAATGTTCTTTATGTTCTCCACCTCACGGATGAAGTCCTGCACGTGAGCCGTAGTCAGCTTCACGTCGGCCAAGTTCACGCGAAGGGTCACGTCACCGCGTCCTTTCACCTTCTTCAAGGCCTGGACGACGTTGGCCATTATGACACTCTTCTGGTTGTCGCTCATAATCTTAACGACCTTACGGGTCATAAGGATGACGAGGTCGACAATCTGCTGCTCCGTTGTATCAAGAATTTCCTGGCGTTTGCCCTGCACAGACTCAATTATCTTGTGGATTCGCTCAATAAGGCGAGAACACTCGTCCTTGCCACTTTCAAAACCTTCTTCCCGTCCCTTCTCAAAGCCTTCCTCATGGGACTTGGAGCTTATGGCAGCCTTCTGCTCCTCGGCGGCAGCGATGATTTTCTCAGCCTCGGCCTTTGCGTCGGCAATAATCTTCTCCGCTTCCTTGCGGGCGGAATTCTTTATGACGCTCGCCTCGTCGCTCTGCTTCTTGACCTCGTCGAACGCAACATTCTGGGCATCGCGGACAATGTTGTCTGCCTCGGCGTGGGCCTGCGCAATCATGGCCGCCTTGTCCTTTTCAAACTGAAGCTTGAATTCGTCGGCCTCCCGTTTGAGCTCCTCGGCAGTTGGCCCGGTGTATTCAGGCTCCACTTCCTCTACTTCCACCACTTCGGGGGCAAAAGACTTCGGAAGGGTGAGGACAATTTCCCCATCAACTTTGTTAACCTGATTCGGTCTGAATACGGTCTGGGCCATTTTATACTCCTGGGCCGGTTGAAAAGCCGGTTATTTCTGCACAGGCTTACGAGGACTTTCTCTATATACGGTCCCCGCAGCTGAAATTCGCAGGCCGAAGCAGGACTCATCCGAGTCTTGCCACAGCCTCCCTCACTCCACTACTATTCGACAAGCTCATCGTCGCCAGAACGGGCGATAACGATTTCACCGCTGTCCTCAAGACGACGGATGACAGAAACAATCTTCTGCTGGGACTCCTCGACGTCCTTCAAGCGGACAGGCCCCATGAACTCCATGTCTTCCTTAAGCATACTTGCAGCACGCTTGGACATATTGCGGAAAATCTTGTCCTGGACTTCCGTATCGACAGCCTTGAGGGCCTTCGCAAGCTCCTGCTGATCCACCTCGCGGAGAACCTTCTGGATGGCGCGGTCGTCGAGCATGACGATATCCTCAAAGACGAACATCCTCTTCTTGATTTCTTCGGCAAGCTCCGGATCATCCTCTTCAAGGGTTTCAATAATCGCCTTCTCAGAAGAACGATCGACAAGGTTGAGGATTTCGACGATGGAATCGACACCTCCTGCAGCCGTATAGTCCTCGCTGGACAGCGTGGAGAGCTTCTTCTCAAGGACACGCTCGACTTCACGCAGAACGTCAGGGGACGTGCGGTCCATCGTCGCAAGACGCTTGGAAACCTCCGGCTGTATTTCCTCGGGAAGATTCTGCAATATCGTTGCAGCCTTCTGCGGCTCCAAGTACGCCAGGATAAGCGCGATAGTCTGCGGATACTCCTGCTGGACAAAGTTCAGCAGGTGGGCCGGGTCAGTGCGGCGGATAAAGTCAAAAGGACGCACCTGCAGGCTGCTGGTCAGGCGGTTGATGATGTCAATTGCCTTCTGGCTGCCCAAGGACTTCTCCAACAACTCGCGGGCAAAGTCGATACCGCCCGTGGTGATGAAGTTCTGGGCCTGCATCAGCTCCTGGAACTCTTCGAGTACCTGCTCCTTGAAGTCCGCGTCAACGGCATCCAAACGGGCAATCTCGAAGGTGAGCGTCTCTACCTCGTCCTCTCTCAGATGCTTCATGACATCGGACGAAACTTCGCTTCCAAGAGCTACGAGGAAGATGGCCGCCTTCTGTCTACCGGTGAGGCTTTTGTAATCCTTCAAGCCGCCTTTCTTCTTGCCGCCTCCGCCACCACCGCCCGCCTGTTTGATAGGCTGTTTGATGTGGCTTTCTGATTTAGCTGCGTCAGCCATAAATTACGCCTCCTCCCTAAGCCACGTGCGTATGAGCATGGCAACATCCTCCGGATGCTCCTTTGCCATAGCGATGGCGTTCTCTTGAAGTTCTGCCCGCCTGCGCTCTTCGACGGACATGGTAACGGAAATGTCTTCGTTCTTCGCATCCCAGATGGCCTGCTCGCGCTCGGCCTGCTGGCGACGAAGGAGTTCTTCCTCGCGGAGCCTCCTCCTCCTCTCGATCTCGCGGCTTATCAGACGGAATGCGATGAAGATGATCAGCACGATTGCAATTCCAACAAGGACAAAGAAGATAGTCTTCTTTGTCTGCTGAGCCTTGATGAAAGCCGCATCTTCCTGCCGGAACTCATCGGTCCTGTCAAACTGTATGTTCTCCACAGTGACGAGATCGCCCCTCTGGACATCATATCCAATTGCACCTTGTACCATCTTGGTGATCTTGGCAAGCTCCTCATCAGCTATGGGCGTATACTCTCGTTCGTAACCTCCAGAGCTGCTCAACCGAAGCTTTCCATTCTCATCATAGAGCGGATAAGTCCAGACTCCATCGATACTGACGGAAATCGTCCGCCTGCCTTTCTGAGGAGATGTTTCTCCCTCGGAATCTTCTCTATTAAGCGCATAATTACGCTTGACACCATTCTCCGTGGACTGACCGATCACATTGGACATGTCAGAATAGACGGGCGGATTCTGCCCCTCCACACCAGCGGGTCCCTCCGGGTTGTAGCCCGTGCCGGTAAATTTTTTGTCAACGGTCTCTTCCGACAGGACCAGCTTGTCGGTCGTCTCACTGTCGTCGTAAACGGTATCGGGGTTGTCAGTCTTCAAGGTAATTCCCGTATATTCCGTCTTAGTGAATTTCTTCTGGGACATGTCCATATCTATGGTCATGTTCGTAACCTTGACACGCTTGTCTCCGAAAATCGTCTGGAGTTGCTTGAGGACCCTGCTGGAATACTCGGACTCCAGCTTGCGGATTTCCTTTTCCTGCTTGGCGACCAAACTTATCCTGTCGCTCGCCTCCATACCCTCAAAGTCGTTGATCTCCTCTCCAGTCTCTCCGTTGACAATCGTGATATTGTCCTCGGAAAGGCCCTCGACACTGCGGGAGATGAGGCGCTGAATTCCCTTAACCTGCTTCCTGCTGGTGAGCATTTCGGGATTGTTTGCAAATATGGTTACCGAAGCCGTCGTCGGCTTCTGGTTGTCGGAGAAAAGAGCCTCATCAGGAAGCGTCAGTATGACGTTCGCCGACCGAATACCCTCAAGCTGCTCAATATGCGCTTTGACGGAATCCTCCATGGCCCTCTTCCAGTCAACTTTGTCGTTGAAATCGTTACGGGTCCATTTTACAGTATCAAAGAGGCTCCAAGGGTCCTTTTCGGCAGGTTCATAACCTTCGGCAATCAACCGGCTCCGCCATTTCTTCGCCGTCTTCTCATCCTCAACGGAAATGTAGCCGTCGGAATCAACATAAGCCTTCACGTTATCAGCATCAAGACGAGTCAAAATGTTCTCGCGCTGTGCTTCTGTGACCGGCGAATTAAACAGGCGGACAGTGGAAGGCGTGGACGAAACCTTTGCCAGTAAGACCACTGCAGCTACGACTGCAAGCAGTATCGCAGCACAGATAATCTTCTGGACAAGGGACCATTTGCCCCACTTCTCTTTAATGGTTCCAACATTTTTTTTAAACCATTCGTTCATTGTTCCCCTCCCGTGAACGAATTAATTCCCACATAACAAATCCCACTTCATTATATGAGAAAAAACCTGAAAGACAGGTAATTTCTCAATTGTAGCACCTTTCGTTGGGTTTGAAAAGTACAAAAATGCTATCTCGTCTGAGAAAGGTTCGTCCAACCAGTGATTACGCGGTCTATGACCGTCTGTGCCAAGCTCAGAGACATCTGCGCCTTGGCCATGGCAATCGTAACATCGTGGATATCAACGCTGTCAGGATCCGTAATCATCTTCTCTTCTATCTTATCGACAGCTGTCTGCTGGCCGTTAAGAGTTTCCACAGCTTCAAGCAAGTAGCTTTCAAAAGAATCCTTCCCAGTCCGGGCAACTGCCCCTGGCTTTATCTCAGAAAAGCCCTCGGTTACGCCAAGGGGTTTCGTGCCCAGGTGGGCAGGATGGGTCCGGTTCAGCTCCAAGCTTCCTATCGTCATTTCCATTTAGCGTTCCTCCCCTACTGGGCTATATTGAGGGCTGCGGAGAACATGTCCTTGCTGCCTTCGATGACCGAACTGTTGGCCTCATAGGCCCTGTTGGCACTTATCATGTCTACCATCTCGTTTACGATGTTCACATTCGGATACTCCACGTACCCCTTGTTTGGACCTGACTTTATCGCATCAGGATTGCTGGGATCATAGACCATGCGCCCCTGGGTCTCGTCCTTGATTATCTCGCGAACCCTTACACCCCTGCCAGGCCCGTTGTCCTGGTCCGCATCAACGAAGGGAAATCGCCAGGTAGGATGCTCGGAGGCAACAGGCTCGAAGACGACCGTCTGCTTGCGGTATGGACCACCATCCTGTGTCCTGGTAGAGCTTGCATTGGCTATATTGTTGCTTATAACATCAGTCCTGAGGCGCTCAGCGCTCATTCCCGTCGCCGCAATGTTTATGCTGGTAAAAAGACCCATATCCTATTTCTCCTCTTCTCCTAACCTAGCGTATCGGCTTCATGGCCATGTCCATCTGGTTGAACTGGAAACTTTCCAACCTGGTCAGCAGGGCATACTGCATCTGAATCTGGACGATGTTCATCGCCTCTTCCTCGGCATCCACATTGTTACCGTTTGCCTTGGACGTTGTTGTATAATCAGTGACACGACGAGGCTCCACATTCCTCCAGTCCCGGGGCTGCTCGCTCTTGAAGTGCCTGGGATCTGAAGTCTGCATCTGGAAAGAGTTGTGTGCATTGTCTCGAGACTCAAAGGCCCTCTGAAGCTCGCTCTCAAAGTTAACGCTCTGCCTCTTGAAATTCGGCACTTCGCTGTTGGCGATATTGTTGGCCGTTACTTGATAGCGGAGACTCTGTACATCAAGCTGCCGGTGAAGCAAATCCACTGAATTTACAAAACTATTCATTCCCATACTACAGTTATCGGCAAAGGCTAAGAAGATTATAGCGTAAAAACAAAAAAAGACCGCAGCGAACCGCGGTCTTTTATATCATTTGAAAAGCTCGTTCAACAACCGATTACCAGTTGTCCATCATGTCGTCCTCGTCCTTGTTCTCCATGTCGTAAAGGTCGGTAACGGCCCTCAAATCATCGAGATACAGGAAGTAGGAACCCTGAGCTTCCATCGGAGCGCAGTCAACGCGGAATCCGAGGATGCGGAGTCCAGGCTTGTCTCCGTGATAGACGCTCTGCTGCACGATTCCATGCTCTCCATCGGGCGTCGGAGGGATGGCAACCGTAATCTTCTTCCAACCGGAGAAGTCCAGACCGCCCATCCACAACTCGAAGTTGTTACCATTGTAATCCTGAACGAGGAGCCACAGCTCATGGCTCATATTGCGTCCACAAGCCCAGACGGAAACCGTCTTGGTAACTCCCTCAATCGGAATCGGGCGGGCAGCCTTCACGAAGAAGGAGTTGACTCCGCGCTTGAAGAACTCCATCTTCACACCAAGAACATGAGTATCCTGCATCTCCTGGTTGCCGGCATCGTTCAAAGGCTCCTTCGCATCGGGGCTGCCATCGAAGAGGCGACCAGTAATAATACCGTAGTCCGGTGAAGCATGAACATTCCAGAATCCCTCGCGCTCAAAGCGGTCAACGCTGACCTCACGAAGAGCCTCACGGGTTGAATCGTTTCCGATTGAAGAAGCATCAGGATCGGAAATGCTGGTATTGCCATTTGAACCGGCCTGTGCCTGAGCAAAAACAACCCCAGACGTTACTATGGCTGTCGCCAAAAAAGCAAAACAAATCTTTTTCATCTCTAATTACCGCCTTATAATTTATGTCCTTCCGTCTATTTACTGTCCGTCAGCAGTGTTGGGCTTTGCATCGCCAAAGTCGGCGGCACGCAGACTATACCCATCGTAGATGTTGGACAGGGTGTTGGTCGTGTACTTGAGCTGGTCAAAGTAAATCACATAGTTGTCAACGGCCTCATTGGCAGCGGAGCGCACCCTAAAGCCGATGAACGTCAAGTTCGGACGGCCATTGCGCAGGTGGGAATGCTGCTTGATGTAGCCAGGAACATTGATAACGATGTTCCTCCAACCCTGGAAGAGCAGGCTTCCGCAGTCCAAGACGCGCACAACTCCGTCTGAATCGCGGACAAGGGCCTCAAGCGTATAGTTGTAGTTCGCTCCCCACACCCAGAAATCAATCTGAGTGACCGTTCCCACGAAGGGGATCTCATGCAACACGCCGTTGGCATCCTTCGGGAATACCTCGAACCAGTTGTCGCCCTTGCGGTCATAAGCAACCTTCACACCGAGAACCTGCGCCGTCGGATCACTGTCCTTGTGGTAAGGCGTCAGGGAGTTCGGCATCCCGTCGAAAGACTTAATTATAGGGTAGCCTTCCGAAATGAAACGGCTGGCCTGAACATCCCATGTCCACCCCATATTATCCGGTGTATCGAAGTTATCGATAACGATTGTCTCTACGGCCCTCGTGTTTGGCTGAGCTACTGCTGGAAGGCAGAATGCAAACGCGACGAGGCTTCCCAAAATGACTACGCCCTTTTTCATTCAAATCTCCTTGAAATCACTGTTCCCCCGTTTTTTAACTGGAAAACACCTTTGTTTGACTTATCGTCATGAAACTCAAATTTCCCCACCTTTTCCCCTTGCGGAAAATGCTAGGACCTAAGAGCTATCATACCCCTTATTATATTTCCATATTCACAGTTTGTCAAATGGTTTAAGAAACTTTGATGGTCTTTGACGCATAAAATCATCAACTCCTGTGCAAGCGTCGAAGCATGGGTTCTCCAACGGCGCTTGCCCCCAGCAAAACACCCATCAACTGCCCTCATGACAGGAGGATGCATCCTCGGTGTGAACCAAAACGGTATCCATGAGGTTGAGGCCCCCAACAAACAACAGCCCCAACCGTGACAGCCTCATCCCTGCAGGAACCTGCTCAACACCATAAACACGGCAGTCGAACCAAATATCGTAACAAGGTAGTTCTTTACCAAAACATTCAAGAGCAGTGCCATAATCCCTCCCGCCAGTTGGGGAATTCCGAACGGAAAGGAGCGAAGATCCACGTCCTTGAGGCTGTATACGATCAATATGGCAATGACCATCGAAGGAATGTACCTTGCGACAAACTGGATTGCAGGCGGCGGATTCCTCTTGGAAAAGAGGGCGAAGGGAAAGAGCCGCTCGCAGAATATCACACCCCCAGACAGGACGGAAGCACATATGGCGACAGCCATTCCGGAATTCCCCGCCGGAGATGCCGCCCCCCCCCTCCCTTCGGACAGGCTCATCAGGACCAACAGACCTGCCAGGACAAGGCTAAAGACAATAAAGGAAACAAAGGTTGCCAGCTGCCTGGCTCCTCCAGAAGCGAAGCCCCGCCCCCGAGCAAGAAGAATCGCATCGATTCCAAGTATGATTGCCAGGAATATGATATTGGACGAAACCAGCAGGCCTGTCCTGCAAAGGATAACGGAAAGGAGACAGGAGACGAAGCCCGTCAGCGGAGGAAGCAAATCGCCCGAAGCCTTTATCTGCGAGAAAAGGATTATCACGAACAGCGACGTCAAGGCAAAGTCCACACCCGTCAGATAGTCAGAAAGGCCGTATGTAGCCAGGAATGAACAGGCAAGGGCACCTATCACGCAGCCCAAGGTCCAGTAGACGAAATCCAGTATCCCTATCATACCCAAGAAGGGGCCGGCAGGAACTCCCGGAGGCACATCTGTTGAAGTCAAGACCGCATAGGTTTCATCGGTCAGCGTAAATACCAGCGGCAGCTTCCAGCGGCCGGCCTTCTTGGACTTCTCAATCAGGGATAAACCGTAGACGATATGCCGGATGTTGACGAAGAACTCCGTAAGGACAATTTCAAGGATCCCCGCTCCCGCTCCCAAAAGGCCCGCCGCAATGTACTGACCCGCACCAGAATACATGACCAAACTCATGAACAGGGACATCCACCAGGGATAGCCCGCCTGAACTATCATGACACCGAAGGGAATTCCAATCGCAATGTAGCCAAAAAAAATCGGGGCAGTAATCCTACGGCACTGCCTGAAAATATATGCGTCCATCGCTGCACCGGACGACCGCTAGCTGCGGATGGACCCCATCCTTATACGGCGGCCCCTCGTATCCTCCAGCAGGGCTTTGAGTCCTTCGGAGTCGCTGCCATCGATAAGGTTTCGGAATTCCATCATCTTGCCGACGAAACGGTCGATGTGGTCGACAAGCTTCTCCTTGTTAGATATAAAAAGCTCTGTCCACAGGGGGGCGTTTATCATTGCTATCCGGGTCAGATCCTCGAAACTCCCGCCTCCAAAAGCCGTAATGCCCTCGTCTCCTGCACTTTCCACCAGGGCCGAAGCTATAACGTGGCAAAGCTGTGAAGTGAAGCCTATTTTGTAGTCGTGGGTCTGGCAGTCGGTCTCGGTTATACGGGTGAAGCCCATCGCCAAGACGAGGTCCCTCATCAAGGCAAGGTTCTCCTCCTTATTGAAGGGCTGAGGAATCAGAATGTAGTTGTGCCGAACGAAGAACTTTGCACTGGAAGCGGAGTAGCCTTCCTTTTCACCCCCCGCCATCGGGTGGCCTATGATGAAGTCCACGTCCGGCCTGAGCAGCGAAGGGAGCCGCTCCTCGAAGATTCCCTTCACACCGCTTATGTCCGTCACAATCGCCCCGCTTTTGAAGGCGTCCTTGTTCGCTTCAAGGAAATCGAGCGTCGCATGGGGATAGAGGCAGATGTAAACGACATCGCACTCCGGAAGCATGTCGCGAACCCTATCGCTCGTGAAGACCTGATCCACGACCCCATCGGCCAGGGCCTGGGAAAGGCATGCGGTGCTCCTATTGCAGGCAAGCACACGCCCCTGTGCCCCGCTCATGGAAAGCAGGTTTTCCCGTATCGCCTTGGCAAGGGAGCCCCCCATTATGCCGAGTCCCACGATACCATAGGTCAAATCCTGAAGATATCGAACTTTCGTCTTTCCTTCCATAAAAATAAACTTCCCGACCTATATAGTCCTGCCCTCAACGGCTGCATACTTGGCAAGCTTGCCACAAAGGGACTCGAATTCGTCCGGCCTCAGCTGCTGGGATGCATCGCTCAAGGCTTTCTCTGGATTGCAGTGGACCTCGATTTCCAGACCGTCGGCCCCCGCGGCGACAGCGGACTGGGCCAGAACAGGGACCATCCAGCGGATTCCACAGGCATGGCTGGGATCTGCGACGACCGGCAGATGGGAAACCCGGTGCAGGAAGGGAATCGCGCTCACATCCAGGCAGTTCCTCGTATAGCCGTCATAGGTGCGGATGCCCCGCTCGCAGAGGATGACGTTCTCGTTTCCATTTGCCATTATGTACTCCGCGCTCATTAGGAGCTCATTGATCGTTCCAGAAAGTCCCCTTTTGAGCAGGATAGGCTTTCCCGCCTTGCCCAGCTCCTTGAGCAGGTCGAAATTCTGAAAATTCCTCGCCCCCACCTGTATGAGGTCCACATCGGTAAAATATTCCAGTTCCGAAGCAGCCATAAGCTCGGTACAGATCGGAAGCCCCGTCTCCTTCTTGGCCAGCGACAGGATGCGCAGCCCCTCCTTTCCCATTCCTTGGAAACTGTATGGCGACGTGCGCGGCTTGTAGGCCCCCCCGCGCAAAATCCTTGCCCCCGCCTTCTTGACGGCCCTGGCAGCATCCAGAAGCTGCTGCTCACTTTCTACGGAACAGGGACCGGCGATGATCGCAACACTCTTTCCGTCCCCCATGACACAGGGAACAACACCGGACTGTCCTCCGCCTACGGTAACGATAGTGTTCTCGGGATGGAACGAACGGCTTGCCATCTTATAGGGGGCAGAAACGCGCTCCGCACTCTCGACCACGTCGTTCGCAAGCAAGTCTTCAGGATCTATCTTGGAAGTGTCGCCCAGAAGGCCCACGATCGTCTTGTCAACGCCTTTGGAAATGTGTACACCGAAGCCCCTTTTCTTAACCCCATCCAGGAAGGAATCGAGCTCGGCTTCCTTCACACCCTTCTTCAAAACGATAATCATAGCGAAAAACTCCTGTGTTTGACAAAATAGGGGAAAATGGAGAGACTGTCAAGGGCATTGGTCACCTTCGGCCCCCCGGTCGCTTTCCCCACCGGCACAGCTTTCTTCCTGCCCGGAAACGTGCAAACAAGAACAGAAAGCAGCGTCCCGCACGCATCACAAAACGAAACGAAAACCGAAAGGCCGCTAACCTTCAAACCCTTCATGAAAGAGGGCATATGCGTCTATGCCGTTTATCACCGTCCCCTCGGGATATGCCTTGAGCAGGTTCGCCCTACCGTCCACCAGGTGGCGGCTGGTTATACCGTGCCTTATCGACAGTTCCGCTTCCATAAGGGCGGCATAATGGTCGGCCAGACGGACCAGCTTTCCGTCCACCGGGCGGAAGGAATCCTCATTGTAGCTGGCATTCAGCTCTTCCCAGCTGACGTGGACAGCATGAGAATCTATCATGACGCGATTGGAAAACTCGTCGCTCGTGAAGTAGAGGACCTCATCCCTATAAAAGTCGTCCATAAGGGGAACCAACTCCTGGGCCACTATCTGGTCTTCTATATTCTTGACCACATTGGGAAGAGCCCGCGTCGCCTGCTTGACAGGTGATATGATGTCGCGCGTAACGGATTCCGGCAGGTCGTGGAACAAGGCGGAAAAGAAATTGTTGTAGCTCCTGGCGCTGCACATCCGCTGGCCAGTCTCCCGCTCCAGAAGCAGGGTCAGTACGGCGACAAAGAAGCAGTGGCCCAAGACCGACGTACGAGGAACACGGGGAGTTTGGTTCCAGCGGGTCTGGAAGCGGAGCTGCTCTATCCGCATCAGGAATTCAAAGGGTTTCTGGCGGGTTATCAGCAGCTGCAGTCCCCTCAGGTCCAGATACTGCTGCAGGTCGGCATTTATCTGCGTGCGGATGCTCTCAAGCCTGGCAGCCTCGTTGACCGGACCTATCATCTCCAGCTCCCGCAGGGTTGAATACTTGTGGGCTGCACGGAAGATGCGGGCAGTTTCCTCCTGCCCCCCCGAAAAAGGAATGGTCCCGCTCATGTTGCCGATATAGACAGTAAAACGCTTGAACAGGTCGCGATCATCGATGAACTTCTTGTATTGGTCCAACACCCATTCGTTGAGCTTTATGAATTCGTTGGGATATTCGGCCTTTAAGAGCCTCTGGACGGGGCTTTTTATGTCGCAGAGGGCTATCTTGCGCAGGAGGTCAAAAAGGGAGGCATAGACCATCCAGTCCCAGTCAACCCGTACCCCCCGCTCCTCCTCATACTTGCCGATGATGTACGCGCTGAACATCTTCTCCGCATCCTTATCCATCTCCACGATGTCAAAGGGGCGGACGAGGTCATTCCAGCGCACGATGGAGAAGCCCTCAAAAATCTTGAGGGCGAGGCTCCTGTTCATTTACTCGCACCGGACTTCATGTCAGCGTCCAGCTTGTTTTTCCAGACGACGGCCTTCTTCTTTATCTCTTCAGACGCCTCGTTGTCGCTCAGCACCATGGCAACCCGGCGGGCTGCTATAAGGAGGTTCACGGCCTGCTTCATATCGTCGGCACGGCGACTGCCCAGCTCGTACTTGTCACGGTAGTCCATTGCGCTGTCATCCAAAAGCTTCCGAATGAGGCGTATGTACAGGACAGAAGTCTCGTAGTTTTCGGAATTCGGGTCAAAGTTGTCCTTCGCGGCCTGCTTCATGTCCAGCAGGTTCTTGGCGACCACGACGAAACGGCCACGAATCTCCACAAACGTCCACTTCCACTTGGAGTTGTCGCCGAAGGCATCGGCCAGGAGCTTTATCGTCAAGCCAAACTTACGGACCAGATAGTAACGCTGGCTTATGGGAACGCTGGCTATCGCGGCCAACTTGGGCTCAAGATCCGCATAAGGACAGTCCACGAAATTGGAAACAACATCCTCCATATAAATGAGGGCCTTGTAGATTATCTTCCTGGCATCGTTGAGTGCATCGTTGTTCTTGAAATTCAAGATATTGACGGACAGGGTGTTCTGTGCCATGTACAGGGAGGAAAGGGAGAGCATCAGGTCGGCAAGGGCGAGCTTCTTTATTTCCACTCCATCGCTACTGGCCTTGATTTCGGCATTCTGGGCCTTCTCCTTGTCCAGCACCGCCTTTATCTGCTCCTTGATGGGCTTGCAGCGCTCGCTGAACTCACTTCTCTTCTCATTACTTGTTGCCATTACATACCTCCGAACTTATGCAACATGGCAGCGGCATGCTCAAGGGACTGCTGGGAATCGCTGTCCCCCGAAAGCATCCTTGCTATTTCCCTGACGCGCTCCTGCCCACCTATCGGGAACACGCCGGTTGAAGTACTGTTTCCAGATACAGCCTTCGCTATCTTTATCTGATTATCGGCAAAAACCGCAATACTCGCAAGGTGAGTAATGCACAAAACCTGCCTGTCCACAGACAGTTTCTTCATGTGCTCACCGAGGGAGACAGCAACCTCGCCACCTATACCGGTATCAATCTCGTCAAAAATGAGCGTTCCCGCAGTATCCGCGGCGGACAGTATCGTTTTCATCGCCAGCATCACGCGGCTCAATTCGCCACCAGAGGCCACCCGCTCCAAAGGAAGCAGGGGAGAACCGGGATTTGCGCTTATAAGGAACTCTATGTCGTCCATCCCGTAGGGACCGCACCTCTGTTCAACCTCGTCACCCGGCTTCACCCTCATGGAAACCTTGAAAGACGCACTCTTCATGCCCAGCTTGGCAAGCACGGCCATTATCTCCGAAGACATCCGCCCCGCCGCCGCGGCACGCTTTGCACTTATGGCCTTCGCAGCAAGATACACCTTCTTTTCCAGCTCGGAAACCTCGGCCACAAGGGCAGACTTGTCATCCGCCACGCCCCCCAGCCGCGCGGCCTCATCCCTGGCCGCCTCGGCCCAGTCCAAAAGTTCCGCTACAGTTGCATTCTGGGAAACGTACTTCTTCTTAAGCCGGTATATGAGCTCCAGCCGCTCCTGAAGCTCCACAAGCCGGTCCGGATCATAGACCAGGCCCCGCTCGTACTTCTGGATTTCGCTGGAAATATCCTCCAGCTCGTAAAACGCACTCTGAATCCGCTCAGCCAAGGGCGCAAGCCCCCCGTCGGACTCCGCGGCCCGGTCAAAGGCGGAATTCAACCGCCTCATGCAGGGAATCACCCCGCCCTCGCCGTCATCGCCGCCGTCCAGCTGACGGACTGCCTCTCCTATGTCGGAACAGAGCTTTTCAAACGAGGAAAGGCGGGCCTCCTCCGCCTCAAGCTCCTCCTCCTCTCCATCCCTCAACTTCGCCCCATCTATCTCATCAAGGGCAAAATTCAACACGTCCAGCCTCTCCCGCCGCCCCTTCTCGTCCATGTCCAAGGAAGACAGGGTCCTGCGTTTTTCCACCAGACCATTGTACAAAGCGGTAAAGGAAGCCACTTCGTCCACTATGTCCGCATATATGTCCAGGTAGCGACGGTGCTCAGAAACCTTCATCAAGGACTGCTGTTCATGCTGCCCATGCAGGTCCACCAGAAACGAGGCAAATGCAGCCAAATCGGCCCTGCTCACGGCCACCCCGCCAATCCATGCGGAGGATTTGCCAGTCTCCTTTATGGACCTTCGTATGATGACGCGGGAATCTTCGGCCTCTATGTCGCGACAGGACAGCCAGTCCACGGCATCCTTTGAGTTCCCGTCCAACAGGAAAACCCCGCTCACCTGCGCCTCGTGGCATCCGGTCCGTATCTGCTCGGCCGAAGCCTTTCCCCCCAGCAGGAAGGCAAGGCTGCCTATGAGGATAGACTTTCCCGCCCCCGTCTCGCCAGAAAGGACGGTAAATCCACGGGAAAAGTCAACGTGGGCCTCGTCTATGAGGGCAAAATTCTTTACGTCAAGTTCCTCAAGCACGTGGCCCCCCCGCCCAGTTCAGCTTGCTCTGCAGGGCCGCATAGAACTTCTCCTGCGTGGAGCACAGGAGGCGGGCCTTGTATTCGGTCAGTCCAAGGATTATGACGTCGCCCTCCTCGAGGCCGAATGAAATCTGCCCGTCGGCAGTAAGCTCGACTCCGATACGGGAAGGCAGCACTGTTATGGCGATCTCGCCGTCCGCACCGAACACAAGGGGACGGGCCGACAGGCTGAAGGAACTGATTGTCGTCAGCAGCATGGCCTCCATGGTCGAATCCACTATGGGTCCCCCGGCCCCGGCGTTGTAGCCCGTGGAACCAGTCGGAGTAGCGACGATGACGCCCGTCACCTTGAACGGCCCCAGCAGCGCATGGTTGTAGGCCACCTCCAGATTGATGAGGGTAGAATTGGAGCATCCTGCAATCACAATGTCGTTCATGCAGTTGGTCTTGAACACAGTCTTGCCGCCCCGAAGCACCTCCGCCTCGATCAGGCTCCTTTCGCTGACGTATGCACTGCCCTCAAGATACCCCGTCAACTCCTCCTTCCAACGGGAAACCTGTATGCTGGCAAGGAAACCGAACTCGCCCAAATTGACGGCAAGGACGGGAATTCCCAGCGGGGCACAGCCCCTGCATGCAAAAAGGACGGTCCCGTCACCACCAAGCGTTATAATGAAGCTGAATCCGTCGAACGGGAGCTCTATACGCCTGTTCCGCATTGAAGCCCCGTCGTATTCAAAGCGCTCGCACTCCACGCCACGGATCGAAAGGAAATCGGCTATCTCCCCTCCCAACGTCACGGCAGCTTCTTTAAATGAGTTCTCTATGATAAGGCACTTTTTCATATATACCTCGGAAGCACGAATCATGGAATCGACTGCAGGACCTTGACGATGCGGGAAGCATCCTTCTGCCCCAGCCTCGGATACAGGGGAAACAGGGCACAGCGCAGCAGCAGTGAATTCGCGCAGATGCAGGACGAAGAAAGCTCCTCCTGCCTCAGGGCTATGACGGAATTCTCATACGCCTGCCTCACTTCTATACCCTTCTTCTGCGCGTAGGATTTCACGTCCTTGAAGCCTGTATTCAACACAAGCGGAAACGAGTATACCGTCGAACTCTCCCCCTCGCCCCTCGTATAGGTCTTGTGCCGGCCGCTCATTATGGCACGGGAGTACAGGCCAAAGAGTTCCCTACGGACAGCCTCGTTGCGGGAATACTCCTTCAACTCCACGAATGCCAGGGAAGCGTTCATATCCGGCATCAAGTCAGTGTACGGGGCCTTGTCCGCCAGGGCCTTGAGCGGAATCCAAGCCTTTCTGGTCGGAGCCATAAGGACCGCGCCACCACCTGCGGTAACGATGTCCCGGTCCTCCATACCAAAAATGGCATAGGAGCTATACATTCCTGCGGACTTGCCTTTGGGCTTGTTCACCCCGTCGGCAGACTCTTCTCCGGACCTTCCCCCCAGCTCACCGGCAGTTTCTTTTACAGGATAGCGTGCAAGGGCGGATTGGGAGACGTCTTCTATGATAGGCACACCCAAAGACAGGAAGCCGTCCATATCCGGCATGACCCCCATGGACTCAGTGAGAACAAGAAGCTTCCCCCCCTGCCTTACGCCTTCCGCACAGGCATCCAACGTTACAAGCCCGTCCTCCTCGGAAACGTCAAGGACCAACGGCCTGTAGCCAAGCTTTTCCAAAGTCAAAAGCTGCCAATAGGGCGCAAGCGCGCTTACCATCACGGAACAGCCCTTTTCAAGGCCAGAACCCTCCGTGGAGGCCAAGGCCGCCAGGGCGTATTCCAAGGCTAAGGAGGGGCTGCGCAGGGCCACCGCCCCATCGCACTCTGTATACTCCTTTACGGATTGGACAAGGCGGGTACACACCTCCCCTGGCCCCAAGCGCTCATCGACCATGCAGACGAGCACGGCCTCCATTTCCTTGCGCCTTATAGTAGAGCTATACGTATGTATCATTGTACGAAACGCCTAAATTTATGCGCTCGCCATCTGCGGGTCAATAATCTTCTGCAGCTCTCCTGCACTGAAAATCTTCCTGATGTCAAGGATTATCAGGTAGGATTCATCCTGCTGGCGCACAACACCCTCGATATATTCCGTCCCGATGCCGCTGAACATCTGGGGCGGAGGCTTTATGTCCGTCCTGTCAACAGGAATGACGCGGGCCACGTGGTCTATGATGATGCCTATCTTATTGTCCTCAATGTTCAGGATAATGAAGCCGCCGTCATCTTCACTGAAATCATCTTCAGCCTCAACCTCAACATGCTGCGTCCTAATATGGAAACGCTTGTGCAGGTTTATTATGGGAATTATCTCTGCACGGAGGTTTATAATCCCCTCCACGTAATAAGGCGCATTCGGAATGGGCCTTACGTTCTGCACCCGGACGATTTCCTTGACATCCATGATGTCCACACCGTAAAGCTCCTCTCCAAGGCGGAAAGTCACAAGCTGGAGCATCTTATTTTCTTCGGCCATCTTATACTTCTCCTCAAAATCAAGGCATCCCCAGAAAACCGCCACAGGCGGTATCTCCAAGAAAACAAAATCCTTTCCTAATTTTACACCACAAAGGCTTATTAGTCTACTATAAAAAGTGAAAGAACCTTCACTTTTTCAACAAAGCCCCTTTTCAATATATCGGCACACTCGCCCACGGTTGAACCACTGGTTATGAGGTCGTCTATGAGGACCACCTCCGAAGGAATTGTATCACGCCTCTTCATTCCTGTAAATTGCCTTGAAGGACCGTAGTTCCCCCTCGTAGCCCGCCTCCCTCCAAAATCCTTCTTCTTCTGCTGTTCCCCAGACAGGCGGACCAAAAGGCGTTCCACCCGGTAGCCGAACAGCAGGGAAAGAAGCCGGCACAGCTCGTCCACCTGATCCCATCCGGTCCGCCGTATTTTTCCAGGCCGGGGCGGAACAGGCACCAGGCAGGGAACCTTTTCCCTGCCGTACAACTGTTCCAAGGCCCTGTGGACCGCCCTCGCGAACAGGGGGGACAGGGACCTTTCACCCTCGGTTTTCCACGAAAACAGAAGGTTCCTATACCACATACGGTAGGGATACAGGGAAAAACTGCCGTCCACCAGTGGGGAACGCCCTTCTTCCCTGCATTGCATGCAGGTTCCGACCTCTCCCAGCAGAACTTTCCCACATACGCTGCAACGGGTCTCGTTCGCAACAGAGAAGCCCAGAATCAGCTTTCCTATACAGTCCCCGCAAAGGGGTGAACTTGAAACGGGCCTCCCGCAGCAAATACATTCCGTTCCTCCAAAGCAGAGCGAAAACATGCGGGACAAGAGGGCTCCTGCCCGGAAAGAAACAAGGCCTGCGCCCCGGGCCATCAGTACACGTAGATTCATGTTCATACACTTTATTATATGCCGGTGAACATACAGTTTTTGCCACTTTTCGGTGTTTTTTTTCTCCAGGATGAGGGGCTTTTCCCCAGCACAAATAAAAAAGGCCGGGATCCCCGGCCTTGGAATTGCGTATCAACAGTTAAGGCAACAACAGCCAAAAACTAATAGCGGCCGCCATCCTGGCCGTTACCGGAATTCCGGCCATATCCACCCCGACGCTCAAAGCCTTCTCCCCTGGGCCTGCGCGGAGGCCTGGGCTTGTCTTCGGCCTCGTTCACGCGGACCTTCCTGCCATCGATTTCCCTCCCGTTCAGCCCCCCGATGGCCTGTTCAGCGGCGGCGTCATCTGCCATCTCCACAAAACCAAATCCCTTGGACTGCTGGGTAAAGCGGTCCTTGATTACCGCAACCGAAAGGACTTCGCCATAGCTGGAAAACTGGGCCTGCAGGGTGTCCTCTGCAGTCGAATAATTGAGGTTGCCAACATAAATCTTCTTGGACATATAATAATGATCCTTTGCCGACTAACGGCGTGTAATATTTGCAGATGCCTGCACGATTTCAGATTACTATAACTCTTTTTTGCTGTCAAGGAAAAGTTAGCCTTATGACTCCCCCACCCGGCCCGCCACATGGCCAACTTGGCAACTTTTCCTCTTTTTTTTTTTAGCATTGTATGATAATATATACATATGAAAAAGAAGGAATTTTATAACCTCTTGAAATCAGTTCCTAAAGCCGAGCTGCACCTCCACGAGGAGGCCGTCATAAGCAAAGAAACGATAAACAAGCTTTACAAGGAGAACCTTGACGCCGACATAAGCGAGGAGGACATGAAAAGCCTCTTCGATTACAAAGACCTGGCCGGTTTCCTTGATTCCTTCATCGCCATACAGAAATTCTTCACGAAAATCGAAAACCTCTACTACATCACCGACGATCTGGAAAGCTATCTTCTGGACAACAACATCAGCTACTGCGAGACATTCTTCAGCCCCACGTCGCACCTAAAAAAAGGCTGGGACTTCAAGGAAATGTCAAAGCTTCTTTCGGACGGGGCTGAAAAGATACTCAGGGATACAGGAAGGACAGTCCGCTATATCGTCGATGTCAGCCGCTCTTTCGGACTTGAAAACGCCCAGCGCAACTTGGACCTGGTGATTCAGGCCCAGAACCCCTACATAATCGGCATCGGGCTGGGGGGAAACGAGGAGGCTGCTCCGGCAAAGGATTTCCAGAGCGTCTTTGAAAACGCAATAAAGGCCGGCCTGCACGTGGTAGCCCATGCAGGAGAAACCGTGGACAGCTGGTCCATGAAAGACTCCATCCAACTCCTGCACGTGGAGCGCATAGGACATGGAATCTCGGCGGCATACGACGAGCCGTTCATGAAGGAACTGGCCGAAAATCAGATTCCCTTGGAAATTTCCCCCACAAGCAACACTTTCATAGGAAAATACGTCAAGAGCATAAAGGAGCATCCCATAAAGAAGCTCTACGATGCCGGCGTGAACGTCACGCTGAATACCGACGATCCAACCTTCTTCAAGGTCTCCTTGATTGACGAGTACTGGAACGTCTACAAGAACTTGAAATTCTCCCTAGACGAGATAAAGCAGCTCATCAAGAACGGCTTCAACGCAGCCTTCATCAGCGACGAGGAAAAGAAACGCCGTTGCGATGAAGTGGAAGACAAGTGGAGGGCCTGGTTCCAGAGCCATCCGCAGGTAAAACTCTAAGGACATGCTGCCTGCGTGACCGGTTCAGTGTTTTACCACGACATACGTCACGTCAGCAGGGTCTTTTGAGTAACGGGTATCGGTTATTCTCCTCGTAACGTTATACCCCTGCGCTTTGTACAGTTCCAAAACAGTGTCATCGGCAACCAGAACAATAAAATCATCGTTCCCGCGAAGAAGCCTGTCATTATACGAAAGGTAATACAGGTATCCATACCAACGGGAATCAACAACCATGAGGTCAGCCCCGTACTTTTCCCGTGCCTCTGCAACAGCGGCCGACACTTCATCATAATAGGCCTTCTGATCTTCGGTAAGGCGGAGTTTTTCCATAAAATCAAAGTTCGTAGTGTCTGCGAACACATACGGGGCCGTGGCCTTTTTTAAGCCCCCAAGCATCCTGGACCAAAGGACAGGGGAAAGGATAAGGACAAACAGCAGCCAAGCAGGCCACGCTTTCTTACACGTGCGGAGGGAAACGGCAAGGAGCCCATAAAAGAGAAGTATAGGCATGGGAAAGGCTGCCCAAAAGACGTGACGCACGCACGTGACAGGATAGTACTGGTGCCAGGAGGCAATGCAGATTATGCTCAAGGCAAACAGCATCGACAAGATGCGCTCCTTTTCCACATCCCCCTTGTTTCCCTTTGCCATCAGCTTCCTTATGGCAATCACCACAAAGGCGGCAATGGAACTCAACGGCAGCAGCCGCCATGTGATGAAGATTTTTTCCTCTGACTGAAGCAGATAGGTATGTACAAAGAGGCAGTCAAGGATGGTTGAAAGAGGGTTGGCTGCATTCGTCCGTGCCATTGCGAACTGGTATGTATTGACAAAATTCAGCCTCAAGAACTCTATAAAAGTCCCTTTGAACACGAGATACGCTACAAGCCCTCCCCCACTCACGACAAACGCAGAAAAATAGCACAGGATGGACTTTTTATAATGGGGGACATACAGCCTGAGGGGAACGGCAAATACAAAAAAAAGCACAAAAGAAAGAAAGAGGACAATACCGACAGGCTGGCGGCATAAGAAGCACGCTATCGTGGAAAAAGAACAGAGCACGAGCAAAAACCCCTTGCCATGCTGCATGTAGCGGAAAAAGAGGTAGGTGGAAAGCAGCAGGAACATAAGGGCATAGACTGAAGACCATGGCTGAAAGAGGCAAATAAAGAACGGTGCCATTGCCAGCGTCAACAGGGAAATGACAAAAGACTGCCATTCGTTCATAAAGCGGCAGGCACACAGGAAGAGCAAGGAATAGCACACGGCATAGACGCAGGAAGTCGCAACGTTTATGGCCCACAGGTATTCCCCAAACAGCTTGATGAAAGCCGCCATTATATAATAGAAAAGTACGCCGTACTGGCCTCCGATATCCCGGTACATAACGGCACCCTTGGACAGAAAGCGGGCTGTGGAAAAGACATTGCCGTTATGCTCCGGATCAAAGTCATAATTTGAGAAAAAATATGTCACCGAAAAGGAAACAAGGGACAGGAGCAAACACGCACACACCCTGTCAACCGTATGGGATGCCAAGGTGTAGAAGTTCAAGAAGATTCCTATCCATACAGACAAGCTGCAGACGCAAGCGAGATAGGAAAGATTCATCAAACGGCAGTCCCAAAGCTGCGGTTCACGAAGAGACCTTCCAATCAAAGACTGCAGCACCGACAGAAAGGAAAGCCGAACCCACGAAGACTGGAACAGGGAAAAAAACAGGAAAGCAGCACCCGCAATGTAAAGGCCGGCAAGGCGCAACCGTTTGTGCTTTGCCCGGCAGACCATAACTTTCAGTTCTTCAACCATTGCTTTTGCTACCTCCTAACATATCCCATTTAAACAAAAAAAAGCCGGCGGCCACCTACTTTCCCCCGTGAGGAGTATCATCGGCGCAGGGGAGCTTGACTTCCGTGTTCGGAATGGGAACGGGTATTTCCTCCCCGCCATGGCCACCGGCATATTATGCCTGTACAGA
>JAILON010000043.1 GCA_024690865.1 Treponema sp. | reverse complement strand
TGAGTCAGCCGCAAAAATCCGCAGCAGCAACACCGCCAGCGGCTTTTGAAACAGCCTGTCCGTAATAAAAATAGTTGGAAGCAATTCTACCTTTTACGCACGCTTTTGGCAATGGGGGGCGACAGCTGAACCGGCATCTGCAGGCCCCGCGCCACGGCTGACAAAATCAGTTCAGCTCAGTCGCGTTCGGATCGTCGTTCTCGTCAATTCCCGTCCGGTGGCGGTTGTAGTAGAAGAGGGAGATGCCCTTGGCGTTCTGCTTCTTAACGTTCTTGACGTGGTGGCTTTCCGGGCTGATGACCTCTGCCTCTTTCAGGTATTTGGCACAGCCCGCCTTGTCCCCCTCCTCAAAGCAAATCTGCGACAGGTAAACGCTTGTAAAGAAGCGGTCACAGTCATCCTTGGAAACCTCGTATGCCGTCTGAAAGTACTTGGCAGCCTTCTTGAGCCCGCCGCCGACGAAGCCCGGCGCATAGTAGAGCCACTGGCCCATCCCGGTATTGGCGTTCCAGAGGGCGGGATTCTTCTTCAACGCCGCCGCATAAAGGCTTTTGACCCGCATTCCGTGAAAGAGGGCCGCCGCGACCGAAAAACTCATGTAGCAGGAAGTCACGTCTGAGGTCAATATGTACATCTGGGGGGCGACGCCGCCGTTCGGCCCCTTCATCTTTTCATGCGAGGAGATGAACTCCTCATCCTTCTTCATCAGGTCCTTGAGGGCAAGACGGACCTCCTTCAGGTCCAGGTCCTCCACCGCAAAGATGTAGCAGAAAGTTTCCACCTGGTAGTTGCTCTCCCAGAAAAGCCTCTCCTGCTCGTAGTCCAGCGCCTTGTACGGCAGCTCCCGGTACACATTGGCGATGAATGCATCTATCTCCCTGAGGATGACATTGTTGTCAGTGATGCAGGTCCAGCGGATCCTGTTGCCGGTAAAGTCCTGATATTTCCGCAGCGTGTAGTCGGAAAGCTTCTCCCCGGCAAAAAGGGGGGCCGTCAGCAGGACGGCCAGAAGACCCAGCAGGGCTGTCTGTTTTTTCATTACTCCGTTCATTTTTTTTCTCACTATTTCCGTGCACATATCGCTATGATAACAAATTCGGACCGGAAAGGAAACAGCCCGGGCAAAGCCTGAGGCAAAGCCCGGGGCAAAGCCCGTGGTTCCGGAATTCCGCGGCAGCAGCGCCGGGGCCCCGCCCGCCTGTACCCCTGCCGTCAACCACCGCCCCTGTACAAAAATAATTTGCCAAGCCCCGTTTCTTATTGTACAATGATAAAAATAATGATGAAACGGCAGCTCATACCGCACGCTGCCACAAGAGGTTTACCATGAGTACAGTTTCCCAGGACTACGATGTCAGGAACCTAAAGGACGATTTCGTAAAACAGTACGGAGGAAGCACCGCAGACGTGCGGATATTCTCATCCCCCGCCCGCATCAACATAATCGGAGAGCACATAGACTACAACGGAGGCAAGGTCTTCCCCGCCGCCATTGACCGCTACCTCTACGTCGCCATCCGCCGGCGGGAAGACACAAAGATCACCTACAACGACCTCAAATTCCCCGGAACCTTTCATTTTGACATACACGACAACTTCGCCTACGTGAAGGAAAACGGCTACGCCAACTACCTGAACGGCATTCTGTCCATTCTCGGACGGCGGGGCTACCAGATTCCGTCGGGCTTCGACATCCTGATGGTCAGCAACGTGCCTCCCGCCGGCGGCATCTCCTCCTCGTCCGCACTGGAATGCGGTTTTGCGTATGCCGTTTCGGAAGTCTTCGGGCTCGGCGTAAGCCGTAAGGACATCGCCCTGATCGGCCAGCAGAGCGAGCACGAGTTCATGGGCGTCAACTGCGGCATCATGGACCAGTACATCATCGCGACCGGAAAGAAAGACACGGCGGAAGTCCTGGACTGCGCAAAGGTCGAGCACGAATACGTGCCGCTGGAGCTGGACGACTACCGCTTCGTCGTCATGAATACCCGCAAGAAGCGGCAGCTGGCGGACAGCAAGTACAACGAGCGGCGCAGCCAATGCGAGGCCGCACTCAAAATCCTGCAGGACAAGGGGGTGGAGGCGCAAGACCTCTGCTCGCTCAGCCCGGTCAAATGGGAGGCGGTGAAACACTTCATCTCCGACGGCATTCTGCAGAAGCGGGCAAACCACTGCGTCTACGAGAACCAGCGGGTCCTCGATGCGGTCGCCGCGCTCAAGGCCGGGGATTTGATACGGTTGGGCAGGCTGCTGGACGAGTCCCACGCCTCGCTCAAATCGGACTACGAGGTGACGGGCATAGAGCTGGACACCCTCGCCGAGACAGCGCAGAAGCAGGAAGGATGCTTGGGCGCACGGATGACCGGTGCGGGATTCGGCGGATGCGCCATCGCGCTTGTCCACAAGGACAAGGTCGAAGCCTTCACCGAGGCAGTCCAGAAGGCCTACACGGCGGCCATCGGCTACGAGGCGGGCTTCTTCTCCTGCTCAAGCGGCGACGGTGTGAGCGAAATCAAATAGGGAAGCGGAATGACCGAAGTAGAACTCAAAGCGCGGGTGGACGACCGGGCCGCCCTCGCCGCACGGTTGGACAGCTTTGCCAGGCGCGGACAGCACGTCATCCGCAACGACGAATACTGGGGCAAGACCGCCGACGACCGGAACAAAATCCGCATCCGACGGGAAGCTTTTCTTGCCCCGGACGGGAGCACCGCCAAGACGGACATTCTCGTCACCTACAAGCGCAAATCCCGCATAACGGGAGCCGACGGCGTGGAGGCGGAGGCAAACGACGAAAAGGAGTGCGTTATCTCGAACGCGGAGGCGCTGGAAGCTTTCCTTTCCGACACGGGCTATGCCGTACAGCTGAAGAAGCACAAGGACGTGGAGGATTGGCTCGTGGAAGTCCCGGATGGCACGGACGGGGCGGGTACGCTGGAAGCTACGCTGGAGCTGTGTGCAGTGGACAAGCTCGGCGATTTTCTGGAAATAGAAATACTCTCCCCGACGGGCGATACGGCAGTCCTTTCCGCCCTGCACGGCGAGTTGGAAAAACTGCTTGACCGGGCGGGGATTCCCCACGACAAGATAGAGAACCGATACTACAGCGAGATGCTGCGGGACATCGCCCTGCGGACGTAACGGCCCCTGTTCACAGGGGCCGTGCGCCTACTCCTTCTTTATGTAAAAGCCCTTCCCCATATCGTTTATATCGAACAGACGCAGCCTGTCGGTGAAGCAGTACTCAGGAGTACAGGGAAGCTCCGCGTCCCCGCACTGGTCCCCCTCGAGGGCGACATAGACGTAGAAGGGCTGCTCCTCGCTGACAAGGCATTTCTCCACCGGCATGGCATACATGGCGGCAGGCAGAAGCCAGTTCCTGTTCCGAAAGGCGCAGGAGACGGCAACAAAGGCAAGCAGGAGGCCCAGGGCCTTCCCGACCATCCCCGCCTTACCAGGCACGCGCACGCCGTCGGGCCGCAACCTGACCACGCACAGCAGTATGACAGCCAGAACAGAGAACACCCTGCGCCATCGCTTGAACTCCTCCTGCCAGTGCGGGGCGTTCAGCTCGTGGCGGGCAAGGACCGACCCCAGCATTATCAAGTCCTCACGGACGGTCGGAATCCACAGCAGCGCAACCGCCAGCAGGAACACCATAGCAAGGGCAAAGGGAAGCCTGCCCACCCCCGCAAGGCGGATTGCCAGCTTCCGCCCCCACTCCAGGAACTTCCGAAGCACAGCGGCAAGCCCCGCGCATAGCTCCGGGCTAAAGAAGAGGGCGACCGCAAGGATTCCATAAATCCAGACCGTATCGTAGCGGAGTTCCGGCACGGTGATGAAGCAGAACAGCAGGTTCCCGATGACATAGGCATAATACGCCAGCTTGACCGGGACGGAAGCCCTGGG
The DNA here is from genome assembly GCA_024690865.1 of Treponema sp. Taxonomy (GTDB): domain Bacteria; phylum Spirochaetota; class Spirochaetia; order Treponematales; family Treponemataceae; genus Treponema_D. Next base: position 4,687 of record JAILON010000043.1, on the reverse strand, counting down.
ACTGCTCCCGTCTCCCCTCCCCCTCAGCAGGCTGACCGCCGCGACGACAAGCCCCGCCAGCAGGACAAAGGGCAGGAGGATGTTGTTTCCCTCCCGCAGCACCCACTTGAGCCAGGGGATGAACCAGTACCAGAAGCCGTTTCCCGGCACATACTCATAGCCCAGGGCAATCGTCCGCGAGTAATTTTGAATCGCGTTTATGTTCGTATCTACAAGTTGCTTAGAGAGGGTCCAGGGCAGGTCAAGCTTGAAGACGGTCATGGGAAACATCAGGTAGCCGGTCTGGATGACGTTCCTGACGACAAAGAGGGCGAGGATGCAGAGGGGCAGGACCGTCAGCTTGACAAGGACGAGGACGGACAGCTCCTTGTGCCTCTGTTTCCAGAAGACTGCGGCCGTAAACACGAGGAACACCGCCACCGCCCCCATGGGCTTAATCGCGAAGCTCGCCGCGCTGTAGAGAAAAACCGTCTCCCAAGGCGTGCGGGAGGGGGCAGGCGCCCACCCGGTAGCAGTCCCGTCCGTTTTCCCGCCTTGTGCCAGGGTGTAGGGCAGCATTTCCGAGATGACTACGGCAATCAGCACGAGGGCGGGATTGTCGTAGTTCAGGTAGGGTTCCAGCACTTCCGTAAAGAAGAGCCAGAGGGCCATCACCGCCTGGCAGACGGCGAAGCGGACGTTGGAGGAGGTAGGATTCCTGACTGCGGCATGGATTCCGGTAAGGCAGTAGCTCAAAAAAGAAAAATACATCAGGAAGACCGTGATGCTGCACGAGCGCTTGTCCCAGATGCCCACGTCCAGCCCCGCCGCCACTTGCAGGTAGAGGGAGTTCATTCCCAAACGGAAGTGCAGGTTGGCAAGCCCCGGTACGACTTTGTATGCGTTCAGCCAGGAGACGATGCTCGCATGGTAAAGGAAGTCGTCGTAGGCATCGATTTTGCCCTTGTTCGATATGACAGAGGCTATAAGGTAGAAGAAGAACAGGCACAGCACGGAAAAAACCGGAGCGGCGGCAATCCGCCTCCTGATTTCTCTAAAATGAAGGAAAAAACCGTATGTCCCCACGAGGAGGACGGGCAGCAGGGTCCACAGGGTCAACGGCAGGAAAAGCTGCACGAGGGAGAAATACACGCCTATAAGGGCAAAGCCCGTGAAAAAGTTCAGGAAGAAGTTGCCTTCCCTGACCTTGAAGAAAGTCCGGCGGGATGCAAGGAGGCCGATGCCGCAGAAAACGGTGAAAAAGAGGGTGGCCGAAAAGAAAACAAACAGCATAGCAGATAGACTATAGCATATTCTCGCGGCAACAGCAACGCTCGCGGGCAAAGCCGGACTGCGTGAGGATGTAGTCCATCGGAACGTCATGCCCGTCAAGGGGGATGGAGGCAAGCAGCTGGCAGTCGAAGCACAGGCCCACAATGGACAGGGTGCAGTCGTGCTCCAGGGCCTTGAGCTTGAGGGCCGTCAGGTAACGGTCGTAGTAGCCAGCCCCGTGTCCCAGGCGACCGCCCCGCGGACTGAACGCAAGCCCCGGTACGATGACGAGGATGTTCTTGGCCCTGACGGGCGGCAGGCAGACTTTCGCGGCAGACAGGGGAGCCGGTTCCCATATTCCATAGCGGTTCTTCGTAAACTGGGACATGAAGGAGTCCATGTCCCCTGCTCCATGGACAAAATAGAAATCCATAGTGTTGCCCTTCGTGCCCCTCGGGGCGCAGACGGGAAAAGCGAGCATCTTGAAGGCAGTCAGGGCTGCGGAGGAAATGCGGAAGGGGTCCGCCTCCGTCCCCGTGGCCATATACGACAAAACGATGTCGGCAGACAGGAACAGCTCCGACTTGACGAGGCTTACGCATGCCTTGTGGGAGAAAAAAGCCCGCTCTTCCGCCCCCAACGAACCGAGCACCGCCTTCATTTTCCTGCGGAGGGCCGGCTTGTCAAAGCCGCCCGCTCCGTCTGCATTGCCGCAATCCATAGCAAAACTTCTCCACAACAATAAAAAAAACTATGCTTGTAAATTATGTAGAGTTGAACTATAATACGTATATATGGCCATATTCAAGCCAAAAATATTGATCCTACATAATGGTGGCGACTCTGCCCTTGTAGAAAAGTTCGACGTCTTTTTCGATGTCGTCAAGATGACGGATTCCAAGCAGGCATTGAAGGCTGCCTTCTCCAATACCGACTCCCTGTCGGCCATCCTATTCAACGAGCCGCTGGACGACGATACCGTTGCAATCCTGCGGCACTTCAACGATCTGGATATTTTCCGCAAGACACCGGCTATACTGCTCACGGACAACTTCGAACCGTCTTTCCTCAGCAAGGTCTTTGACACTGAAATTTTTGACATAGTGGGGAAGGACTGCTCGTTCGAGCTGATCAAGCAGAAACTGGGGAAGTTCATCGAACTGTACAACAACCGGAACCAGCTGGAAAGCTTCTTCAACCAGCAGTTGATGACCATATCCGTGCAGGAGCAGGAGCTCAAGGAAAACCAATGGAACATCATCTCCACGCTGGGCCAGGCGCTGGAAAGCCGCGACGTTGAATCAGGCAACCACTGCGAGCGGATGAAGCAGACGACGGAGGCCCTCTGCAAGTATATTGCGATAAAGTATCCCAAGTATATGCTGACGGAAATGAAGATCCGGCAGATTGCACAGGTGACACCGCTCCACGACATCGGCAAGATTGCCATCCCCGACCGAATCCTGCACAAGCCGGAGAGCGCGGGCAGGTTGACCGACGAGGAATTCGACATCATGAAGACCCATACGGTCGCGGGCTGCAAGTTGATCGACTCCATACCACGTTTCAAGGAGTCCGCCCTGTACACCTACAGCTACAACATCTGCCGCTACCACCACGAACGTTGGGATGGGAGGGGCTACCCCGACCACCTGAAGGGTATGGAAATCCCCATAGAAGCCCAGGTCGTCGCCATAGCCGATGTTTTTGACGCGCTCATCTGCAAAAGGGTCTACAAGCCCTCGTTCACGCTGGAAAAGACAAAGGAAATGATTCTGAATGGTGAGTGCGGAATGTTCAATCCTGACATAATCGAAGCCTTTGCAGCCTGTGTAGACCAGATTTACGCACGCCATTACGAAAAGCAACTGGAAAAGGCCACCTAAGGAGTCCACTCTGAAACAGGCGTTTTCATCAGAGGCCATGGCAGAGGGCCATCCCAAGTGGAAACAGGCCATAAGCCGCGAGGCCGCTCTGTACCAGCATGGCGAGCAGATACGGAGCGACTTTGAAAGGGACTACACCCGCCTGCTCCACTGCCAGGCCTACAGGCGCCTCAAGCACAAGACGCAAGTATTCTTTGCACCGCACAACGACCACGTATGCACCAGGATGGAACACGTGGGGCATGTCGCCTCCGTCAGCACGATGGTGGCGAAATACCTTGGGCTCAACGTTGACTTGACCCAGGCGATTGCAATCGGCCATGACATAGGCCATGCACCGTTCGGCCACGCGGGGGAAGAGATACTGAACTCCCTCATGTGCCACATTCCCGACATCAAGGCTCCGAGGAAATTCTGGCACGAACGCAATTCCCTCTTCTTCGCAGATTATATCGAGACCCTGCAGGATCCCGACTATGCGGAAAAGCCCCTCAACTTGACCTATGCCGTCCGGGACGGACTCATCTGCCACTGTGGGGAAGTGGACGAGCAGGGGCTCAAGCCACGGGAGGCTGCCTGCAACCTGTACGATATAAGGCAACCGGGACAGGCCGCCCCCTATACATGGGAAGGTTGCGTCGTCAAAATCAGCGACAAGATAGCATTCTTGGGCCGGGACATCGAGGACGCACGGTCATACCACATACTGGACATGGGAAGCTACCGGCAGCTGCGGGAGATAGTCGCCAGCACGTTGGGCTTCCCAGTCGGCACGGGCAGGAACTCAGCCTCCTGTTCCGGCAGGGCAGTCAATACTACCGTGCTGATCAACGATATGGTGACGGACCTCTGCACCCAGTCCAGCCCGGAGGTCGGCCTTTGCTTTTCCGAACCATACTTCTCGTTCCTGACCGCCCTCAAAAAGTTCTGCTACAGCAACATATATAAACACTGGCGGCTCCAGGAATTCCAGAAGTACGCCGAAGAAGTGCTGGGATGCATTTACCGGGTGCTCATAAAGGCCCAGGTCTACACGGAAAACGGCAACCTGGAGCAGTACCTGCGCTACGTGCCGAAGCTTTCATCGACTTTCTGCGACTGGATAATAAAATACACAAACTACGACAAGCAGAGAAAAGAAGCATCCCAGTACAAGACGGAAGAAGTCTTCAACATCCACGACAAGGAAAGCTGGGAAAAGTGCGTCATTGAGTTCATCAGCGGCATGACAGACCAGTATGCCATCGCCGTGTTCGAGGAAATAATCTCGTTCTAAATCCTTCACATTATCGGGCGCAAGCAAATGCCCGCTTTGGGGCCCCGCCTTGACGCTACGCTCGCCCCATACGTTCCAGCAGTGCGGCAGGCACGGTCCCGCCCGGTTTAAACAAAAGAAAAGCACCGCAGGCTGCGCCTGCTTAAGCTCTTTTTTTTAGCTTTGCCGAGCTAAAAAAAAAGCCGGCGGCCACCTACTTTCCCCCGTGAGGAGTATCATCGGCGCAGGGGAGCTTGACTTCCGTGTTCGGAATGGGAACGGGTATTTCCTCCCC
>JAILON010000040.1 GCA_024690865.1 Treponema sp. | reverse complement strand
GGAAAGGACTGCTCCATCTATATAGAGAACAACGGCAGTTCACTCGACGCCTGCCAGCCTTCTATCAAGACGGACAGCGAGGCCCTCGCCTTCCTTGAGCGGGAAGCCCTTGCCGCCACGGTGGAAGGCAGGGAAGGCGGCGTGACGGTCAGGATATACCGGGCAAACGACGGACGACAGGGGTAAAACGAGCCGCCCCGGAAGTCACAGGCAGCCCCGGCTGCTGACACTGGCTGCCGGCAGTATAGCAACACTGGCAGCCACAGGTTATCCTAGGGGTGACGGCGGCACAGCATCCGCTGGTTCCGCGGGGCAACACTGACAGCCACAGGCCGCCCTAGGGGTGACGGCGACGGCAAGACCAGATAGGCACCCCGGATGTCACTGGCAGCCCTGCCGTCGCCCCGATGGCAATCAAGCCTTTAGTAGCCGATTTCGGCAAAAACCCTGTCCATCAGCTCCGCGTTCTTTATGGAGAACTCCGGGCTCACGTGGAGCTTTTCACCGGAAAGGACGCAGTTCCCCAGGTTCTCTATCTCAAGCGAGTAGTTCTGGGGAACGCTGACCTTCCGCTCGCTGACGCCGTCCGCCGTGAAGATCCGGTAGCCCAGCTCGCCTTCCTGATTGTATTCCACGTCTGACTTTATGCAGCCCTTCGTTCCGTGGACATAAAGGCGGTCAAAGCGGGCGTTCGTGTCCTGGCCCAGGATCATGCCGACGTTAAAGGAAGCCCAGGACCCGTTCATAAAGCGGATCGTTCCCGTGCTGGCAAGGTCTACCCCCAGCTTGGAGAATTCCGCGCTCGCCTTTACGCTCCTCGGCTCCGAATCGATGAGGGAAAGGATCATCGTGGTGCAGTAACAGCCAAGGTCGTACATCGCGCCGCCTCCAAGTTCCTTGTACAGGCGGAAGTCCTCCTTATAGCCCTGGGTGACGAAGGCCGTATCCACGTACACGACGTCCCCGATGATGCCGCTCTGGACATCCTGCTTCAGGCTCGCGACGTAGGGGCTGTGCAGGTAGGCGTAGGCCTCCATCAGCCGCACGCCGTTTTCCTCCGCAATCCCGTACATCTTCCGGGCCTCGGCGGCGTTCAGGGCGAGGGGCTTCTCGCAGAGGACATGCTTCTTTGCCTTGAGGGCCGCCTCCACCCACCTGAAATGCAGGTTGTTGGGAAGCGGGATATAGACCGCCTGGACGGCATCGTCCTCGATCAGCTCCTCATAGCTCCCGTAGGCCTTCTGAAAGCCGAACTCCTCCGCAAAGGCCTTCGCCTTGTCCAGCTTCCGCCCCGCGACCGCATAGATTTCGCAGTTCTTCGCGAGCTTCATTCCGGGAATGGCGCAGCCACGCGCGATGTTCGCCGTACCCAGTACTCCCCACCGAAGCTTTTCCATCATATACCTCCGTCCTTCTCTTGCCCTATTCCGCCCTTAGGCGCTCTTTCCGTCATCCAAGATTTTCGCCGCATCCTTGAGCAGGCTTATAATCGGAAGGTGCTGCGGGCAGACACCCTCGCACTGACCGCACTCAACGCAGTCGGCGGCCTTTCCACCCCGGGAAGCGACGCCGGAATAGAAGTTCTTCGCCCGCCAATCGTCTGGATAACGGCGCAAGGTGTTGATGGTCCTGAACACGTCCGGGATGCTTATGTGCATGGGGCAGCCGTCCGTGCAGTACTTGCAGGCCGTGCAGCCTATCTGGGGAATCCGCAGGATCTCATCCGTCACCTCGTTGATGATCTTGAATTCCTCGTTCGTCAGCGGCTCAAAGTTCGTGAAGGTCTTGATGTTGTCCTCCATCTGCTCCTCGCTGGACATGCCCGAAAGGATGGTCATGACGCCCGGCAGTGAGCCGACGTACCTGAGCGCCCAGGAAGCGACGGAGCTGTCCGGCCGCTTGGCCTTGAACTTCGCCTCAATCTCGGGGGCCATGTTCGCAAGCATGCCGCCCCGCACCGGTTCCATGATTATCATGGGAATCTTGCGCTCCCAGAGGATATCGTAGAGGCGCTGGGACTGGACGACCGGGTTCGTGCGGTCAAGGTAGTTCAGCTGAATCTGGACGAACTCCATCTCGGGGTGCTTGTCCAGCACCTTCTCCAGCAGTTCCGGGCTGCCGTGGAAGGAAAAGCCAAAATGCCGGATGCGGCCCGCTTCCTTCATCTTGAGTCCCCAGCTGAAGCAGTCGTACTTTTCGTAGACCTCGTAGTTGGAACCGTCCTCAATCGAGTGGAGCAGGTAAAAATCAAAGTAATCCACGCCCGCGCGCTCGCACTGCTCCTTGAAGATGCGGTCGATGTCGGCTTCCTTCTTTATCTCCCATGCCGGCAGCTTGGTCGCGATCATGAAGCTTTCCCTCGGGTACCGCTTCACAAGGCACTCCCGGGCGGCCACCTCGGACTTGCCCCCGTGGTACACGTAGGCCGTATCAAAGTAATTCATGCCGGTCTTCATGTAGCGGTCAACCATATCGTTGACACGGGCCAGGTCAATCGCCCCGTCCTTTTCCGGCAGCCTCATAAGGCCGAAGCCCAGCTTTGCCATCTTATCCAAATCAATTCCCATACACAGCCACTCCCTGCTTACAGCATCATCTTATAAATTTTCGTACAGTCGTCTTCGTTCAAGGTCACGAAACCGCTGATTGAACCGGGCCGTCCGTCTCCCCGGCAGAGCACCTGGACGAGCTTGGGGATATCCTCCTCCTTCGCTCCCAGTTCCGCGAAGTTCTTGGGCATTCCCAGCGAGACCAGGAAGCTCCTGAATGCCTCGATTCCTTCAAGGGCCGTCACTTCCGGGTGGTCAAAGTCCATCTGGCAGCCCCAGACTCGGACGGCGACCTTCGCGAAGCGCATCACGTCATGCTGCATGACGTACTTGAACACCGCCGGCATCGTCACGGCAAGGCCCGCCCCGTGGGCGCAGTCGTAGAGGGCGGAAAGCTCATGCTCAATGTTATGGCTGTTCCAGTCCTGGCTCCGTCCGACACCGCAGGAATT
>JAILON010000166.1 GCA_024690865.1 Treponema sp. | reverse complement strand
GTCGTATGCTACCAGCTCATCTTTGCAGCCGTCCTCGGGGCAGGGAAAATGCCCGCCCCGCTCGAAATCTATATGGATGTGGAGCTCCTTCTTGCCCTCCTGTAACTATTCAGAAGTTTCTCAAAAGAAAATACATATACCCTCTTTTCAAAGAAATTTTTATGTGATAGAATTTTGTTAACAAGGAAATGGAAGCTTCGGAAATCATCAGGAATCTCATAGCTGGACTTTCTGGGTAGGATGGTCTCCTTTATGGAGGAGTGCCTGTAGCGTTCTGCGGAGGACTTGGGGCGTTTTTGGGGGGCGGATTGTGCTGCGTGCCGTTGCTTTCTCCGCTGGCAGGGCAACTTGCTTTTTCCCCGCCCGCCTTATATAATCGACCTATGTCCGACGCTTTTTTCCATATTACACATGAGAACAAAGACTCGCTTGCCCGGACGGGCATTCTTCATTTGCCGCACGGCGTGGTGCACACGCCCGTCTTCATGCCGGTCGGCACCAAGGGGACGGTCAAGGCCGTCAGCCGGGAGTCGCTTGAGGAGATTGGTTTTGAGATAATCCTTGCAAACACCTACCACCTCTACCTGCGGCCGGGCACGGGCCTTGTCAGGGAGGCGGGGGGCCTGCACGGCTTTACCCGCTGGGAGCGCAACTTCCTGACGGATTCGGGCGGCTTCCAGGTCTTCTCGCTTTCTGCCTTGCGCAAGTTCAACAGCGAGGGCGTGACTTTCAGGAGCGACATTGACGGCAGCAAGCACTTCTTTACGCCGGAGAACGTCGTCCAGGCCCAGGCGGACCTGAACTCCGACATCCAGATGCAGCTGGACATCTGCTCGGGCTGGGGCGTGGAGCGGAAGGAGGCCGAGCGGGCCCTGCGGATAACGTCGGACTGGGCAAACCGTGCTGTCGCCGAGTGGAAGAAGCAGCAGGAGGCAGGCTACAAGGGCGTGTTGTTCCCCATCGTGCAGGGGAACTTCTTTGAGGACCTCCGCAAGGAGAGCGCGGAATTCGTCAGCTCCCTGGACACGCCCGGCCTTGCGATAGGTGGCCTGAGCGTGGGCGAGCCGCCTGAGGAATTCGCCCGCATGCTCCGCCATACCGTGCAGTTCATCACGCGGGACAAGCCCCGCTACGTCATGGGAATCGGAACGCCCCAGTACATCTTTGAGGCGGTAGGGGACGGAATCGACATGTTCGACTGCGTGCAGCCCACGCGGATTGCCCGGCACGGGATGTACTTTACGCGGAAGGGTATGCTTTCCATAAAGCAGAAAAGGTTCGAGAAGGACTGGAATCCCATTGACCCGGAGTGCCGCTGTCCCGTATGCAGGACGTATTCCCGCGCCTACCTCCGCCACATCTTCCGCGAGCAGGAGATTCTTTCGTCCATACTCGCAAGTTACCACAACCTCTACTTCCTGCACGACATGATGAACGGCATCCGGGCCGCCATCGCCGAGGACCGTTTTGAGCAGTTCCGCGCGGACTTCTTGGGACGGTTCGAGTCCGGTGCCGTTTAGCCGAGTACAGGGAAGTGTAGTCGAGTCTGGGGACTTATAGTCGTTCCTGGGGAAGTGTAGGGGAGGGGTTGTTTTTAATGATGGCTATCACTGAATGGTAAAGCGTCTTTTTTGTTTCATCGTTTTTCTGTTCTCTTTTGGATTTTCCCTGTATTCTTCCGTCCGGGACATCGGGCTGCTGTTCAGGCATACGGAGGTTTCCGCGACCGTTATCGGTAGCAGCTTCACATCGGGAAAGGGGCGGCATGAGGTCGTGACATATGAGTATGAGATGGAAGGACAGACCTTCTTGAAGAGCTCGGATTTGTTTGTCTTCTTTCCGGTCAGGCATTCCGTCGGAAGCCAGGTAGCGGTTCTCGTCGGGGATGACGGATATACCCACATAAAGAGGGCCGTTCCACCGGAGCTTGTGCTTTTCAGCTTTGGCATGGCATTTTCATTGTTCGGAGCCATTGCCTCTGTCTGTGGTAATTTCCCTGAGCCTGTCGTTCCGGGCTATGCCGTGGTCTTTTATGCGCAGGAAAGCGGACGGCGGAGAAAGGTCTTTGAGGTCAGAAAGGTGCGGGTCGGCGAATGGTTTGGAAAGCTTGAGAGGGGAGAGATTCTTTGCTGCGGCTTTTCTTCGGGCAATGACTTCCGTGAGTTCAGCTTTTCAGACGGAAAATATCGTCTCCGGGTGTTCCAGAACGGAATCGGGACAGAGACTGAGTTTGCAAACAGGAGCCAGGCGGAGCAGCGGATTGAGCGGGAGTGGCGCACGGCCTTTTTACGCGCGTGACATGCGAGACGGAAAAGCCAGGCGCTACCGGCCGAGCAGCCACTTCCCCCTTATGCTTCACTCTTGTCTTGTACGTAAGACAAAAATAGAGCGTTTTTGTCTTGTCTATAAGACAATAATAGTACGATTCTGTCTTGTGCGCAAGACAAAACGATAAAAAAGGCACGAAAATCAGTTTCCATGGGGGAATTCGTCATAAAAACGTATGGAGCAGGGAGGGGCCCCATAGCGAGCATTTGATTGCCTCATGGAGCTTGTGGGCCTGTCCGCATTTGCTGAATATGCGTATGATATAGATGCAATCTCGGCGAGCGTATGGGGACACCCCGCGGGAACCGACAGCGAAGCTTCAAGGCTATACGTTCCCGTACTGTGGGGCAAGTGCCCGTCAGCGATAGGTCTTGTCCCGTTGTTGGCAGTTTCCGCCGTTTTGTGCTATACTTGCCGTATGGCTAAGGTTTTGATTGTAGAGGATGACGAGGGCATAAGCGACTTCGTCAACTTGGAGCTCAAGCACGAGGGCTACGAGACGTCCGTTGCGGACACGGGGCGCAAGGCCCTGGACCTGTTTGAAAGCTGGGAACCCGACTTGATCCTGCTGGACATCATGCTGCCGGAGCTGTCGGGGCTGGAGGTCCTTCGCCGCATACGCAAGACGTCGGACGTTCCGGTGATTCTGTTGACGGCCCGGGGCGAGACCTACGACAAGGTGAACGGCCTGAATGCGGGGGCGGACGACTACCTGCCCAAGCCATTCGAGATTGAGGAGCTGCTTGCCAGGATGGGGGCGGTCCTTCGCCGCAGCGAACGCAAGGAGGCTGCCCCGCAGGAGCTGAAGAATCGCGATGTGGTCATGCAGCCCCTTTCGATGAAGGTGATTGTCGCCGGGCAGGAGCTGAACCTGTCCAAGACGGAATTCCTGATGCTCAAGAACTTCATGGAGCACAAGGATGAAGCTCTGTCGCGCGACCAGATAATCAGCGCGGTCTGGGGCAAGGACCACTATATAGACGAGAACAACGTCGATGTCTACGTGGGCTACCTCCGTGCCAAGATTGACCAGCCGCTCAAGGCTGAATACATCAGGACGGTGCGCGGCGTGGGCTACATGATGGTCTAGTGCGTCTGAAGATGTTGTCCCGCTTTCTTGATAGCTTCCGGTCCGCCCTGTCGGGGCTGGACCTTTTTCTTGTCGCAATCCTGCTGTTCCTCCTTGTCTACCTGGCGACGGGCATTGTCATAGGCCTGTTGATACAGCGGCTTCGCGACCAGTCGCTGATACGGCGGGAGCGGGAGGATGCCGTGAGGCGCAGTCGGGCCGTGCTGGGAGGGCTGGCGGGGGAGCAGGTCGCACCCCTGCTGCCGGGCTTTCCCTGCGATGCCGGGGACGTGCGTTTTGTCGGCAAGCCCGTGGACTATGTTGCCTTTCCCGGCATGTCGGAAGGGAAGGAGATTGAAGAGGTCGTTTTCATTGAGGTAAAGACCGGCTCGGCAGGCCTGTCCCGGCGCGAGAAGGAAATAAAGGCCGCCGTCAAGGCGGGCCGCGTCCGCTGGGCTGAGTGGAGGGCGGGGAAGTAACTTACCATTTTCCGCTCGCGCCGCCGCCTGACGTGCGGCCGCCCCCGCCCGACCGGTAGGAGCTGGACGAGCTGGATGAGCTTGAGCTTGACAGGGACGAATACGAGCTAGACGAGTAGGAGCTTGAGGAATACGAGTCGTCGTCATCATCGTATCTGTATCTATACGGACGCGAGGTCGAATATGAGGATCTCGAACTGGATGAGTACGAGCTTGAGGAACCGGAATAAGATGTACCCTTTTTGCTGCCGCCGCTCGTTTTGCCAAGGTCAATCCCGAACGAGCCCAGAACCACATCCAGAATATCTTTCAATCCCCCTATGATGGCCTTCCCGAGCAAGAACATGAGCAGAAAGAAAATCGCTGCGCCGCCGAGAATCTCATACCACTTGGCATCTTCTGCTTCTCCGCCCGACCGGGACACCGTGACGAGCGAGTCGTCCTTGGTGATGATGCCAGCCATATTGTGCACCGCGCTGATGACGCCCGACCCCTGCGTTCCCCCGCGGAAGGCGGGAACCAGCACGTCGTCGATAATCCGCTTGCACAATATGTCCGTCAGCACACCTTCCGTGCCGTCGCCGGTCGTGATGTCAAGGTCGTGCGAGTCCATCACGATTGTCAGCAGGGCACCGTTGTCCACGCCCTTCTGTCCCAGCTGCCACTTTTCGAAGTGCCTCACTGCGAAGTCGTGCACCGGTTCCCCGTCCGTCGTCGGGACGGTCAGCACTGCAATCTGCACGCCCGTGCTGTCGTTCAGGTCCAGAAGGTAGCCCGCAAGCTCGCCGTACTGGGCGGCTGACAGGATGTCCGCCGCGTCCAGGACGAAGCTGCCCGTCCACTCGTAGCGGCCTTCTTTGTCCGTGCGGTACTCCGCCTTGACGGGCTTGACCATGAGGGCCTGCTTGGACCTCTGGAAGGTAAGCGACTCGTCCCCGCTGAGGATGACTGCCGTCCTGAGCACGGCCTTGCGGATGCTCTCGGCTTTCCGGCCTGCCGAGTAGTCGGGTATGAGGTAGTCGTCGAACACCTGGTCCGTCAGCTCCGAGGTGAGCCGTTCCAAGGCCTTTTTCCCTTTCCCCATGCCGACCCGGTTGTCGCTGGTTGCGATGGTGAGCAGGGCTCCGCTTTCAAATGCAGGCTGTTCCTTCTGCCATTTCTGGAGGTGCTTCGTGCAGAATGCCGCATCGCCGTTCATGCTCGGGACGACCATCACGGCGAGCGGAATGCCCGTGTCTTCCTGCAGCTGCTTCAGGAAGGTCTCCAAGTCGCCCCTGTCCTCCGGGGTCAAGAGGCCGGACACGTCCATGACGGGACCCGCCCACTCGTAGAGGCCGTCCTTGTCCGTTGTGAAGCCCTGCGCTTGGTTTGCCTGTGGTACGGCTGCCTGCAGCGAGAGCACCGCGAGCAGGGAGATAAAAAATGCCTTGAAGGTCATTCGCTTCTTGTCCATGGATACCTCTTCAATTCTCCAGGTTTTTGCTTACCAGCTGCTGCTCGCACCGCCGCCGGACGTGCGGCCTCCTCCGCCGGACCGGGAGGAGCTGCTTCCTCCCCCTCCGCTGCCGCCACCGCCGTCACGGCCAAATGAGAACAATCCGATAATGCCATCCTCATCGTTAAAGAAGAGTTCTTCAAAGAATTCGCCTGCGGAGTCGGGGGGACCGTAGCGGATGATATCAAAAATCATAAAGGGGAGCCTGGAAAGAATGACGAAAAGTATGTAGAAGGGAATGATTCCCAAGGCGAGTATGGCAAGGCCTGCCAGAATTTCGAAAGGATCGTCTGTTTTCTCTTCGGGGGGGCTGTCCTGACTCGTGACGAGCGAGTCGTCTTGAGTGATGATACCCGCCATGTTACGGACTGCGCTGGTGATGCCTTCACCGTACTTTTCCTCGCGGATTGCGGGGGCCAGCAGGTCGTCCAGAATCTTCTTGCAGAGGATGTCCGTCAACACCCCTTCCGTCCCGTCGCCGGTCGTGATGTCCGTCTTGCGGTCGGCGAGCGCGACCGTGAGCAGAGCCCCGTTGTCCGTTCCTTCTTGGCCCAGCTGCCACTTCTCAAAATGCCGCACGGCGAAGTCGTGTATCGGCTCTCCGTCCGTCGTCGGCACGGTCAGCACGGCAATCTGCACGCCCGTCGTGTCGTTCAGGTTCAGGAGGTAGCCCGCAAGCTCCTCGTTCTGGACAGCAGACAGCATGCCTGCCGCATCCAGGACGAAGCTGCCCGTCCACTCGTACAGGCCGTCGCCGTCCCGGGAGAAAGTCTGTGTCTGTCCGGTCTGCTCCGTGACGGCTTGCGGCGAGGAATTCTTGCCGTTGGAGTCGGACGTGCAAAGCAGGAAGACGAAAAATATGTCCAAAAGCACGATGGCTCCAAGAATACCGAGAACAATCTTGTGCTTACGGCTCATTCGCTGTCGCTCCTTCGTTGCCTACCATGATTGCCGAATTGTAGGAATCCTTGAACTCGTGCTACAGGTCCAGATCCATCGCCCCGACGGGCTTGGTTACGTCCATGTCGGACTGGAATGGGACTTTCTTTTCGTAGCCCTTCTTCGCTGCGACTGTGTTGCCGGGGAAGCTGAGGATGTATGTATTGAACTCCTTGACCGCCTTGTTGTAGCGGGTCTGCGCCACCGTGATGCGGTTGTTTGCCCCCTCGATCTCGGTCATCAGGCCCGTGAACTGATCCGGGAACTTGAAGTCCGGGTACTGCTCGCTCACGGCCAGAAGCCGGCCGAGTCCGGCGTTCAGCTCCGCCTGCGCCTTCTGGAACTGGGCCATCTTGTCCGGGTCGGACACCGTGGAAGCGTCCAGCTTGATTTGTCCCGCGGCCTTGGCCCGCTCCTCTATGACGCTGACCATCGCCTCGATCTCCGCGTTCTTGGAGGCCTTGACCACCTGCAGCAGCTCCGGGATGCGGCGCATCTTGTTGTCGTACTGGGTGGCGATGTTGCTCTGCGCCTCCTCCACGTCCTGGTCCAGAGCGATTATCTTGTTTTCAATCACGAAGCAGCCCGAAAGGCTCAGGCTTGCCGCCAGCACGAGCGTCATGAAAAGCATCTTCCGTATCTTGTTCATCATCAGAATCTCCTTGCTTCCCGGCCCCGTTCTTGCGGGCAGGGATGAATGGGGTACAGTATAGCAGAAACGCCGGGTTTTGTCTCTCTTTTGCAACTGGCCCGACTCACTAGCAAAGCCCGGCCGAATTCGTTATAATGCTTTCCATTAAATCTGCGAACGGCACAGAACGAGAGGTACTGACGATGAAGGCCATTGAGCTTGAGAAGGCGTATAACCCGAAGGATTTTGAGGACAGGATATACAAGGAGTGGGTGGACAAGGGCTGCTTCAAGCCTGCATCGGACGAAAAATCCCCGATGCACCAGAGCTACCTGGACAAGAAGGCCGCCAATAAGACGGTCGCAAAGTACACGGTCGTCATTCCCCCGCCCAACGTGACCGGCGTGCTCCACATGGGGCACGGCCTGAACAACACCCTGCAGGACATCGTCGTGCGCTATCACCGCATGAAGGGCGACGACACTCTCTGGGTGCCGGGAACGGACCATGCGGGAATCGCGACGCAGAACGTCGTGGAGCGCGCCCTCAAGAAAGAGGGCAAGCGGCGGCAGGACTTGGGGCGCGAGGCCTTCCTGGAGCGCACCTGGCAGGTCAAGGAAGAGCACCACAATACGATCGTCAAGCAGCAGCGCAAGCTGGGTAACTCCGTGGACTGGGACCGCGAGCGCTTCACGATGGACGAGGGACTCAGCAAGGCCGTCCGCAACGTCTTCGTCACTCTCTATGAGCGGGGGCTCATTTACAAGGGACATTACCTGGTCAACTGGTGTCCCCGCTGCGGTACCGCCCTTGCCGATGATGAGGTTGAGCATACCGACACGGCGGGCGACATGTACCACATCTGGTACGAGTTTGCCGACGGCCCCGCCCCCGACGGTTCCACCAAGATCGAGATTGCGACGACCCGGCCTGAGACCCTGCTCGGCGATACCGCCGTTGCCGTGAACCCCGAGGACGAACGCTACAAGGCAATCGTTGGCAAGAAGCTCAAGCTTCCGCTGACCGGCCGCACGATTCCCCTCATCGCCGACTCCTACGTTGACAAGGAGTTCGGAACGGGTATGGTCAAGATTACGCCCGCCCATGACCCCAACGACTGGGAGGTCGGCAAGCGGAACAACCTTGAGGTCATCAACATCCTGAACCCGGACGGGACGCTCAACGAGAACTGCCCGGAAAAATACCGGGGCATGACCTGCGCCAAGGCACGCGACATCGTGATTGAGGACCTGAAAGAGCTGGGGCTGTTCAAGGGCGAGGAGAAGATTACCCACTCGGTCGGCCACTGCTACCGCTGCAACACTGTCGTGGAGCCCTACCTGAGCGATCAGTGGTTCGTCAAGATGCAGCCGCTCGCCGACAAGGCTCTCGCCGCCTGGAAGAAGGGCGACATCGTCTTTTACCCCCGCAAGTGGGAGAACACCTACGCCCACTGGATGGAGAATATCCGCGACTGGTGCATCTCGCGCCAGCTCTGGTGGGGCCACCGCATCCCGGTCTGGTACTGCCAGAAATGCGGCGAGGTCATCGTCTCGCGCGAGGACCCGGATAAGTGCCCCAAGTGCGGGGCTTCCGCGGCAGACCTGCAGCAGGATCCCGACGTGCTTGACACCTGGTTCTCCTCTTGGCTCTGGCCTTTCTCCACGCTCGGCTGGCCGGAGGACACGCAGGACCTGAAGGACTTCTACCCGACGACCGCCCTCGTGACCGCCTACGACATCATCTTCTTCTGGGTCAGCCGCATGGTGATGGCGGGCCTTGAGTTCACGGGCAAGGCGCCCTTCAAGGACATCTACATCCACGGGCTTGTGCGCGACAAGCAGGGCCGCAAGATGAGCAAGTCCCTGGGCAACGGCATTGACCCGCTTGAGATAATCGACATGTACGGGGCTGACGCGCTCAAGTTCACCCTGTCCTATATGTGCGCGCAGGGGCAGGATGTCCTGGTTGACAAGGACTCCTTCAAGATGGGAAGCCGCTTCTGCAACAAGGTCTGGAATGCGAGCCGCTACATCCTGGGCAACCTGGAGGGGCGGAGGCTCATTCCCGTCAGCGATGCTGACCTGACGGAACTGGACCGCTGGATTTACTCTTGCCTGAACCGCGCGGTGAAGGCTGCCGATTCTGCGATGACCGGCTACCGCTACAACGAGGGGGCACAGGCGCTGTACGAGTATTTCTGGAACGATTTCTGCGACTGGTACGTGGAGGCGACCAAGCTTTCTTTCCGGGGCGACGACGAGCACGAGAAGGACCGGGCGGTTTCCGTCCTGCTGAACGTGATGGAAGAAAGCCTGCGCCTGCTGCATCCCTACCTGCCCTTTGTCACCGAGGAGATTTACGGCAAGCTCCCGCTCGACGAGATCTTTGCCAACCGCACGAAGGCGGGCACACAGAAGATCATCTCCAACGAGACAAGCTGTCTCTTGCTCGTGGATAGTCCCTTCCCGGAGGCTTGTGAGAGCCGCGAGGACGCGAAGGTGACGACCCGCTTCGCCGTCCTGCAGGAGCTCATCCGCAATGTCCGCGCCCTTCGCGTGGAGTGCGGCCTTGACCCGGCATTCAAGCCGCACATCGCCGTCATGGTGCAGGCGGGAAGCGATGCTGAGGTCATTAAGGAAAAGACCGATATGATAGAACTGCTCGCCGGTGTGAGCAGGATAGACTTCGTGGACTCCAAGCCCGCTTCCGCAATCGGTGCGGTTGGGGCCGGATTCGAGGCCTTCCTGCTCGTCGACGAGGGCGTGAACAAGGAGCAGCTCAAGGCCCGTTTCGAGAAGTCCATCGCCACGGAGCAGGCCGCCATCCAGAGGAGCGAGGCAAAGCTTTCCGGCAAGTTCGCCGAGCATGCCCCGGCTGAGGTCGTGCAGGCGGAGAAAGAAAAGCTGGAGGAGAGCCGCCGCCGGGTGGAAAAGCTCGCCGGTTACGTCAAAGAGCTGTAGAATACGGTAGAATAGAAAGGGGACCTGCATGGTGCAGGCCCCCTTTTTTTGCCAAATCCATCAACAAAAACACGCCAAACCCATCAATGAAAACTCGCTAAATCCATCAATGAAAACTCGCTAAATCCATCAATGAAAACTCGCCAAATCCATCAATGAAAACTTGCCAAATCCATCAATGAAAACTTGCCAAATCCATCAATGAATGATATAATGTCTTATCCTGTATAGGAAATATATTGTTGGAACAAACGCATGACCGGGGCATATTATACAAGAGTTTGTGACAGAATTCTCGTCGAAAAACTGGAGGCGAAAGGGGCCGTCCTGGTGAAAGGGGCGAAATGGTGCGGAAAGACGACCATGGCCGCCCATATCGCTAAATCCGTCGTATATATGGAAGATCCGGCAAAGAAGAGGCAGTACCTTGAGCTGGCGGACATGAACCCTGCCGAGCTACTCCAAGGGGAAGTCCCCCGCCTGCTGGATGAATGGCAGCTTGCGCCCAAGCTATGGGATGCCATCAGGTTCGAGGTTGACAGACGGGATGAGTTCGGGCAGTTCATACTGACTGGCTCGGCCGTGCCTCTGGACATTTCGGATATTTCCCACACAGGAACAGGCCGGATTTCCTCTCTTCTGATGCGCCCGATGTCTCTGTTTGAATCCTGTGACTCTAATGGAAGCGTGTCGCTCAGGGCCCTGTTCTCTAAGGAACGCGATATAAGCGGGACGAGCGAGCTCACTTTGGACGACATAGCGTTCCTGGTTTGCAGGGGAGGTTGGCCCAAGGCAATAGGCAAGTCCAAGAAAGTCGCGCTGGCTCAGGCACCCGATTATTATGATGCCGTGGTCGAATCTGATATTTCCAGGGTGGACAATGTTGCCCGCGACCCGGAAAGGGCCCGGCGCGTCATGCGCTCGTATGCGCGGAGCGTTGCTTCGGAGGCAACGGTTGCGTCAATCCTCAATGACGTGCGGACGGATGAGAATGACTCGTTCAGCGAGAACACGCTGCGGTCATACATCTCGGCATTCAAGAAGATATTCGTCATTGAGGATGGCCCGGCATGGAACCCGAATCTGCGGTCAAAGACGGCGATACGGAGTTCTGACACCAGATACCTCGTTGATCCTTCCATCGCGGCTGCCGCGCTCGGAGTCGGGCCGAAGGACCTTATAAACGATTTGTCCACTATGGGATTGCTCTTTGAGAATCTGTGCGTGCGGGATTTGCGGGTCTACGCTGAGTCGATTGGCGGAAGCGTATATCATTATAGGGATAAAAGCAACCTTGAGTGCGATGCCGTCGTTCACCTGAAAAATGGCGGCTATGGCCTTGTCGAAATAAAGCTTGGCGGTGACAAACTTATTGAGGAGGGGGCAAGCAACCTCCTTAAGCTCAGGAACCGCATTGACACTGAAAAAATGAAGGAGCCTGCATTCATGATGGTTTTGTGTGGGATTGCCCCGTTCGCATACAAACGTCATGACGGGGTGATGATTGTTCCGGTGGGATGCTTGCGGGATTAGGGGCTCTGCGGGCCGGGGGGCTGCACGGCTGCCCCTTTTTTTTATGCCGGATTTTTTTGCACAGAGACAGTATCGTGAGGATTACGGCGTAGAGCAGGAGGTCGCGGGGATCGAACGTTCCCAGCTGCGGAAAAACGAGTTGGGAGCATTCACTCAAAACTGCCATCGCACTGCAGAGAATGTAATCCGTGGGCTGGTCAAGCAGCGCCTGCATGTACAGTGTAAAAGAGGTGAACCACATTGCATCGATGAGATGGTTGTTTAATAGTCTCCAAACGGGAATGCGTGAGAAATGGGGCATGAATGCATAATGCGCATGCGCGAATAAAGAGACAAGGGCTTTTCCGAATGATGAATCTGAAAGGGAAGGGCTTTGAAAGATGGCAAGCTGTGAAATGTCGTGCAACAGTCCATACAGGATGAGCGCGGTGAGCGCGAGGACTGTTGCGACGACAGCTTTTATATGGTTCTTACTCAATATACGGGATCAATATTCAAGTGCCGTTTTCTTTGCTACAAGTTCGTTTGCATGTGCCGTCAGTTCGTTGGTGAATTTCCTGATGACGTTTGCCTTGTAGTCGGAAATTTCATTGATGGACATCGTGACGGAGAAAGATCCTGTTTTTGGATCTTGCTCTTCGACAGATGAAATTGCGAGGGTTATCTGTCCTGCGGCAGATTTCAGAGAATAAATATACTTCAGAACGCTGTTGCTTATAGTGATGGTGCTTTCTAGGTTCATTGCAGTCAGACTGTTGCTCGCAGACAGTTTGATGTTGTTGAGCCCGTTGATTTTGTTCAGCTCCGTTACGAGGTATTTCCACTGGATTACCGACAGTTCTGGCGTACAAGGAATGGATACGGAAGTACTTCCTGTCCATTCTTTGATGTCGGCGATTCTGACGGTCTTTTGCCGTGGTGCGGATGCACAGCTTAACGAGAATGCAAAAAATGCGGTGAAACAGAATATGGTGGCAAGTACGGTCAACCATGTCTTTTTTTGCTTTGCGTGGAATGTCATATAAACCCCCTGTATTCCAATCATCGGAAAAAAAGATGGATACTGTAAAAAAAAGCGCAGGACTGCCTTACATCGTGAAGTCTTTGCCCAAGTATATGTCGCGGGCGAGGGGCGAGTCCAGGATTTCCTGTTTGCTGCCGGAAATCATTACCTGCCCTTGGGAGATGATTATGGCGCGGTCGGTGATTTCCAGTGTGTCGCGGACGTTGTGGTCGGTAATGAGGACCCCTATCTTGCGTTCGGAGAGCATTTTTACGAGCTTTTTGATGTCGGCGACGGCAATGGGGTCTATTCCTGCGAAAGGCTCGTCCAAGAGGAGGAACTTTGGTTCTATGGCGAGCGAGCGGGCTATCTCCGTACGCCGCCGTTCGCCTCCCGACAGGGTAAAGGCCAGCTGCTTGCGGATCCTGCCTATAGAAAACTCCTCTATAAGTTCTTCCAGCCTGTCCTTCCTCTGGCTGCCTGTCAAATCTTTTCTGTTTTCAAGGATTGCCCAGATGTTTTCTTCCACTGTCAGCTTTCGGAATACGGACGGTTCCTGCGGAAGGTACGATATGCCGAGCGAGGCCCGCCGGTACATGGGGAGGCGGGTTATATCTTCTCCGTCCAGTATGACGTTGCCCCGTGTTGGCTTGTAGAAGCCTACTATCATGTAGAATGTGGTCGTCTTGCCGGAACCGTTGGGCCCCAACAGGCCCAGGACTTCGCCGGTGGACATGGAAAAGCCGACGCCCTTGACAACCTCTTTCCTTCCGAAAGACTTGTAAAGGGAGCTTATTTCCAGCCTGTGGGCAGTGTCCCCGCTCTTTTCATCACTCATCTTTTCTTTTTACCGCGCCCCTTACGCGACCGTCCAAGGTGACTTCGTTTGTGTCCAGGTCGAGGACTATCTCCTGCGCCCTGAATGTATCGGTCCCCTGTATTACCTGTGGGTTCCCGCTTAAAAAGAGTTTCCGGGTCTGGGTGTTGTATATGGCGTAGGATCCGGTGCAGACGTTGTCCTTCTGCTGCATGGCCACGGAAATCTGCATGACTACCGACCCGCTCTTTTCATCGTATTCCATCATCTGTGCGTTGGCGATGGTTTCATTCGCCCGGTCCACAAGGTGAACCGTGTCCTGCATGCTGGACAGCTTGAGCTCCCTGTCGTACAGCATTTCGGCGCAGGTGAAGTCTATCTTTTCCTTTATATTGCTGCCGCTCACGTTGCCGATGGCCTTGATGTAGCGGTAGTCTTTGCCGGACAGCTCTATCACGTCCGCGAAAATTTCCACGCTGGACGTCGTGATGCTCGCATTCCCCGACAGGCGGGCAAACTCTCCGGTGTTGCCCGATTTCCCCGTCATGCTGTCGGCACGGAACATCACCATCTCGCCATATGCAGGGCCTGAAAGAAGTCCAACGGCCAAGGCTGAGAAAAGGATGATGGCCGGCAGGATGGGGGAAAGCTTCACCTGTTGCCCCCCTCTTCGTCGTCGGTGACGATGAATCCTGAGACTTGGGATGCGAATTGGAACTCGCCGTCTTTTTCCCGGGCGGAAAAGCCCATGCCTTCCAAAGACAGTCCCCCCCTCACCAGCGAGGTCGGGGCTGTCATTGACGAGGCCAGCTTTCCCGTCCCCGTGTTCCATTTCAGCGCCTCTCCTTCCAGCGTCATCCCATCTTCGAGCCGTTCCAGGACCACGGAGCCGTAGAATGTAAGCTCTTGGCTTCCATTTTCGCCAGATTGGTCTATGCCCAGGAGGGAGCAGCGTCCCGTGGTCTCCAGCGTCCCCTGCTTGGAATAGGAGGAAAAGCTGGCATCTTCCACGAAGGTTGTGGAAGGTGACGAGTACTGTTCAATCCTGGGGGAATCCAATGAAAAGGAAATGGTGTTGTTTTCGTAGCGGTAAAAGCTTGCCGCCTTTAAGGTGAACTCGGGAGAAGAAGATTCCACGCTCCTGTTCTGCGTATAGTCCAAGGAGCAGGCTGCGAGCAGAGGAATAAAAAGTACGGCGACTACTTTAGTTAAAGAGGCTTCCATCTTTTTCCCTGTTCACAATCGCCGCCTGTATGAAGGAGTCGAACAGGGGGTGCGGCTTGGTAGGCCGGCTTACGAACTCAGGGTGATATTGGACGCCAATGCCCCAGGGGTGGTCGTTCCACTCAAAAGCTTCCGCCTGGGAGTCTTCCGAAGAATAGGCGGAAACCGCAAGTCCATGTTCCTCCATGTCCTTTGTATAGCGGCGGTCAAAGCTGTACTTGGACCTGTGGCGTTCGGTTATGTCTTCGGAGTTGTATATCGAATACAATTTCGTGTCTTTGCAAATTTTGATTCCGCTGGCGCCAAGCTTCATCACATGGGATGACGGCCCGGACTGTTCCTCCGGCAGGCTTATCACCGGATGCTTGGAATTTTGGATGAACTCCGTCGTGTCTGCATCTTCCCATCCGCAGAGGTCCCGTGCCGTGTCTATGGCCATTATCTGCATTCCCAAGTCTATGCCCAGGTAGGGAATCTTGTTCCTACGGGCGTAGCGGACGGTGGCAAGCAGGCCCAAGAAGCCCCTCTGCCCATAGTTTCCCGGAATGACAATGCCGTCAACTCCTGTGAAGAATGATGAAATGTCGTCGGTATTGGCATTTTCCAGAGTTTCAGCGTCTATCTTCCGTATGGTTATCGCGGCATCGTTGCCCGTGACTGCGGCGTGGAACAGGGACTCCTGCACGGACTTGTAGCAGTTGTCCAGGTAGTCCTTCTTACCGACCATGCCGATGCACACTTGTCTGGACGGATGCTTCAGCTTGTCGATGAACGACGCCCACTGCCGTATGTCCGTCGTCCTGTTGCCAAAGGAAAGCTTGTCCAGTATGAGCCGGTCCAGCCCTTGACTGTGGAACACCTGGGGCAGTTCGTAGATGGACTTTTCTACGTCAGGCGAAACGAACACGGCTTCTGGGGAAACGTTGCAGAAGAGGGCTATCTTCTTTTTCAATGACTCGTCCACAGGGGCTTCGCAGCGGCAGAGCAGGATGTCCGGCTGGATTCCGACTTCCTGAAGCTGTTTGACGGAGTGCTGTGTGGGCTTGGACTTGAGCTCGCCGCCTGTTATCACAGGAATGAGTGTCAAGTGGACGCTGATGGCGTTGCCCCGTCCCAGTTCCCTGACCAGCTGCCTGGCGGCCTCCAGATAGGGGACGGCCTCTATGTCTCCGACGGTCCCTCCTATTTCGACTATGACGACGTCGGCCTTGGATTTTTCGCCCAGATGGCGGATGCAGCGCTTGATTTCGTCAGTTATATGGGGAATGACCTGCACCGTCCTACCGTTGTAGCGTCCGGCCCTCTCATTCTTTATGACGTTTTCATAGACCTTGCCTATGGAGATGCAGTTTTCGTTCGTCAGGTTTACGCTTGTGAAGCGGCTGAAATTGCCGAGATCCAGGTCGGTTTCCGCCCCGTCTTCGGTCACGTAGACTTCCCCGTGCTGGTAGGGGCTGATGTTGCCCGCATCAACGTTGATGTAGGGGTCGCACTTCAACATGGAAATCTTGAGGGAACTGCACTCAAGGAGGCTTCCGATCGTACTGGAAGCAACTCCTTTGCCCAAACTGGAACAGACTCCGCTGGTGACAAGGATGTATTTACTCATTTCAGTTATATTTTCACATTATTCGCCATTTTGGTCAAGGACTAGATGCCGTGTTTGCCTCTGCGGCTTGTGCAGGATGTATAGAAAGCCCGGTTTGCCGCACGATGCAAAAATTCTGCCTTCCCCTTGCCCAAATGGGTAAAAAGTGCTATAAAAGCTTTAGAACAATCTAAATTGCAACCCCAAACAGTACAAGGGAAGGATAGTATGGGAATACGAGGCGAGCTTTACACCACGCAGGTGCAGGTGAACAACAGGTCTTATTTCTTCAATGTGAAGGAAAACAGGAACGGGGACGTGTTCCTCCAGGTTGTCGAGAGCAAGATTTCTGACGGTCAGGACGACAGGCGGGCCATAGTCATCTTCGAGGACAACATGAAGGAATTCTTGGGCGGTCTTGACGAGTCTCTCAAGTTCATCGAGAAGAACAGGAAGGAGCAGGTCAAGGAACGGGCCGAACGCAAAAGTGCAAAGGAAGCCAAGTACAAGGCCCTTGCCGCCGAGGAGCGCGGGGAGGATACGTTTGCAGGCAAGAAGGTGTACCGCCGCAAGGGGGAGAGCCGCCTGGTTGCCATGAAGCGGGCGGAAAAGGAAGACCTGCGCGAGCCGGACGGAATAAAGCGAAGCGGCCGCGTCCTGCACGTCAAATCCAAGCGCACTGTCGATGCGGTTCCCTCCGTGGGAACGGAGGTTTCCAGCTCGGAAACGGAATAGGGCTGCTTTAGGAATGCATCACGGCTTCATCGCAACATCGCAGTTTCGTCGCAGCGGATGATTTGTTCGGGGACAGTCAAGCTGCCAAGGCAACAGTCTGTTTCTTTCCATGTGCGGGCAGCATGTGCTATAATACAGCTATAAAGCAATAGAGCTTGTTTCAAAAGCCCGTTGCGACAAAGTCGCGAGGACTTCTTGAAACTGCCCCAATAGAACCTGTACAGGAGGAAGACGTATGGAAGTAAAGGATGTGTTGAAGGGGTTGAGGGAAAAGAACGGCTTGACCCAGGATCAGATGGCGCAGCGTGTGAATGTGACGAGGCAGGCTGTCAGCCGATGGGAAACTGGAGAGACGCAGCCCAATACCGAACTGCTCAAGGTGCTGTCGCGGGAGTTCAACGTCTCCATAAACACCCTGCTCGGTTCTCCCCGCACGCTTTTCTGCCAATGTTGCGGGATGCCGCTGTCGGAGGACAGCTTGATTAGCCGCGAGAAAGGCGGAGAATTCAACGAGGACTACTGCAAGTGGTGCTATGCCGATGGCAATTTTGCATACAAGACGAAGGATTCCCTGCTGGATTTCCTAGTGAGGGAAACGCCCAATCCCGAAAACAAGGGCGCAGATGAGAGGAGGGCAATCTTTGACGGCCAGCTGTCTCAGCTCAAGCACTGGCGGTAGCCCAGACGCTCGTAACGCTTCCTGTGGCTTCGACAGCTCCGGCTCCTGCAGTGGACGTGGTGGAGGGGGGCTGCCGGGAGGAGCAGATTTGATGGACCGTGGAACCGTCGTCCACCAGATTGAGCCCGTGTGGTCTTCGGACAGCCGGGTACTGGTTCTTGGAACCATGCCGTCGCCGGCCAGCAGGAATGCGGGCTTTTTTTACATGCATCCACAGAACCGCTTCTGGCGGGTACTGCCCGCTGCTTTTGGAGATGCTCTTTCTTTTCCCAACAATGCCGATGACCGGGCGGCCGCCGTCAGAGAAAGGCGGGAGTTCCTCCTCCGGCATGGAATCGCGCTGTGGGATGTGCTGTCCAGCTGCGACATCCATGGGGCAGAGGATTCGAGTATACGGAATGCCGTCCCGAACAACTTTGGCCCGCTGTTCAACGGGTCAAAAATCCATCATGTATTCTGCACTGGAAAGACCGCATTCGGACTCTGGCAGAGGCTTTGCGCGGAGCTGTATGAAAGGCAGTGTGGCGTGGTGTGCCGCTGCCTCCCCAGTACGAGCCCTGCCAACGCACGCTGGTCGGAGACAGCATTGATCTCTGAATATGAGGCCGTCAGGCTGGCGGCTGAAGAAGGCCGGTGAGGCATTCCATAAGTCCAGAAGGACTTTTGCCCCAGATCAGCTTCATCCAGCCTGCCCCGACAAAAGCATGGCCGCGTCAGCTGGGCGGGCAGGGATGCCGTTCGCGACCTGCCGCGGGGAGCTTTATTTTCATTTTTTCAAGTACACCATCAGGAGCATGATGTCGCTGTTCCTGATGCCGCTGATGCGGGATGCCTGGCCCAGCGTCACCGGCCGGATTTTTTCAAGCTTCGTCCTGGACTCTGCGCTGAGCGACACTATCTTGCCGTAGTCGAAGCCATCTGGAATCCGTGCTCCTTCCATACGGTGGAGCTTTTCAATCCGTGCGTCCTGCTTTTCGATGTAGTAGCGGTATTTGTAATCTTCCTCTGCCTGTTCCCATTCGGCCTCGCTGAAGCTGCCGGGGTTGGTCGAACCGGAATGCTTCTCGATGTAGCGTACCGCCTTGTCCACATGATCGTATTTTGTCGTGAGGGCTTCCATCTGTTCCTTGCTGATGAGTCCCGCCTTGAAGCCCTTTTCCCGCAGCCGGCGGTCCGCGCTGTCGTGCCGCAGCTTAAGCCGGTATTCTGCCCGGGCGGTGAACATACGGTACGGTTCCTTTGTACCCAGCGTCACCAGATCGTCGATGAGGACTCCGATGTAGGCTTCATCCCTTCTGAGAATCAGCGGCTCGTATTCGGGAATGTCGTGGATGTGGGCAGCGGTGTTCTGCCGTGACATTTTTTCAACAAGGGCCTGTTCGGCCTTCTCTGCTGGACGGGGTGGAATGTCCTGGTCGGCGACGGCAAGCGGTCCGCACAGATTCCTGTGGGCGCGGGCATAGTATGCTGCGTTTATGCCTGCAATGAGCCCCTGTCCTGCGGCTTCTTCATAGCCCGACGTTCCGTTGATCTGGCCTGCGTTGAAAAGCCCTGCGACCCGCTTGGTCTCAAGGCTGGGGTACAGCTGCGTCGGCTCTACGTAGTCGTATTCCACGGCATAGCCCGGCCTGCTTACGGTGCAGTATTCAAACCCGGTCATCGTGCGGAGGAATGTATCCTGCACGGATTCCGGCAGGGAAGATGAAAGCCCGTTGAGGTATATTTCGTCGGTTCCAAGTCCTTCTGGTTCTACGAAAATCTGGTGCCGCTCGCGGTCGGGGAAACGCATTACCTTGTCCTCGATGGAGGGGCAGTAGCGT
>JAILON010000118.1 GCA_024690865.1 Treponema sp. | reverse complement strand
GGCATAAGGAAGCCGTAAGCTGGTTGGAAAATATGCCTGAGGGCGTGACGGAAATCGGCGACGAGGCGTTCAGTTGCTGCACGTCGCTCAGGTCTGTCCGCATTCCCAAGAGCGTGACGTATATCGGCGATGAGGCGTTCTTTGGCTGCACGTCGCTCGTGTCCGTCAGCATCCCCGAGGGCGTGACATATATCGGCGATGTGGCGTTCTGTCGCTGCACGTCGCTTGCATCCGTAACCATCCCCTCCAGCGTGACGAAAATCGGAAGAAATGCGTTCCAGAAATGCACGTCGCTTGCGTCCGTCACTATCTCCGAGGGTGTGACGTATATCGGTGAGGATGCGTTCTGTGACTGTCCTTCGCTTACATCCATCGTCATTCCCGAAGGCGTGACGAAAATCAGCAATTCTACGTTCTCTTACTGCACGTCGCTTGCGTCCGTCAGTATCCCCGAGAGTGTGACGGAAATCGGCAAGATAGCGTTCTGGGAATGCACGTCGCTTGCGTCCGTCAGCATCCCCAAGGGTATACAGAAAATATATCCCACTGCGTTTTCTGCGTGGACCAAAATTTTCCTCAGGGGGGCAGGCAGTCAGCAGGCCCGTTTACTGAGAGTAAACGAAGCAGCAAAAGGCACACTTGTGTTTGCTGACAGCGTGGTGGAGGAGGAGCCTTCGGACGAATCCATACCGGAGGAAATCGGCGGATACAAGATTATAGAAAAGCTTTCCAAGAGCAGCCGGGGCAGGACCTACCGTGCGGAGCATAAAGAACTGGGCGGCGAGTATGTCATTCAGGAGGTCGCAATCCATAGCGAGGAAGAGCGGAGGCTGTTCAACCGGATACTCCAGCAGCAGCAGAAGAAGTGGGACAAGAATTCTGCCGTTAGGGCATACGGTTCTTTCACGGACTCCGGCCATGAGTATGTCGTGCTGGAATATGTGGAGGGCGCGGTGTCGCTCGCGGAGCTCATCAAGAAGCAGAGGGGACTGCCGCTCGTTCTGGCCATAGAATTTTTTGCTTTTATATACATCGGATTTTCAAAAACCGACGACTCGCTCATCGCGGGCATGACGAGCGACAATGTGCTCTTTTCTGTGGATTCCGAGGAATGTTCGATTGATATCAAGTTCAACGGCCTGGGTGCATTCAAAGCGGCTGCGGACAGAACCAGCTGTTTGGCACCGGAGCAGATTGACGATTATGCAAAGCTGGACAAGAAGACCCTCGTCTACAAGATGGGGCTCATGATGCTCTACGAGATGCTCTTTTCCGTCAATCCATTTTCGGGAGGCTCCGATGACGAGATAAAAGCCAAAATCAAGAAAGGCGAGTTCATGAGGCCGCATGAGCGCGACAGGTTCATGCCCGCTTTTGTCAGCGACAGCATCGTAAGGGTTCTGGAGAAGGATAGGGAAAAACGCTTCAAGAACCCCGAAGATGTCTGGACTTTCCTTTGTCGTTCCCTGGACAACCGCATCACGAGGCCCCATGGCTATAATTTGTTAGATGTCCTTCATAAATTAGTGTTCTGGAGGAAAGACAGGCTTGACTTCCACCACTTCATCAGTATCGTTAATGATAGGCTGTTGGATTTTTATTCATGGGAAGACGAGGAGTCCGCTGCAGCCCCGTCGGAATCCGCCAGCCTGCTTCTGTACATGCAGGTTCCTCCGGTTGTCTTTACCGCCTTTACTGATTCCGACAGGGATAATCTGGATCCGACGACGTTTATCAAAAAGACGGACGCCCATATCTACCGGGATGCGGACGGTGCCGCCGGTATGGAAATTGACTGCCCGGACCCGCATGCGCCAGAGGAGTTGTCAAGGGAGTTCAACTTTATCCCGACAAGCTACGTACACCGCATTTCCCAGCTGAGAACCTCCCTTGCCGAACCCGGCGACTACCTGCTGAGGATAGACTTCCCCCCCTATGTATACTGGAGGAGCTTCAGCCTGAAGCCAAAGGAAAACCATGTTCACAGGCTGGGGGTATTCTCTCCCTTTGGGCTTCGCCGGGTCAAGAGCGTCAGGATGCAGGCGTTCGATTCCGGGAGCGGGGCGGACATAACGGCACGTGCCGTGTTCGAGATACAGGACAGGAGCGGGAACTGGATTCCGCTGAAAGAAGCGGACGCAGATGTGCTTGCCGGTGACGGCTCCCTTCATGTCAGGGCCTCCTGCGAAGGCTATGAGGGCAAGGAAATAGATTCCGGGCTTATGACGGAGTGGTATCAGGACACGCTCATAGTCGAATTCGCGTTGAACCGGTTAAAGACAACGGGCGTGCAGGACGGTACGCCCAGGCCGGAAGTTCACGCTCCTGCCATGTCTCCTGCCGTGGCGGTGGCTCCACAAACGGACAGAAAGGATGCCGCTTCCGGGGATGCTGATTCTGAGACACCGGGAATCAGAAAAATCGGCAGATACGAGATTATCAAAGACCTTGCGGAAGGAGGTATGGGAAAGGTTTCCCTCGCCTATGACGAGGATGTGGCTGAGAAAAGAAAGAGGAAAGTTGTCATCAAGGAGCTTATAGCAGGCACCGACGAGGATTCCAGAAACAGGTTCAAGCTTGAGCTTGATATACTGCGCGAGCTGGGCAGCACGTACACGGATATCGTCAAGACATACGACTGGTTTTCTGACCCAGACTCGGGCAAGGACTACATCGTGATGGAGTTCGTGGAAGGAACCGACCTTGCAGGTCTCCTTCGGCAGCAAGGCCCCCTGCCTCCTTCTCTGGCCCTGTACATCATTTTCAAAGTGTATATGGGGCTGAAGGTCGCCCATGATCATGGTATAATCCACAGGGACATAAAGCCCCAGAATGTGTTCATATCCAGGAACGGTGACGTGAAGCTCGCGGACTTTGGAATAGCCAAGGACAGCAGTGAAAAATACATTAAGATAGACGAGTCCGGGCTGGATCCCAGCTCTCTCGGAAGCTTCCTGTATATGTCGCCGGAGCAGCATAGGGATGCCAGTTCAGTGGATGCAAAAGCGGATATCTTCTCATTGGGAGTCATGCTCTATGAAATGCTTTTTGGGGAGCGTCCGTTCATGTATAATCCCGACACCAGAAAGGAGTGTGACGAGATTAGCAGGAAGATAAAGGAAATTGACCAGAGGAACGTCGAGCTTAAGAAGGACTGGAACGAGCGCAAGAAGAAAGGGGAACGTGTAAGAACCTTCGCAGGCATTAAGTCTGACAAAGCAAAAAGCGAGCTAAAAGAATTGACAGCCAAGCTCTGCAAGGAAGTACGCGAAAAGATGGAGAATGGCGACTACATCAAGCCGTCCAAGCGTGACCCGTACCTGCCCGCTGCCGTGAGCAGCCTTATCGAATCACTGATGGACAGCGCCCCGGAGGAGCGGCCGGACAGCATTATGCCCGAACTTCTGAACATATACAATGTTGACTTATACAATGTTGAGCTAGTCGACGACATCCGTATTGGCAGGAACCTGCTGATGAAGTCCGTGCTCGAGGCGTGCGTCGCCAGCGGAGGCAAGGTTGACTTCCGCCACTTCAAGCGTGAGGACGGGACGACGGCGGACCTGTATGCATTGAACGCCAGGTTGGGAGAAATCCAGGTCCCGCATGGTCAGGAGGAGCTTTTGGACAGGACCTACATTCTTGACACGGACAAGCTCCTGGGCAAGATGGGGGCCAACTCCGCTGCCATCAGGCTGAACGAGTCGCTGACGGCCGTCCCCCTGAATTCAGTACGCAGGGATGCCTATGACAATCGCGTCCTTGCACCGGGAAGTTACCTGCTGAGAAGCGACGTTGGGCCCTGTGCCTATTATAAAAGCTTTGACCATAGGCCGGAAGCATACAAGCTGCGCCTGTTCGATTCCGTCAGCTTTGAGCGGCGGCCCAAGGCCATACGGGCGCAAGCGTTTGACGCGTGTACCGGAGCGGATTTGTCCGGGCAGGCCTCGTTTGAGATACAGGGACGGGATGAGGCATGGATTCCCTTGGACAAGGCGGGAGTGAATGCGCTTTCCGGTGATGGCAGCGTCCGTGTCAGGGCCACATGCAAGGGCTACAAGGCCCGGGAGTTCTGCATAGGACTTGAGACCGGGGGCTTCCAGGATACCATAGTCGTGGCTTTTGACCTTGAGAGGGACACGCCTGCCCCAGCTGCCGTCAATGAAGACAAGGACTTTGAAATCGTATGGGGAGTGTTGAGCGAGTATTCCGGTCACTCAGATTCAGTCACGACCCCAGAAGGAATTCACATCATCGGAGAAATGGCGTTCGAGCGGGCATCAGCCAGGTCGGTCACGATTTCTGCGGGTGTGACGAAAATCGGCCTGCGTGCGTTCAGGGACTGCACGTCGCTTGAGTCGGTCAGCATCCCCGACAGCGTGACGGAAATCGGCTGGAATGCATTCTCCGGCTGCACGTCGCTCTCGGAAATCCGCTACGGTGGGACGAAGGCGCAGTGGGATGCCGTGCAGAAAAGCGTGTGCTGGATCATGGAAGCACCCGTCAAATCCTTGATTTGCAGGGACGGCCCGGTGGAGTTCCCGCAGTTCGACATACAGGGCGGTGTGCTCCGCGGATACATTGGTGCGGATTCCTCCGTTGCCATTCCCGACTGCGTGACGGAAATCGGCGAGATGTCGTTCTACCACTGCACGACTCTTGCGTCCGTCACTATCCCTGCCAGCGTGACAAAAATCGGAGGGTGGGCGTTCAAGGAATGCATGTCGCTTGCGGAAATCCGCTACACCGGGACGAAGGCGCAGTGGGAGGCCGTGAAGAAGGAAAGCGAGTGGGGATTGCTCGTTCATGCCACATCTGTGTGCTGTGCGGACGGCACGGCGGAGCTTGAGGGCATCCCGGGGGAGGGGAATTGACCTCGTACGGCATTCTCCGCAAATCCAGCAGCTTAAAAGGTTCAGGGAGTTGTAGCTATGGCAGGGCAGGATAAAAAGGATGTGCGGCAGTCCAGCGCGGAAGCCTTGAGGGTGTTCCGGCTGGATGCGTTTTTCCAGACCGGTGCATCTTTCGAGACGGAATGGCTTATAAATGAACTGGATGTTTCGCGTGCGACGCTGCAGCGTGACCTGGACAAACTCAGGTACACCTTCAATGCCCCGCTGGAATATGACCAGTTTAAAAAAGTCTGGTATTATACGAGCCGCCTGTATAAGTTGCCTGCATTGTTTGTGCCGGAAAAGGATATGCCTGCCTACGGGCTTGTCAGGAAGCTGCTTGCGCTTTTTCAGGATACGCCCCTGTACAATCCCCTCCGTGACATCTGCGGGTCTTTTCAGCAGCCCATACAATCAAAGAATGATCTGGATATGATGGACTTCGAGGCTTCGGAGCTGAAGGAAAACGAATGGTTCGAGACCCGCATCGTCGTGGCGGGGCGGCAGGTGGACCTTGTGGACACGGACGTGTGGGATACGATTATTTCCGCACTCAAGGACAACTTCGTGCTTGAATTCGATTATGAGTCCGTGGGAACCAACGAAAAGACTCGGAGAAGGAAGCTTGAGCCGTGGCAGCTGATATATGATCAGGGCCAGTGGTATTTGAGAGGGATGGACCAGGACAAAAAGGAAATGAGGACCTTTGTCGTCCCCCGCATGACAAAGGTCAAGATTCCGGGACGGTTCTTCCAACTTCCCGCAGATGAGAAAGTCTGGCGGCACGACAAGTATCGTATAGGATATTTCGGCATAATGACGACGGATACGCCCGAGCTGTGCCGGTTTATCTTCCAGGGGTCTGCCCTGTATTTTTCGGGAACGAAGTTTTCGGAGGATGCGAGGGTTGAGCCGTATACCGGCGACATTCCCCACAAGGAAGGGGCCGTGCTCGTCAGCTTTACGAGCAACCAGAGACCCGCAATCCTGAAGGAATTCTTTCCGTTCGGTGCGGACATCATCCCCCTTGCCCCGGCAAGCCTCGTTCAGGACTGGAAAGACAAAGTCCGCGCCATGGCGGAATACCTGTAGGGATCCCGCTCCCTGCCGTCCCGCGCGGCAGGCGGAAAGTCCCGCTGCCTGTCCGGCAGCCACTGCCTTGTGACAGGGGGCGGCAATCGCCCGGATAGAAATACAAAAAAAATTTTCCCATTATCACCCATTATCACTCCGTGAGTATGCCTCGTGAAATACTGAGCTATAGCTGACGTGTAAAAAAACACACGAACAGACAGGTTTTTCTCGCATCCGTCCGTGCAGGCGCGGTCCGCCGCATCCGCAGGGGCGTACAAACTGCCCGTCCGGGCGCACAAGGAGCTCACATGAAGAAAGAAACTATGAAGCAGGCAAGGGACCGGCTCGTCACTGACAACCTGAGGCTTGTTGCTTTCATTGCAAAGGACTACGAGGGCTACGGCCTTCTCATGGAAGACCTTATCCAGGAGGGCAGCATAGGCTTGATGACGGCCGCCAAGAAGTTTGACGTCCGCAGGAACTGCAAGTTTTCGACATACGCGGCGTTCTGGATCCGCCGGGAGATTTTAAACGCGATTTCCGACCAGGCGCATACAATCCGCATTCCCAAGGACAGGATTGCGCAGGTAAGCAAGGTGGAGGACGAACGCTTCCGGCTTAGGCAGTGCCTCGGCCGTGAGCCTTCGGAAGAGGATCTTGCGGACGCGCTCGGCTGGACCGCACGCCGCGTCAGGCAGGTCAAGGATACCACGCGGGATCCTGTTTCTCTTGATGCTCCGGTTGGCGAAGAAGACGGGGCGTGCCTCGGCGATCTTACCCCGGACGGGAATGCTGTGAATCCTGCGGACTGGGCGGAAAGGGCGCTGATGCAGGATGAGGTTCAGGCTGCGCTTGCCTCGCTTCCGCTGCGCGAAAGGACCGTCCTCAAAATGCGGTTCGGCTTCTATTCCGGCCGCCGGAGCACGCTTGATGAAGTCGGCAGCTGCTTCAACGTGACGCGCGAAGGAGCGCGCCAGATTGAGGCACGGGCGTTGAAAAAGCTCGAGCGTCAGAGCCGCTCAGAATCGCTGCGCGATTACCTCGAGTGACGGGGCCGGTCGCTTCGGGCTTTTGCCCGGGGGGGGCATGTGGGCAGGGCTGGTTGGGTGGCAAGTCCCGCCGCCTGGCCGGCAGCCACCGCCCCCCCCTCTTCGCGAGCGGGGGGATGGCCACGTCTGGTAGCTGGCTCCGGCTCTGGCTCAAGCGGCGGCACGGCCAGTCCCAGTAGCACGGGTACCTTTGCGTTTAAGGCCAACGCGAATCCCATTACCGTGAACGGCGGTATGTACCAATATTGCATTCTTACCGGCAATTCCTCGAGCGGAAGCATAACGCTTGCCCAGGGCGGTACGTCACCGAACTTGACGGGAACCTACAGCAGCGCGGCGGCCCTGGCGGTGGCGATAATCGGGAATGCCACGATAGAAGGCTGCTGGACCGTGACTTTTGGGAATTCCACCACCTCATATCAGTTGACCGTTACGGGGAATACTCTTACCATAAGTGACGGAACGAACACCTTTTCGGCGGATGCTGTTCCTCAGAAAAGCGGTTACAGCGCAAAATACAAGGCTGTCTTAAATTCCGTCGAAGAATTTGCATTCTTCTATCCAGATGGCAGGTGGACGTTCAGCGACGGCTTTATCGTGGGATCCGCCTATATTTATGCCGATTCTTTTGACTCAACATATTCTCTTACCTCCGGTGATTTCACGAACGGTAAAATGAGCATGGCGTGGCCTGTAGGTCAAACTCCCCAGAATTTTAGCGGCAGTGATCCTTATACAGGCGACGTCGTAATTACTGGCGGCAAGTTCTATCTGGATCCCAATGGGATCTCGTCGGCAACGGGGGGAGGAATGCCGAGCGGAACAGCGCATAACAATGATCCAGACCACTACTATTTTATGTTTGTGAAGGAAGAGTAGCGCGGTTCTGAACACCGGCAGGGGAGGGGCTCGCACGGCGGTCCGTCCCCCGGTGGCTTCGGCTGCCGGGGGCTTTTTTGCGTCCCCGCCGCGGTGTGCACCGCCCTGCCCGTCACACCCCTGCCGTGGCCATTGTCGTGTCCTCCCTCAGCCTGGCCGCGTACTTCTCCCGCTCCTCCGCAGGGATATCCAAAATATCCATTGCTTGTTCAACCGTCATGGACAACTTGGCCATCAAGTTGCGGAGATCCCGTTCTTGGCCTTCCACAAGCCCATTCTCAAACGCCTCCTCTTGAAGGACCTCATCGTGCAGCTTCGCATCATACTCAAACCAATACATCCGCTTTACCTCCGCCTTGTGCTTCCTCATAAAATCCGCGAGCTTCCCGCCCTTCCGTATACACGTGTCCACGGCCGCATCAACCGCTGTTGCCAAAGGCTTCCCGGCCGCCTGTTCCTGCCGTACGTCCGCAATGAAGTCCGCATACTCGCCCAAAAGCTGGCAGCGGCTCAGAATGCCGACGTTGTGGCCTGCGTTCACGTTGACCACATGTGCCGTCCACTCATAGCCCTCCGACGGCTTCTCAAAGGCATCGGAAAGCCGCAGCTCCATCTTCTCCTCCTGCCTCTCCGTCCCGTTGTACAGGACGAAGTAGGCGGGAGAAGGAATCTTCACCAGATTCCCGGTATACACGTACTTCTTGTTCTTCGCAAGCCAGCCCTCGTATTCGGCGGCAAAGTAGAGAAGCCCACGCAATGGCATGTTGGGATTCCAGCTGCTCTGCTGCTCGAACAGGGCGAGCGACGACTGAACGCAGACCGCACAGTCGTTCTTCCGAGAAAGATAGACCGCATCCTCCAGCGTCACGATCTCAAGCCCGTCCGCCTCCGTGTACGAGCTCCCCGTCAACGCATTGTAAAGCGACAGGGCGTTTTCCTTGTCCGAGAACAGGCGACAGAAAAGGCTGTCCTTGTGGTTGCGCCGGGCCTTGGACCGAAACCTCGTCCTGCCCGTGCGTTTCGCCTTCTTCCCCGGCCTTGTATCAGGACTTTTGCCCTTTGGGCCGCCGCCCATCACGTCCTCCGGGCCTCCATCCGCCATGCCATTTGGGCCGCCGCCCGTTATGTTCTCCGGGCCTCCATCCCCCTTGTCCGTTGGGCTGCCGCCCTCCCAGCCCCGCCCTTCCGGGCGCACTGCCACAGGGAAATTTTCATCTTTCGCCACTTCAAGCCTCCTCCAGTGTACTACAGGCGGCGGAAAAATGAAAGCCTCGTTTTCTTTTCCTGCCGCCAATATATACATCCGTGGCAAAAAGACAGGAATGTCATATTTGCCGGACAAGGGGGCAACGGAACCGGGCGATGTGACGAGGCTGGGGCGGACGGGAAACATGCACACAGGGCAGACTTCCGGGGCGCAAGCTGCCGAGCAGGGGAGGGGCACCGCCCCCTATTCCGCCCTGGAGGCGAAATCTGCCTCACCCCCTCGCGTTCTGTCGCAGGGCTGCCCGGGGCGGGCCGCCCCTGTTTTCCTGCCGTCCCGCGCGGAGGAGTTGCATTATTGCAACAAAACTATGATTGAAAATCACTGTTTTTTCTTTTTCCTACGCGGTATACTATTGAACAACGAGACTGGAGCTGTTGGAAAAAAGGAAAAAAAAGTGAAAAAACGGCCAAAAGTACTTGACACGAGGGGTGTTTCTCTGATAATGGCCTGTGGCCCCTCTTATGCCCTAGCGGGTACATCCAGCAAAAGACATTCCCCATATCCTCATAAATTGCCCTCGGAAGGCGCGGACTGCCGTGCTCACGGGGGCTTTTTATATACATACCAAATAAAGGTAAAGGAGTTTCTTATGAAAAAGACGAGTAAAATCCTGCCCATCCTGGCAGCCGCACTTACCTGCGTGGCCCTGTTCGGGTCCTGCGACTACTGGAAGGAGGACTTTTACAAGAACGGCGGCGACACCGTATCAAGCGGCGGCAGCGGCAGCGGTAGCAGCGGAAGCGGTACGGGGACGTCCAGCGGCTCCGGTTCAAGCGGCGGCACGACCAGTACCAGCGGCACGGGTACCTTTGCGTTTAAGGCCAGCGCGGCGAATCCCATCTCCGTGAACGGCGGCCAGTATCAGCTTTGTATCATCAACGGCAATTCCTCGAGCGGAAGCATAACGCTTGCCCAGGGCGGTGCGTCACCGAACTTGACGGGAACCTACAGCAGCGCGGTGTCCATGGCGGCGGCGATAAGCGGCGATGCCACGTTCGAAGGGAGCGTGGATGCGACTTTTGAAGGCATCAGCGGTACACGCCGGGTGACTGTTACGGGCGACACGCTTACAATCGTGTGGGAAGGAACGAGCTTTACGGCCACTGCTGTTCCTGCGGTAACGAGCGGTTATACCGCCGTATTCAAAGCTGGCAGTGCTTCTGCGAATCCCCAGGATGGTGATGTTGTTGGAATCTTTGCATTCTTCTACCCGGACAATACCTGGACTTT
Source organism: Treponema sp. (assembly GCA_024690865.1). Taxonomy (GTDB): domain Bacteria; phylum Spirochaetota; class Spirochaetia; order Treponematales; family Treponemataceae; genus Treponema_D. The sequence goes on along the minus strand of JAILON010000118.1, from coordinate 193 downwards.
CAGCACCGGCTTCAAAGCGGGGAATGCAACGTATTATATTACAGACGGGACGTCAACCTACTCCATCACATCCGGTGATTTCACGAGCGGTAAAATGAGCATGGTGTGGCCTGCGCTGTCGGGACAAGCTTCCCAGAACTTTAGCGGTGATGATCCCTATACAGGCGACGTCGTAATCACTGGCGGCAAGTTC
>JAILON010000055.1 GCA_024690865.1 Treponema sp. | reverse complement strand
CACAACGGTGACAAGCTCTATGCCGCCGTAAAGGAATTTGCCACGGAATGGGAGAAGCGGGGGGTCTGCAAGGCGGGCTTCCTCGATTACGTTACCGATCCTTCCTGCGTGACTTTCCCCTGGACGATGATAGACAAGATTACGCCTAGGCCCGACGCGAAGATTGAAAAGATGCTCGCCGCCGACGGCATCGAAGGTCTTGATCCTGTCATAACGTCCAAAAAGACCTATGTCGCCCCCTTCGTGAACGCCGAAGAGTGCCAGTATCTGGTCATTGAGGATTCCTTTCCGAACGGACGGCCCGAGCTGGAGAAGGGCGGCCTCTATTTTACCGACCGGGCGACCGTGGACAAGGTCGAGAAGATGAAGGTCTGTACCTGCCTGAATCCGCTTCACACCTTCCTCGCGCTGAGCGGCTGCCTTTTGGGTTATACCCTGATCGCCGACGAGATGAAGGATGCAGACCTGCTCCGTCTGGTAAAGCGGCTGGGATACGAGGAAGGCCTCCCCGTCGTCGTGGACCCCGGCATCATCAAGCCCCGGGATTTTATAGACGAGGTTGTGAACATTCGCATTCCCAACCCCTTCATGCCCGACACACCGCAGCGGATTGCCTGCGATACTTCGCAGAAACTTTCAATCCGTTTCGGCGAGACGATAAAAGGCTATATGGCCCGGCTTGATTTGAAGCTTTCCGACTTGAAGGTCGTTCCCCTCGTGTTCGCCCTCTGGCTCCGTTACCTGATGGCAGTCGATGATGAAGGAAAGGCGTTTGAGCTGAGTCCGGATCCCCTCTTCGAGGAACTGCGGAAGTACGTCGCCGGCATACAGCTTGCTACTGATGCCGAGTCCGCGGTCAAGGCTGTCGAAGCCCTCCTGCACCGCAAGGAAATCTTTGGCGTGGACCTCTTTGAGGCAGGCCTGGCCGATGCCGTCACGAGTTCCTTTACGAAGTTGATTGCGGGGAAGGGTGCCGTCCGCAAGCTGCTCAAGAGTTTGTAGAAACGAAAAAAATGCGGGGGCCGCAATTGCACGATGTGTGCTGTGCATTGCCTTGGTCCCCGATTTTTACCCCAAAAACGGTAATAATCTGGTTTTTTGCACGTGAAGGGGTGCCCTCCAAAGGCGTGAAGGGGTGCCCTCCAAAGGCGTGAAGGGGTGCCCTCCAAAGAGATGAAGGCCTGCCCTCCAAAGGCGTGAAGGCCTGGGAAACAAAGCTTGGATCGGCACGGTGCAAGGGATCTTCCCTGTCGGTTGCCTATTTTTGGTGAATGCTATATAGTGGGGGGACATAAATTTCGAGGAACGATATATATGAAACTTACTTGTGGCATCGTGGGCCTTCCGAACGTCGGCAAGTCCACCATCTTTTCTGCCCTGACCAAGGCCCCGGCCGCTGCCGAGAACTATCCATTCTGTACCATTGATCCGAACGTCGGCGTCGTCGACCTGCCCGATGAGCGGCTCGACTTCATGGCTTCCGTCTTCCAGCCAAAAAAGAAAATCCCTGCCTCCGTCGATTTCGTGGACATCGCGGGCCTCATAAAGGGGGCGAGCAAGGGTGAGGGCTTGGGAAACCAGTTCCTTGCCAACATCCGCGAGACGACGGTCATAGCTCATGTCGTCCGCTGTTTTGACAATCCCGACATCCAGCACGTCCGCGATGATGCGAAGACCGATGCCCCGGTTGATCCTGAAAGCGACATCCTGACGATAAACTATGAGTTGGCCCAGGCCGACCTTGATACGATCGCCAAACGACAGGAGAAGGTGACCAAGACGATCCGTGCGATGGGAAAGGAAAAGGAGCGGGAGTTCGCCAACTACACAAGTGCGGTTGCAAAGATCAAGCCCCTCCTGCAGGAGGGCAAGGGGGCCCGGCTCGCTGAGCTGACCGATGACGAGCAGGCGGCCGTGTACGACCTGCACCTGCTCACGATAAAGCCCCAGATTTTCGTCTGCAACATCGATGAAGACACGATAGCCTCCGGCACGAACAAGTACGTCGAGGCTGTCCAGAAGATTGCGGCCGAAGAAAAGTCCGAATACATCGTGATATGCGGAAAGTTCGAGGCGGACCTCTCGGAGATTACTGACCCGGCGGACCGCAAGGAGTTCATGGAGAGCGTCGGCCTCAAGGAGAGCGGTCTTTCAGTCCTTTCCCGCCAGGTCTACCACTTGATGGGCCTTCGCACCTTCTTTACGGGCGGACCGGACGAATGCCGGGCTTGGACCTTCCATGCCGGAGACAAGGCGCCCCAGGCCGCCGGAGTCATCCACACGGACTTTGAGAAAGGCTTTATCAAGGCCGAAGCCTATACAGTGGACGACCTGCGGACTTACGGCAGCGAGGAAAAGATAAAGGTTGCGGGCAAGTACCGCACCGAGGGTAAGGACTACGAGGTGCAGGACGGGGACGTTCTCTTCTTCAAGTTCAACGTGACCAAGTAGCCACGCACTTCTTTCGGAGTTTCCATAATGATTCATTGCAACTGGACGAAAAATGTCCGTACCGCGCTGGCATCCCTCGCGGCTTTTTCCCTCCTCATCCTTTCAGTTTCCTGCGGGGCTTCCAAAAAGCAGCAGGGATCGGCCTATACCGATTTTGCTGAGTGCGGCCTCCGCCTGAAGTTTGACAGTTCCCTCGTTGACAAGGGCCTGGGAATCCAGAGTTTTGGCGCCGATGAGAGCGAGTACCCCTCCCTCTTCGCCTTTTTCCAATACACGCCTGCCCTCGAGGCCCTCAACAAGAAGCTTGAGTCATCCTCGGAGGATGGCATGACCCAGGAGCTCTTTGACAGCTTCATGATGCAGGCCATGCAGCACTACAAGCAGCTGGCGGTCGTTTTAGCCGTACCTGTTGATGAGTACGATGCCTTCTTGGCGGAGGACAATAAGGAGGACAGTCCTTTTGACGGCATGACCAAGATAGGCTCCCACAAGGACCGGGTCTACC
>JAILON010000053.1 GCA_024690865.1 Treponema sp. | reverse complement strand
TAATGCCTAGATAAAGCGAAATGAACGGCCCCCGTCAGTGAGTCTGGCGGGGGCTGTTTTATTTCGATGTTTTTGTTTATCTCCCTAACCAGACGTGGACATTTCCCGTTAGTAAAGCTATAATCGTAAAAGCGGCACAGGCAGCCAGGATTACCGGTCGTCCGCCCGCAAAAGCTATGCAGCAGCGCACAGGAGGGAGTTATGGACACAGCGCATCTTTCACACATACAGGAAGTCCTTGACGGGGCAGTCGCCTCGCAGTTCTTGGCGGGGGCCAGTTGCCTCGTATTCCAGGGGGGCCAGGAACGGGGCTTCTGGCAGGCTGGCTTTGCCGACCGGGAGAATAAGGTTCCCTTTGCCCGAGAAACGATATGCCGCATGTACTCGATGAGCAAGCCCATAACATCCGTGGCAGCGGCGTTGCTCCTGCAAGAGGGCAAGATAGACCTTATGGAGGAGCTTGACTCCTACATCCCGGAGTTCTCCCGCATAAGCTACTGCGACAAAAAGGGTAAGGTAAAAGAATCCCCCCGGCAGATTCTGCTCAAGGACCTGATGAACATGACGAGCGGCCTGAGCTACGGGGGCGAGGAAAATGAGGGACGCAAGCGGATCTCGGATTTGATACGGGAGCTGGACATGAAGGCGGATCGGACCGACTGCATGGACACGGTGGAATTCGCATCCCTCCTGGGCTTCGTGCCGCTCGACTTCATCCCGGGAAGCAGCTGGGAATACGGGCTTTCCGCCGACGTGATGGGAGCAGTCATAGAGAAGGCATCGGGCATGAAATTCTCGGACTTCCTGCAAAAGCGGATGTTCGCCCCCCTCGGTATGAAGGATACGGCCTTTTACGTCCCCGCAGAAAAGCAGGAACGGCTTGCCAAAGTCTACGACTGCTCGGACAAGAAAAAGGGTTGCATTCTGTTCACGGAGAACCGGCTGGGCATCTCCAACACGATGACGAGGCCGCCCAAGTTCGAATCCGGTGGCGCGGGGCTTGCTTCTACGGTAGACGATTACATGAAATTCTGCCTAATGCTGCTAGGACGTGGAAGTTACGGCGGGGCGAGAATCCTCTCCGAGCGGGCGGCGGACTTCATCGGCTCGGGCTGCCTGGACCGGAAGCAGCAGAAGGCATTCGACATCACGCAGCCCCACCTGCCGGGCTACAGCTACGCAAACCTGATGAGGGTGATGAAGGAGCCTGGCCGGAGCCTGACGATAAGCGAACGGGGCGAGTTCGGCTGGGACGGCTGGCTGGGGACCTTCATGATGGTGGACCGGGCCAATGAACTCGCCGTCGTTCTGATGATGCAGCGGGTGGACACGGGACTGTCCCCTGTCGCCCGCAAGATAAAGAACATCATCTACACGGCGCTGTGACGATGGGGGAGGATTCCCCCTTTCTCAGTTTGGGAAACACCTCCGCCATCACTATGGCGGCGAAAATCAAGGCAAAGCCCAGCAGCATCCGGGGCGAGACTTCCTCATGCAGGAAGATCATCCCGAAAACGACTCCAAAGACAGCCTCCAGCGACATGAAAAGGGAACCGAGCGAGGACGGCACATACTTCAAACAGACGTTCTGCAAGAGGTATGCGACCATCGTGGACAGGACGCCCAAATACAGCATGGAAAAGATGACGCCCGGCCTGAGCAGGGCATTCAGCTCAAGGGGACGGTTTATCGCAGGATTCGCGATAAAAGGAGAAGCCAGCCATGCCCACAGCGCGGTAAAGAGAAACTGCACGGCAGAAAGCAATACGGGATCCTCGCTTTCATCATAGCGGGCTATAAAGATGATGTGCAGCCCGTAAAAAACACCGCAAACCAACGTAAGTATGTCCCCGATGTTCATTTCCAAGAGGGAGTCACCGTCCTCTTTTACTGCAACAAGCCCAATTCCCACAAAAAAGATGATTGCCGCCATAAAGACGTACCATGCGGGCCTTTTCCGGTACAGGGGCCAGGAAATGAGCGGAACACATATGACATACACTGCCGTCAGGAAGGCATTCTTGCCCGCGCTGGTATAGTCGCAGCCCACGGTCTGAAATGCATAGGCCAAGAAAATCATCGTCCCCAGGATAAAACCATGCTTCCAGTACGAGGCGTTCAGGCACTTCAGGCGGCGGCAGTATATAAGCATGAGCAGGAGGGCCGCAATCGTAAAACGGATGGCAATCATCCAGATGGCCCCCACATAGGCAAGGCTGTCCTTCACAATAACGAAGGCAAAGCCCCAGATGGCCGCGGCAAGAACTATACCCGCACTGCATACAGTTTCCATACAGCGCGATGATACCCGCTTTGCCCCTGTATTGTCAAATCCCCCTCAAACTGCTAGAATATAAAAGAGAAAATCGATTGCGAGGACTGAAGGTCCTCGTAAGCCAGCATAAGGGCTGGCTGGAGGCGCGGAACGTTGAAAGAACTGGAATACCCATTTGATTCCAACTATATATTGACGAACAAGAAGAAGCTGCGCCGGAAGTTGCTCGCGGAAGACTGCAAGAGGATTACAAAGAAGATAGCAGTCCTCGGCATGTCCACGACCCATGACATCAAGGACGTGCTCGAGCTCTTCCTGCTCAACTACGGTATAGAGCCATCTTTCTACGAGTCCGAATACGCCCAAGGCTGGAACGACGCGATGTTCGACAGCCCGGAGCTGGTCGCCTTCAAGCCCGACATCATATTCATCCACACGAGCAGCAGGAACATCACGGACTGGCCAGCCGTCACGGACAGCCGGGAGGACGTGGACGCGAAGCTTGAGTCCTGCTTTGCCCGCTACAGGCAGCTCTGGGAAAAGATTGCATGTACATATTCCTGCCCGGTCATACAGAACAACTTCGAGCTGCCCGCATGGAGGCTCATGGGCAACCGGGACGCATGGGACTGGCGGGGCCGCGTCCGCTTCACCTCCCGGCTCAACGAGAAGCTTGCCGGCTGGGCAGACAGCCACGAGAACTTCTACATAAACGACATCAACTACCTGGCCGCGAGCTACGGGATTGAGCAGTGGGCGAACCCCTTCTACTACCACATGTACAAGTACATCCTCGCCGTGCCCGCGCTTCCCGCGTTCGCCTATAACCTCTCGACCATCATCAAGTCGATATACGGCAAGAACAAGAAGGCCCTCGCGCTGGACCTGGACAACACCCTCTGGGGAGGCATTGTCGGCGACGACGGGGCGGACAACATAGAAATCGGGCAGGAGACCCCCGTCGCCCAGCTCTACAGCGAGTTCCAGTCCTACATCAAATCGCAGAAGGACATCGGCGTTCTCCTGACGGTGAACTCCAAGAACGACGAGGAGAACGCGCTCGCAGGCCTTGCCCGGCCGGACAGCATACTCAAGAAAGATGATTTTATAGACATAAAGGCCAACTGGGACAGCAAGGACAGGAACCTGCTCGCCATCGCGGACGACCTTAACATCGGCGCGGATGCCATCGTTTTCGTGGACGACAACCCGGCGGAGCGCGAGATAGTCAGGCAGGGGGTCCCGGGGGCGGCGGTTCCCGAGATGCCGGAGCCTGAGCATTACATCAGCACGCTGGACAGGGCAGGCTACTTTGAGCTCACTGCCTTCTCTGACGATGACCTGAAACGAAACGAGATGTACAGGGCCAACGCCGAGCGCAAGAAGAGCGAGGCGAGCTTCGCGGATTACGGCTCATACTTGGACAGCCTGGAGATGCAGGGCGAGATAGCCCCCTTCGCCCCCCTCTATATGTCCCGGATTGCCCAGCTGACGAACAAGAGCAACCAGTTCAACCTGACGACCAGGCGCTGCACTCAGGCGGACATAGAGGCCGTCGCGGCGGATTCTTCCTATATTACCCTATACGGAAAGCTTGCGGATAAGTTCGGGGACAACGGCGTGGTTTCGGTCGTCTTCGGCCACCGGGGACAGAAGGACAGCCCCGATGCGGGCGGAGAAGAATTCCACATCGACCTCTGGCTGATGAGCTGCCGGGTCCTTCGCCGGGGCATGGAGGACGCTATGCTGGACTCCCTCGCCGCCGAATGCCGGAAGCGCGGGATCAGGAAGCTCTGGGGCTACTACTATCCCACCGCCAAGAACAAGATGGTAAAAGATTTCTACACGACGATGGGCTTCAGAAAGGTCTCGGAGGATGCGGACGGGAATTCCGTCTGCCTGCTTGAGACCGCAGGCTACGAAAATCGGAACAAACACATACATGTAACAGGAGTGAACTGAAAATGACAAGGGAAGAGGTATACACGCGGCTTGACAAGGTGTTTCAGGACGTGTTCGACGATGAGTCCATCCACGTGACGGATGCAACGACCGCCGACGACATTGAGGACTGGGACTCATTCGAGCACATCAACCTCGTCGTCGCTGTCGAGAAAGAATTCGGCATCAAATTCAGCATGGGGCAGACGAACAAACTCAAGAACGTCGGGGAGATGGTGGACATCATCCTCTCCAAGCTCCAGTAGAAACGGCAGGTCAGCTCTTGCCGCTCACATCCTTTTCGTTCCTCATTTTCCTCGCCCTGCTTCTCGCGGCCTATTGCCTTGCGGGGAAACGATTCCGCTGGCCCGTCCTGCTGGCAGGAAGCCTTTTTTTCTTCCTATACAATACAAGCCCCTTCCTGCTTGCCCTCCCCCTCGCTTCCACTGTGGCGGCATACGTCGCGGCACTCGCAGACGCACGGCAACGGGCACAAGGCAAAAGCGGGCGGCTCCCGGTCGTCCTCGCAATCATATGCAACGTCCTGCTCTGGTTCGTCTTTAAGGGGGGCGGCTATTGGAAGCCCCTGCTCCCGGATGCCCCTTTCCTCCCCGCCGCAATCGGTATGAGCTACTATATCATGCAGGTCATCGCCTACATACTGGACTGCCACTGGGAAAGCATCACGCCGGAGCGGAACTTCCTGAAGCTCTTCCTCTTCGTCATCTTCTTCCCCCAGATGACAAGCGGCCCCATAAGCCGCCGCGAGGACCTGTCCACCCTCTACGAGGGGGTGCGGCCACGCTATGAGAACGTCACGCTCGGTGCGCAGCGGATTGTCTGGGGCTTCTTCAAGAAGCTCGTTATCTCCGCCCGGATCGGGGCCGTCGTGGACATGGTGTATGCCGACCTTGGAGGTATGGGCGGTCGCTGGACGGCGGTCGCGGTCTTATTGTACCCCATGCAGCTCTACACGGACTTCTCCGGCTGCCTTGACATCGTGCTCGGGGCAGCGGAACTGTTTGGCATTACGCTCAAAGAAAACTTCAACTCCCCCTTCTTCTCCAGGACCGTGCAGGAGTTCTGGAAACGCTGGCACATCACGCTCGGAAGTTGGGCACAAGACTATGTGCTTTTCCCCCTGCTCAAGTCGCCCGCCATCATCAGCCTGGGAGCACGGACAAAGAAGCATTTCGGCAAGCGGCTGGGCAAACTGATTCCGACAGAGATAGGGATGTTCGCCTCCTGGATGGTCATGGGCATCTGGCACGGCTCCTACAAGTACTGGATCGGTTCGGGCATCTGGTACTGGGTAGTCATGCTGCTCTCCGAGCTTGCAAAGCCCCTCTTCAAGAAGCTGAACGCCCTCCTGCACATACCGGAGAAGTCGCTCGCCTTCCACATATTCCAGTCGCTCAGAACGTATCTTATTTTCTGCCTCTCGCTCGTCTTTTTCCGGAGCGAGGACATTCCCCAGGCTCTCTCAGTCTACGGTATGCTTTTCGGGGCGATGACTGGGGCAGCTGCCCCCGCCGTGAGCCTTGCCCTCATACACGGCAAGAAGCTGCTTGCCGTCTCGCTCATCGTCCTCCTCGCCGCCTCCCTCATCCGTGAAAAGTACGGGTCGGCGCGGGTCTGGCTTGCAAAGCGGCCGCTCCCTCTCCGCTGGGCGGTCTGGCTTGCCCTTCTCTTCGCCGTCCTCTTTGAGGGCCAGTACGGTCCGGGATTCGAGGCCGCCGACTTCATCTATCAAGGATTCTAGGGGGCTAGAATGAAAAAAGCTTGTTTGAATGCCATAAAAGTCGCCGCTTTCACCGCCGTCTTCCTCTTTCTCTTCGTGCACCTGTCCTACTGCAAGCGGGGAAACCTGTCGTATACGCGGAAGAACATCTCCGGCTACTATGCGCTCAGGCGGGACAGCCTGGACGTGGTCTTCATCGGAACGAGCGGAACCTTCTCGTCGTTCATTCCCATGCAGGCCTGGAAAGACTGCGGCTTTGCCTCCTACAACTTCTGCGTCAACATGATGGGGGCCAACACGATTCCCTACGCGGTCACGGAAGCCCTCAAAAGCCAGAAGCCCCAGCTCCTCGTCATAGACATCTACCCCTTCATCACCGGGGAAATGATAGGCAACATAGGAGACAGCTACACCCGCTACAACACGGACGGCTTTAAGTATTCGCTGAACCGATTTCTCCTCATAAAGAACGAGGTCATGCGGGCACAGGACCTGACGGAAAGCCCTATCTCCTACTTCGCGGACATCATAAAGTGGCACACGAACGACCTTGCGCCAGCCAATTTCTTCTGCAAAATGCCCAACGTGGACCGGGGCTACAACGCGATGGTCTGGGGTAAAGTAGACCGCCCCGGCAGGACGGACGAGGTAAAGTCCCTTTCCCCGGAGCTTGAAGCTTGCCTTGCGAAGCTCCTCAACAAATGCACCAAGGTGGGCTGCCCCGTCCTCTTCGTCTACTACCCCTTCGCGGACACCTACAAGTATCCCGACGCACTCGCCAACGTCAACTACATTGGAGGCAGGGTGCAGGAGGCGGGCTTTAGCTTCAAGAACTTCTGCGCGGAATGGGAAGCATTCGGCTTGGATGTTGACCGGGACTACTGGGATCCCGCCCACTTCAACATTTACGGGGCAGAGAAAGTCACCGCCCTCGTCGCCCCCTATCTCAAGGAAGCCTACGCCCTCCCCGACCACCGGGGCGAGAAAGGCTACCAGGACTGGGAGGCGGACTACGGGGAGTGGTTGGAACATGAGGCGGAATACAAATCCGACATAGAAAACCGAATAGGGAATGGGGAAAACTAGGCGTTCCTCATTTCAAAGAGCCACTGTTGGATGCGGAGGATTAGGGCAGGGTTCATGCGGTATATGAAGCCCTTGATGGCTTTCCTTGCACCGTCTTTCCATGTCATGTCCGCCCTGGCCGTTTCAAGCAAGAAGCCTTCGCTTTCGCAAAAGTCACGGAAGCCCTTCACGAGCCGGCCCCTCGCCACGGCCCCATCGCCAGTCGGATCAAAGAACGAGAAGATAGGCTCCTCGGAAAGCCTCCATACCGTCTGATGCATATCACGAGCCCATACGGTCCCCTGCCGTTCAAAATCCCATGCGCTGACGCTCCTACCTTCAAGCAAGCTTTCCACAAAGAGGCTGTCCCATACGGCAGGAGGGTTCACTGACACCCTGTAAGGCTCCTCCTTGAGGACCTCGCTGTACGAGAGCCCCCCGTCCCACTCCTTCCCCCCCCCGCGGAAATCCCGTGGGGACAGCTTGAAAATTGCGGCGTCTTTCTTGCAGGCAATCCGATAGGCAGCATCCATCTTGGAACCGTCCACCGGAGCAGAAAGGATGAAGTCGTCCAGCATGACAAGGACATGGCGAGTAGGAATCTCCTTCATCGCATACAGCAGGCAGTCGCTCCAGGACTTTCCCCTGCCGGCCTTCAGAATCACGTCAAAAAAACGGGGGGCATCAAGCCCGTAGCCTTCCCCGCTTTCTGTTAGAAGATACTTCCTGTACGGGCAATCCGGCCAGTACTTCATGGCAGATGCCCCGAAAACCTTCGCTATGTCCATGTAGCTGTCGCAGGAGACGAGCAGCAGTGAAAGTCCATCCTGTTTTTCCATATTGCCCCTACTATTTAAAAAAACCGAGGGAAACAGGATTCTTTTCCCCGCTGGAAAAAGTCAGTCCCTTGAGGATTATCCCCGGCTTGGCATCCTGGATGCGTATCTCATGCTGCCCTTTTCCTATCTGCACCCTGGCGGCAACGGCCCAGATAAAACTCCCCATCGTAGTCCTGCACTGGAAGGACGCCGCAACATCACCATCTATCAAGACATGCAGCACCGACTGCGAAAGGTCGTCTCCGTCCTTCTTGAATTCACCCCTGATGGAGTAGCAGGCATCGCACGGCGAGTCAATGTAGACGACCTCTCCTTCCCGTATGGGAAACTGCTTTCCGTCCTCAACAATCACGCTCCCCGGAGGAAGCTGGATGTTCCTGGAGATGAATACAGGGATATCCTTCAAGGGCCCCAGCTTCCTTCGGGAAACAGCGCAGGTCAAGAGGAAAGAGACGACCTGCGAGGCCGATTTCTGGAGTTCCCCCACGGTCAGCGCACTGGAAGCGAGGGAACTGTCAATGTTGTCGCCAAATACGTTCTCCTCTGCACCGTCGTTGTCTACAACCATGTAGACATTGTTTCCTGAACGGATCATGGCCGCGGTGTTCTTTACGGTAGGCTCGCCGCCTGTCACGCAGTCGTTCATACAGGCCCACCAGTCGGTCATCACCAGCCCCCCGAACCCCCACTCCCGCCTGAGCACCATATTCACGAGATCGTAGTTTGACGCCGCCCAATGCCCGTTGAGGGAATTGTAAGACGTCATGACGGCCTGAGCTCCACCCTGCCGCACCGCAATCTCAAAGGGCTTCAGATATATTTCCCTCAGGGCCCGCTCCGACACGACGGAATTTCCCTCCCGCCGCGCAGTTTCCTGATTGTTCGTCGCAAAGTGCTTTATAACGCCATGGAAACCTTTTGTACGGAGTCCGGACAGCTCGGCACAGGCCATGAGGCCCGAAAGGAGGGGATCCTCAGAGAAATACTCGAAGTTGCGCCCACCAAGAGGATTCCTCTGTATGTTCATTCCCGGTCCCAGCAGCGCGTCAATTCCGTTTTCAAAAAGCTCCTGCCCCTCAAACGCATACAGCTCCTGCACAAGCGGAAGATTCCACGAACAGGCCAAGCTCGTACCCGACGGCATGAGATGCGCTTCCTTTCCCGTGTCCATCCGTATACCAGAAGGTCCGTCCGCACATCCGGCGCAGGGCATGCGGAACACGGAATGCAGACGCTCGCTCACGCCTCCGAAAGCAGCCGCGATGCCCCGTGTAACCTTGTCGCTGAGCATTCCTTCACCACGCAGTATGGTGGAAAGCTCCCTTACGTCCATCTGCGCTATAAAGCGAGGCAGAAGGGAAGGATCGTCTTTCAAACTGTCAAACGTTATCCCCTGGAAGCCGACAGGGGCGTCCCCACGGGGAAGCCGATTTCGTATGCGGCTGGTCATGTCCACGGCGTTTGTCCGTGCCGTATGCGACCAGTCTTTCTCATACAGGGCGCCTTCATTCCCGCCAATCCGCGGCCTCAGGACGGGAAATGCCTCCGCCGGGGCAAGGGCCTGCTCCAGCCGCTCCACGACAACATCGCATTCCAAGGCCAGCCCTTTCCTTCCGTCAAGTAGGACAGGGGCGGCAGAAAGAGAATCCGTCCCCACATAAAATGTATACAGGCCCTTCTCAAGCACAAAGCAGGACTCGTTGCCGGTAAGCCCGGACTCATCATAGGATGCCATGTCGCGGATAAAAAAGGACAGCTCCAGATCCTGCGACTGACCGGGTGCAAGCGCCTCCGTCTTTGCAAATGCGGACAGGGAACGGACAGACTTTCCGAGCTTTCCCTGGGGAGACTCATAATAGACCTGGAGAACCTCCTTTCCTTTGTAGAGCTTTCCCCGATTGCGAACCCTCGCACAAATGACAATCTTGGAATCTGCCATATCGGATGCAGGCTCAAAGTGGGCACGGGGGCTTTCCAGCTCAAAATCAGCATATGAAAGGCCAAATCCGAAGGGAAAAAGGATCCTGTCCCGCGCAAAAGTCATGAAGTAGCGATATCCGACGAATATGTCCTCCCTGTAGACGCTTCCATCCTTGCCCGCAAACCACGGGCTTGAAGGATAGTCGGCAAGGGCACGGGCCACGCTGCAGCTCAGCTTGCCGGAAGGGTACGCTTTTCCTGCCAGAACCCTGGCAACAGCCCTCCCCCCCTCCTGTCCGCCTTCCCAAGCATATACCACGGCCTTTATGTGGCCTTTAAAATCCACATCATCCAACCAGCCGGCATCCACAATGCCGGACGTATTGAACACCACGCACACGGACTCAAAGGCTTCGCAGACCGCCTTCAGGTTGGACCTCTCCTGGGCCGTCAGCCTGTAGCTTCCATCCTCATCCCTGTAGTCCTTGTCTTCGCCCGTGTTCCGTCCTATGACGAACAGGGCCTTGTTGGACCGACAGGCGACGGAGTCCGCAAGCGACTTCGAGATATCCATCTCCTTCTGGCAATAAGGTTCGGCGGCCCACAGGTTGCCACCGTTGTCAAAGGGGTTGTCCACAAGCCAGCTTTCGTACAAGGCAAGAAGATTCCTGTCAACAGCCGCCGAACCGCCCTCATTTTCCAGCTCCAGAAGGGAATCCACAAGGTTCGTGGAATAGTCGCAGTGTACGGAACCTCCGGACCCTGTGCCGCTCCTGTACCAGTCCTTTTGGGCACGGCCGAATACCCCCACCCTGTCAGCAGACACGAGGGGAAGCATCTTGCCCTCGTTCCTCAGGAGGACTATGCCTTCCTGGGCACATTCCAAGCATTTTTCCGAGAACGTCATACGATGCAGCTACCTGACCTTGAAGAAAACTCCGAGCAACCCCATAGTTATGAGCAGCTGGATTATCAGGAACTTGATAAGGACCTGCGTGGGCGACCAGCCGTGGTTCTTGCGATAATGGTCATGAAGGGGAAAACGGATGCTCGTGAGCACACTGATGTGGAAAAAGCGCTTCAAGGCAACCTTGAGGAGCCCCATTCCTCCATTTATGAAAATAATCGTAGAGGTCACAAGGAACATGAACGGGTTTCCGCTGACCATTACGCAAAAGCCGATGTAGAAGCCCAAGGCGCGGGACCCCGCATCACCCATGAGGACGGAGCTGGGAAATGCATTGTGCCAGAGGTATCCCATCAGGACCCCTGCAAGGCAGAATGTCATGAGCCCCCATGCCGCCCCCGAATCCAAATGCGGCACAAGAAGGTAGGCAGCCATGTTTACGTGTCCGAACACCACATAAAAGCATATCGCCAACGTAAAGAGCGCGAGCAGGACCAGCGAGGAACTCAGGCCATCAACCCCGTCGGTGCAGTTGGTCGTGTTTACGGACACCCAGAGGATTATCGTTGATATGGAAACATACAGCCAGACGGGAACCGTCAGCATGCCCGACATGAACGGCAGCCAGAAGGAAAGATGGCCTTCCTCATTCCGCATGAAATAGAACAGGAGCAAAGATGCCGAAAGGCAGAGGATGAGATCCAGCAGGGCCTTGCGGTATTCGCCCCATCCGTTCTGGCTCCTGTCGTCCAGAAATCCGGTAAGCATCATGAGCCAAGTAAGGACCAGCGCCCCTCCCTGCAACAAGTTCAACGGGATGAAGGCAAGGCAGAGGAGGACGAAAAAACTTATGAACACGACCCCGGCCCCAGTTGGCTTGCCCTTGGCAGCCTCTTTTGACAGGGTGAACTCCCTTCCCCTGTCATGCGGCAGGAAGCGGAAGAACTTTGGGAGGAGCTTTCTCGTAAGGATGAAAGAAACATAGAGGGCAAGGACTATCAGTACGGCATATGACTGCAGGAGCCTCGCAGGGCCAAAGTAATTCTTAAAAAGGCCACCAAGATAATAAAACATTTATCAATAGTAGCAGAAAAGCCATATAGTTTCAAGCTGACGCAAATTCCCCATGCACCCCCTCGATTAAAATCTCTCATTGTGCTACAGTGTTTCCCGCTGGCTTGGGAAATTCCGGGCCGCTTTTTCAGGAGAACACTATGGAAATTGTCTGTTTGGATTTGGAAGGGGTCTTGGTGCCGGAGATATGGATTGCATTTTCAAAGGCTTCGGGGATAAGCGAACTCAAGAGGACGACCAGAGACGAACCCGACTATGACAAACTGATGAAGTGGAGGCTGGGCATACTGAAGGAGCATGGACTGGGGCTGAAGGAGATTCAGGAAACCATCTCCAAGATCGACCCGATGGAAGGCGCGAAGGACTTTTTGGACGAGCTGAGGAGCTTCACGCAGGTGATAATCCTCAGCGACACGTTCACGCAGTTCGCCGGCCCCCTGATGAAAAAGCTGGGCATGCCCACAATATTCTGCAACAGCCTGGAAGTTGCCCCGTCTGGAGAGATTACAGGATTCAAGCTGCGGTGCGAAGCCGGCAAGCTTACGACGGTGAAGGCACTGCAGTCCATCGGATTCGACACCATCGCCGCCGGCGACAGCCACAACGACCTGGGCATGATACGGGCGAGCAAGGCGGGCTTCCTTTTCCGTTCCACGGACAAAATCAAGGGAGACAACCCCGACATTCCCGCGTTCGAGGAATACGGAGAGCTGCTTGGCGCAATAAAATCCGCATCCGCTTCTTGAAACACGAATGGATTTGCTATAAGATAGCCCCGCTATGGAAGAGCTTACCCTTTCCCGCAAAAAGCTTGAGAGCCTCACAAACGCCGAACTTATGGAGCTCGCGGACGAATACATGCTGGACATTCCCAGCAGTTTGAACAGGAATTTTATAATAGGTGAACTTCTTGATTACGCCGAGGAGCTTGAGGCATCGGCACTGGCAGACCAGGAACTGAGCTATGTCGAATACAAAGAGGATGAGGATGGCGAGGATGGAGAGAATGGAATCCAGCTGCCAAAAAGCTATAACGAGACCAAGATATGCACCATCCTCCGGGATCCGGCCTGGGCCTATGCCTTCTGGGACATAAGCGAGGCGGACCTGCAGTCCTTCTATGACAGCGAGTCCTTTTCAAACCTGAACCTGCACGTCTCTTTCTTTGACAGCGAGGACAGCGACGTTCAGACGGACACCATAGACCTGATGGTATCCTTGGAGGACAGGAACCAGTACATTCTCCTCTCCTCTCCCAAAAAGCACTTCATCCTAAGCCTGGAGGCTTGCTACAAGGGCAAGGAAAGCCTCACGCTGGCCAGGAGCAAGAAGATTTCCGTTCCAACGGGAAACGAAGCCTTGAGGAGCGCCCTGCCGGGAAGGAACATGGGATTCCCGCCTTTGGTACAATTGTCGGGCATGGAATCCGTGCTCAGGCGGCAATACCTTGACCACAGGGAAATGTTTTTGGAGTCAGATTCATAAGACTATGGCCAGCAAGAATTTAATTTTGATTTTACAGGCGGAGCAAGCCTTCATCCACAACTTCAATGCAAAGGAAAATTTCGCCTACGAGGATTCCATCCTCTTTTCCGCAATTTCCAACAGCTACCTTCCGCTGCTCAACATGTTCCGCTCGCTGGAAAACGACGGAATACCTTTCAAGATCGGCTTGGTGCTCAGCGCCCCCCTGTGCACACTGCTGGCCCACAAAAGTACCAAGAAAAAATACTTGGCATGGCTGGACAGCATGGCAAAGCTGGGCGAAGAGGAGCTGGAGAGGAACAAGGGGGACGAGGCCATCATCCGCAATGTGGACAGTTGCCTTCGGAACATACGGAAAAGCAGGGAAGATTTTCTCGAAACCTATTCTGGCAACATCCTGCAGGCATTCAAGCTCTTCGAGGAAAAAGGCTTCCTGGAACTTATCCCGACGGCCGCAACTTACAGCTACCTTCCCCATTACCGAGACTTGAGGGAAGCCCTGAACGCCCAGGTAGAAGTGGGGCTCCACTCCCACAGGTCGTTTTTCGGAGAGAACGGAGACGGATTCTTCCTCCCCTATTTGGGCTGGACCGAAAACCTTGACGAGGTCCTGCGTTCCTATGGCATAAACTATACGATAGTGGACACCCGCTCGGTCCTGTTCTGCAAGAATCCGCCCGACACAGGGATATACAGCCCGGTCAGAACAAAAAAATCGCTGGTTATCTTTGCCCGGGACTTTGACACCCCCGATGACATACGGGGAAATGCGGCAGACGGGCAGACGGCCAGCTACATGAACGCCCCTGCCTACCGATGCGAACTCCGCGACATCGGCTACGAGCTGCACGACACCAAGCTCAAGGACTTCATTGCGACGGAGTCCTCCAGACTTCAGACAGGCTACAAGTATTGGGCCAATGAAGGGATCTACGACGAGTCAGCGGCAGCCAACCAGGTCAAGCTCGATGCAGAGGACTTCTACAGGAAGAAGTTGGACAAACT
>JAILON010000030.1 GCA_024690865.1 Treponema sp. | reverse complement strand
GTCGCAGCGGTCGAAGATCCATGCGAGGACGCGGCTGTTGTCGCCGTATCCGGGCCACATGAAGCCGCCGGGCAGATCCTTGTTGTTCTCGTCCTTGCGGAACCAGTTGACGTAGAAGATCTTGGGCAGCTTGTCCTGGTCGGCCTTGGCACCGACGTTGACCCAGTGCTGGAAGTAGTCGCCCATGTTGTAACCGCAGAAGGGCAGGATGGCGAAAGGATCGCGGCGGATCTTTCCGACCTCAGCAGCATTGATCGTGGAGGCGGCGGTAATCTCGGAACCGACGATGGAGCCGAGGAAGACGCCGTGGTTCCAGTTGCGGGCCTGGTGTACGAGCGGAACGGTGGACGGGCGGCGGCCTCCGAAGAGGATTGCGCTGATCGGCACTCCCTTGGGATCCTCCCACTCCTTGGCGATACAGGGGCACTGGCTGGCGGGCGCGGTGAAGCGGGCGTTCGGATGGGCCATCTCCTCTCCCTTGGGAGCCTTGTCCTTGGGGAGTGCGTCGCGGGTCTGTCCCTTCCAGTCAACCAGCTTGCCCTTGGCCGGGTAGCCGATTCCTTCCCACCAGACATCTCCGTCCTCGGTGAGGGCGCAGTTGGTGTAGATCGTGTTCTTCTCGGCGGAAACGAGGGCGTTCTTGTTGGACTCGGCAGAAGTTCCGGGAGCAACGCCGAAGAATCCGGCCTCGGGGTTGATTGCATAGAGACGGCCGTCATCGCCGAACTTCATCCAGGCGATGTCGTCACCAATCGTCTCGACCTTCCATCCGGGGATGGTCGGGATAAGCATGGCGAGGTTGGTCTTGCCGCAGGCTGACGGGAAGGCACCGGTCACGTACTTGACCTTGCCCTCGGGGTTGGTCAGCTTGAGGATGAGCATGTGCTCAGCGAGCCAGCCTTCGTCGCGGGCCAGAACAGTCGCGATACGGAGGGCGAAGCACTTCTTTCCGAGCAGGGCGTTTCCACCGTATCCAGAACCGTAAGACCAGATCAGGCGCTCCTCGGGGAACTGGGTGATGTACTTGTGCTCAACGTCGGCGCAGGGCCAGATGCCGTTGTCGCTCTCGCCGTTGTTCAGCGGCTTTCCGACTGAGTGGAGGCAGGGAACGAACTCCGCGTTCGCATCGGCATTGAAGATGTCAAGGACTTTCTTTCCGGCGCGGGTCATGATGTCCATGTTCAGGACGACGTACTCAGAGTCGGTCAGCTCGATTCCATTCTTGGAGATGGGGCTGCCGAGCGGTCCCATGCAGAAGGGGATGACGTACATCGTGCGGCCGTGCATACAGCCCTTGTACAGGCCCTTCATCGTGACCTTGAGCTCTTTGGGATCAATCCAGTGGTTGGTGGGACCGGCATCCTCTTCCTTGACAGAAGAAATGAAGGTGCGTGACTCAACGCGGGCAACATCGGAAGGCAGTGAGCGGAAAAGGAAGCTGTTCTCCTTCTTCTTGAGCGGGGTCGCAAGGCCTTTCTTCACGCACTCCTGCATCAGGCGGTCGTACTCTTCTTTTGAGCCATCGACGACAACAACATTGTCAGGCTCACACATCTTAATACATTCGTCAACCCAAGCCTTAATCTTCGGGTGCTTGATGTCATTAAGTGTCAAACTCATACAGCAACTCCTATATATATAGAAGAAAACAGCGAAACAGCGGTTTTTACAACGTAACGCACTGTTTTCAAAGACCCCGTCCTGTGTCGGGGAAGGGGTGATTTCCTTCTATTTACATAACTATAAAGCAAATCCCCGCTTTGTTCAAGAGTTGACGTCAAAAGCTGTCAAGGGGCAGGCACTATCAAGCGATGTCAGGACTCCCCTTTCCCAAGGCTGGTTTGTCAACTGACGTCCTCCTGCAAAATACATCCTTCTCCGCCCAGTTGTGAGGGCAGGCCCTTTCGTGTTATAATCCGCTCCATTATGCTGGAAATCAAGAACATAGAGGTCTTCGGCCTGAACAGGGCCATAAACGCGATAAACAATTCGTTCAACGTGGGCGAGATAGACACGACAACGGAAGTCACCGAGAAGCGGCAGAAGGTCGCCCTTGCGCTGGGCAGGAACATGGACGCGCACCAGTCGCACGACGCATTCCTCAAGGGCATCCTCGTCACCTTCGACATGAAACACCACGGGGTGGTCATGCCGGAGTTCCAACGCTACCACTTCGCGGACATCATCATGAGCCAGTCCACGGTGCACTCGCTTGAAAAGTTCATCGCGGGCAAGGCCGATCCCTACACCAAATATGTCACGGAAGAAAGCAAGGCGCAGGTCAAGCGTCTCTACCAGAACTGGCTGGACAGCGGGAAAAGCTACGAGAGCTACATGCTGCTCCGCCACAACCTGCCGCAGGGATTCGAGATGTGGGCAACGATTACGACCAACTACCTGCAGCTCAAGACGATATGCATCCAGCGGCAGCACCACCGGAACCGGGAAGACTGGGACGCGTTCATCCGCGCCTGCTACTCCATGCCCCAGTTCCGCGAGCTGACGGGACTTTCCGACAGCAAGTGGGACCTGTAGCGGCGGGGTTTTCTGACCAAGGCGGCCCATAAAGCCAGCCCTACTGCCGGGCTCGGCAAGACGGCGGGCCCGTTCCTATCGCACTTCCAGATTTGCCGCATCTGCAAACCCGAAACAATCAGCCCGGCATGAGAGGGGCTGCTCCACAGGCGGGCCCGGCAAGAACGGCAGGCACTAATCCCGCCCCCTCATACCCCGCCCGCCTTCCAAACAGACAGTCCGCCCCTCGTCGTTCTGCCCGCGCCTCCGGACAGCCTGTACCGCCCGGAACAAACAGACTGGCAGCCCGCGCCTCCCGTCAGGCCTTGGGCTGGAAGTGGCTGAACGTCATGCTGAAACTCGCCCGCCCCTGGGTGACAGAACGCAGGTCGGTGGAAAAGCCGAACATCTTGGCCATCGGAGCCTGCGCGTGGACGATGTTGCCGCCGGACTTGTCGTCCATACTGCTGATGATGCCGCCCCGCTGGGTTATCTGGCTCATCGCCTCGCCGACGAACTCGGAGGGGCTCTCAATGTCAACCGCCATGACCGGCTCAAGGAGCGCGGGCGATGCGGCGGAACATGCCTTGTCAAAGGCTTCGGCCGCGGCGGCCTCGAACGCGAAGGTGGTAGAAGTGAGCTCGTTGTAGCCGACGGAAGTGACCGTGACGGCAGTGTCCGTGCAGGGGTAGCCCATCTTGATTCCCGACATAAAGCTGCTCTCGATGCTCTGCTTGATTGCGTCGAATATCTCGTCAGGGACGTCGCCCTGCTTGGCGGTGCAACTGTAGGAGTTGCCCGCTCCGGTCTCGCGCGGTTCCACGTGAATGCTGAGCGAGGCTGTGTTCTCCTTGCCCGCGACCACGCGGCTGTAGGACTCGTCGTAGTCCGCGCTCGCGGTGACGGCCTCGCGGTAGGTGACCTGCGGCGAGCCGACGTGGCATGAGACCTTGAAGTCATCGCGTATCCTCGTAACAAGCACGTCCAGATGCAGCTCGCCCATCCCGCTGATGATAAGCTGTCCGGTCTCGTCGTCCTCCCTGTGGGTGAAGGTCGGATCCTCCCGGCTTAAAATTTCCAAGGTGTCCAAAAGCTTCTGCCGGTCGCTCATCGTCTCGGGCTCTATCGCAATCGAAATGACCGGCTCCGGGAACTGCACGCTCTCCAGCAAGACGGGCATGCCCTCGCTTCCGAGAGAGTCGCCGGTCTGGGCCAGCTTCATGCCGACGAAGACCGCTATGTCTCCGGCACTGACCGAATCCACCTGTTCCATGTTCTTCGCATTGACGCGGAGGATGCGGTTCACGCGCTCCCGCTTCTTCTTGCCCACGTTGTAGACCTGCATGCCGCTCGTAATCTTGCCCGCGTACATGCGGACAAAGCACAAGAGGCCCGCGTTCTGGTCGTACTGAATCTTGAACACCAGACCAATCGGGGCCTTCGCGTCCGGGTCGCATACAACCGGGACCTTCTCCTCCTCTCCCCGTTTCTTGACGTGCACGCCCTCTGCCGGCGGAACTTCCACCGGGGAAGGCAGGTATGCGATTATCGCGTCCATCAGGGGCTGAATGCCCTGGTTGTGGCGGCTTGACCCGCAGAGGAAGGGAACGATGCTCCGGTTTATCGTGGACTTCCGGATGGAAGCGACCAGCTGCTCGGTCGTAATCTCCTGACCGTCCAAATACAGCTCGGCAAGCTCGTCATCGTTGGACGCAACCGTATCCACCAGCTTTGCCCGCCATTCCTCGGCCTGGGCCTTGTACGCATCGCTTATCTCGCCTGCGGTGAACTTCTCGCCCTCGCTCTCCGCGTCCCAGTGGATTTCCTTCATCGCAAGGAGGTCTATCACGCCGTCAAAGTCCTGGCCCGCCCCGCAGGGAATCTCCAGGGCGACGGTCTCCGCCCCGAACTTCTCGCGCACGTCGTTCATCGCGCCAAAGAAGTCCGCCCCCACCCGGTCCATCTTGTTGACAAAGCAGATGCGCGGGACTTTAAACTCGTCCGCCTGCCGCCAGACGGTCTCGGTCTGGGGCTGCACCCAGCCGACCGCGCAGATGACGGCGATTGCCCCGTCCAGCACGCGGAGGGACCGCTCCACCTCCGCCGTGAAGTCAACGTGGCCGGGGGTGTCTATAATGTTTATCTGGCAGCCTTTCCACGTGGTCGTGATGGCGGCGGAGGCTATCGTAATGCCCCGCTCCTGCTCCTGCTGCATGAAGTCCATCGTGGCCGCGCCATCGTCTATCTCGCCTATCTTGTGTATCTTCCCGGAGTAAAAAAGAATCCGTTCTGTCGTCGTCGTCTTTCCGGCATCGATGTGGGCCATGATGCCGATGTTCCTCATCTTGTCTAGCATAGGCAATCAGTATAGTGCAAAACGCCCGTTTAGCAAAGAGGGGGGACGAGCCGGCCGAATCAGACTCATGCCGGGCACGGCCGAAAGCGGTTCCGGCCGCCTGAGAACATTGCCCCCTCCCCTTCTACAAAGCCATTAAAATTGATACAATAGTTCCCATGAAAGCAAAATGGGTGGAAAAGCTATTCGCCGTGCTGCTCTGCGGACTGGCGGCATTCATGTGCCCGTCCTGCGAAAAGAAGAGCGCGGAGGAGACGGTCCAATCGGTTGCGGGAAGCATCAAGATAACGGTTCAGGAGACCAGTCCGCGCAACTACAAGGACATGGCACGCTACAGCTCCGAAGACGGCATAATCTGCATCCTCTTCGGCTATGGTTTCAACAGTGAAGGATTCCTGAACGACTTTCTTGTCATACTGAAGGACCGCTACGGCTTGGAGAGCAACGGAGGAATCATATTTCCGGTGGTCTTTACCGAAGACGACATGGAAGATATTTTGACCATATCCAAAATTTCCAGCATCTACGACATCATAAACGAACGCAACATCAAAGGCATCATCCTGCTGGGGGCGCCGGAAGGAACCCACAGGTATCTGGGCAAGCTGCGGCAGGACTGGGATGAAAGACCTCCCTACGCAATCTTTTCATTCATGCCCCAGGACGACATCATGGGAGAAGAGTTCAACTGCGACTTCGTGCTGGAATACGAGCGGAACGCCAGCCCGGAAGAAGAAGAAGTGGAAGTGAAGGCTATAGACAAGACCGCCGAACAGATTGTCCTCCGCGCAGTCCGATATATGGAGGACCTTCCCAACGACATCTACAGTCCCGATTCCGCCCTGCTCGCGGCCAACGCAGAACCGTCGTTCCGCAACTCCGTATTCTCCGACAAGGACCTGCATTCGCACGTCCAGTCGATTGTCGGAGAGAAGAAGGTCCGCCGCTATGTGGACGGGGAAACCGGCATCCAGTCCATCAACCACTTCGTCATAGAACAGGATAAATAGCGGTGAACACCCTGGAACAGGGGGAAAGCCTCCTCATCGGATCAAACGAAGCCATAGGGAAGCTTGCCCAAAAGGACGAATCCCTGATCCTTGTCGCATCCGATTCCCACGGGGCAAGCGGCATGCTCCAGTACATCCTGCAGGAATGGGGAGGGGCAAGCGACGCACTTGTCTTCTGCGGCGACGGGGTGGGCGACGTCTGCAGCCTCCTTTCCGCAGCCAGAGGGGACGAAACGCTGGCCAGGCTCATTCCACCGGTCATCGCCCTGGTGCAGGGCAACAACGACCCGGGCCGCTACCCCTTGTGGGACCGCCTGCAGATCGGGGTTCCCCTGAACCAGACGCTGACGGCAAGCGGCCATACCCTCTTCATAACCCACGGACACCGCTTCTCGCTCTACAACGGCACGGCATATCTGACAAACGAAGCCTTGTCCCAAGGGGCAGGACTGGTCCTGTATGGCCATACCCACATCGCGCTGGCGGAATGTTCGACCGGGCTTTTGACGCTCAATCCCGGAAGCTGCGCCCGGCCGCGCGGGGGACTCCCCCCCAGTTTCATGACCCTCAAGCTCAAGAAAGGCTCGGCCTATCAGGACTACACCTTCTACCGCATCACCGGGGCAAAAAGCATTCCCTTCAAACCGGAGCCGCGGGGCTTCTACTTTTAGCCGCCGCCTCTGCCTCTTGGCCGCGTCGCCTCTTGGCTGCCTCTTGGCCACTGCTCCGGGAAGCTCCGCCCTCAGCCCTTGTAATGGGAGGCCGACGGGTGGTTGAGCGGCTCGCGGGGCGCAAGCTCCGCCGCCCGGTCAAAGGTCTTCT
>JAILON010000187.1 GCA_024690865.1 Treponema sp. | reverse complement strand
CCTACATAATCTTCCAATGGTGCGGACATAAAAAACTCCTAAGCCTGTGCAACGCACGACATACATTCGTGCAGTTGCGGCCCTCGCAAGTTAATTTGGTCCAGTGCCAAAGAGTCCGCGGCAACAAAGTTGCCAAGGACTTTTGGCACTGCCCCTCCTAACAAGTTTTGAAACTGTCTCTGGCTTCATTCTACAGATATGTTGTGAAAAATACTAGAGAAACGCTGATAAAACGGTGTATTTTTCGGTCCATACGGAGCTTTTGGCCTCTGTATGCCATGTAACAGTGGTAGCTTAGGTAAAATCCACTATACCGAAAAGGAAAGAATGGATATACTATAGTAACAGTGCGGGTTTAAGACGACTCGCGGTGAATTTAGGAATTCTTTTCCATACTTATAGGAGAAAAAGATGAAGAAAGTAATGCAGTTCGTTCTTTCGGGATGTTTGGCGCTCGCTCTCGCGGGTTGTTCCAAGCAGCAGAGTAGCTCCGCCAGCTCGTCCGGCTCTTCTGCCTCGTCCGATTCGTCTAGCGGTCAGACAAAGACCATCACCTTCTGGCATCTGGATACGACGGATGACCAGCAGAAAGCGTGGAGGACCATTGCCGACAGGTTTGAGGCAAAGCACCCTGGAGTAAAGATTGAAATCACCGTTCTTGCGAACGATTCTTTCAAGC
The DNA here is from genome assembly GCA_024690865.1 of Treponema sp. Lineage (GTDB taxonomy): Bacteria > Spirochaetota > Spirochaetia > Treponematales > Treponemataceae > Treponema_D. Next base: position 3,597 of record JAILON010000187.1, on the reverse strand, counting down.
AGAAGCTTTCAACGGTCATGCAGTCTGGCTGGGCGCCGGACGTGTTCCGTTCATGGGGCGGCGGCGGTATGTATGACCAGGAAGATGCCGGCATGCTCCGCGACATTTCTGGCCTGATCAAGAACGACCCGAATGTCGCCAAGATTGGTAAGGGTGCCATGGGCGTCTACGCCGACGGTGCCAAGCAGTTCGGTATTCCGTATGACATGGGTGTCGTCGGTTTCTGGTACAACCCCGTCATCCTTCAGGAGTGCGGACTTACGACCGATGATTTTGCAACTTGGTCAAAGTTCCTTGACAGCTGCAAGAAAATCAAGGCAAAGGGATATGCTCCTGTCGCTCTTGGTGAGCAGGAGACCTGGACCGGCCACTACTGGTGGACCTACATCGCGCAGCGCCTCGGCAGCCAGGAAGACTTCCTTGATGCATATAACGGAACGAACGGCGGTGCCTTCAATAAGGGCTCATTCCTGAAGGCTATGGAAATGCTGCAGGAATTTGTCGCAACGAAGCCCTTCCAGGAAGGATACATGGCTACGAGCCAGGTCGAGCAGGAGGCGCTTGTCGCCGACAGGAAGGCCGCCATTACCTTGATGGGCCAGTGGGCTCCTTCTACCGGTCGCGACAACTCCACGACTGGCGGTGGCGATCCCTTCGGATTCATGCCCTTCCCGACGATTGAAGGCGGAAAGGATGAGCTCGTGAACGCGCAGGGCGGCGGAAACGGTTATTGTATCGGAAAAGACGCTCCGGATGAAGCTGTCGAGTTCGTTCTCTCGTTCTTTGAACCGGAGAACTACAGGATCATCGTCAAGGATCTGAACGCGATTCCGCTGCTGGAAGGCTATGATGATCTGATCGACGACAACGCGAAGAAGGTCGTAAAGGCTGTTGCCGATGCAAAGTACTATCAGCTGTACTACGATCAGTTCCTCCCGTCAGCAGTCGCCGAGGACATCAAGGATGCTACCGCAGCTATCATTGCCAACGATGGCACGATGACCCCACAGCAGGCTTGTGACAAGATTCAGAAATCTTGGGAAGCAAATAAATAAGCATAAGAGTGCGTTTCAAAAGTTCCTTGCGACGAAGTCGCGGGGACTTTGTGAAGTTGCCTCATTATTCTAAGCCTTGGAATTCCTAAAAAGACCTCCATTTTTAGGAATTCCATTTTTTTACCCGCCGAGGAAGGTATTATGCTCATTAACAAAAAACAGAACTTTCTGATTGCCATGGCATTCCTAATTGTGCCGCTCGTCCTATTTTCGTTCTTTGTTGTGTTTCCCGTTTTCAGGGCGGCTTTTTACAGCCTTTTCAGATGGAACGGAATGGGCCCGCTCTTTGGTCCTGGCGCAGGACGTAAGACAAAATTTCTTGCCTTGGGCAATTTTAAGGATATCCTGACGGATCCGATATTCTGGAAGGCGTTTTTAAACAATGTCAAAATCATTATTTTTTCGCTTGTCATTGAGCTTCCGATAGCGCTCCTCCTTGCGCTCAACATTTATTCAAAAACACGGGTGAATGTCGCGCTCAGGACAATCTATTTCATTCCCTATGTCGTTTCAGAAGTTGTTGCCGGTACAATCTGGAACTTTATCTATCACCCGCAGTACGGCCTGTCGAATTCGTTCTTTGCGAACTTCTTTCCTAAAGGAACGGATTTTGCCTTCCTTGGGCGGCCGGATACGGTTTTTGCGGCGATATTTGTCGTCATTACCTGGAAGTATTTCGGTTTGTACATGATTCTGTATATTGCAGGATTGCAGGGCATTTCCGACGATATCCGCGAGGCGGCGGCAATTGACGGTGCCTCACCGCTCCAGCTGAATGTGTTCATCATCCTTCCGCTGCTTCTCCCGACGATTGTCGTCACGATGTTTTTCTGCATCGTCGGTTCACTCCAGACCTTTGATATTATATGGGCAATGGGTCAGGGCCATTCGGCCAATGCAGCGGAAACGATGGTTACCTACCTGTATAAGTTCGGCTTCACCCGTTCTCAGATGGGATACGGAAGTGCGGCAGCTATCGTTATTTTTGTCATCTGCGTTACGTTCAATGCAGTGTATCAGAAACTTATCAACAAGGGTGAGTGAGGGGCAGAATGAACAAAACAAATACAAACGCCTTGTATAAATTCTTAGAGATATTCTTTCTCGTTATAACCGCCTTTTATACGGTGTTTCCGCTGTGGGTCATGTTCTGGGGCGGCTTTAAGACGACCGGCGGACTGCGAGGCAATCCGTTCGGCTTTCCGAAAGAATTTCAGCTGGGAACCTTTGCAAAAATTCTGAATCCGATGACTTCCTCCTATTTTGCGAATCTTGCAAATTCGCTGATAGTCATGGCAGGATCCGTCGTGTTCGCCGTCATCCTCTGCTGCCTTACCGGATTTACCTTTGCACGCATTAAGTTCTGGGGCAGGGAGCTTCTGTACAATTATTTCCTGCTCGGCCTCTTGTTCCCGCTTGCGGTCGCAATTCTTCCGATGTACCTGCAGATGCGCAAGGTCGGTCTGATTGATACGCACTTGGGAGTCATGCTCCCGCAGGCGGCGTTTGGCCTTGCGTTCAACACGATGTTGACGCGGAGCTTCTTTGCCCAGATTCCGATGGAGTTGGAAGAAGCGGCGACAATCGACGGCTGCGGCAAGCTCGGCTTCCTGGTCAGAATGGTAATTCCGCTTTCAAAGCCGATTATCACGACGATTTCAGTCCTTTCGTTGGTCGGCAGCTGGAACCAGTTCCTCCTTCCGCTGCTCATTCTGAACGACCAGAAGAAGTTTACCCTGCCGCTCGGCGTCATGCAGTATCAGGGGCAGTATTCGACGGACTGGTCACAGGTGCTTGCCTACCTGACGCTGTCGCTGATTCCTGTCGTCATATTCTACGCGCTCGCACAGAAGCAGATAGTCGCAGGACTTACCAGTGGTTCCGTAAAGGAATAGTCTGTCCGAAGGGGTGGAATCAGTTGAAGCACGGCACAACAAACAATGCGTGTTTGTGCACACTAGTGTTGTGCCGTGGACTTTTGTAGCTGGCTTTAGATGTTGCCACCCGCTTTTTGTAATACAGAAGGACCGCAGCCTGAAGGTCGCGGTCCTCTTTTTTTCCACATGGACTAGTCCTGCCTAGGGCTGAACCAGTTTTCCACCACGTCTATGTCGTCAAATATGTGCTCTGAACCGGGATGGCCAAAGTAGTTCCTGTCCCTCAGGCTGTCGAAGTATTCCGTATAGTCGAAGTCATCGTTCTCAAGTCCATATTCCCGCCGGTTTTCCTGAAGTCGTTCGATCAGGCTTTTTCGCGGGCTGGTTGCGGCCTTCATCCCCTCGTAGTCGGACTTGGATATGATGTATGCGACCTCCTGATTGTGCCGCGTGATGGGCACCGGCCCCTCCGTCTCTGCCTGATGTATGAAGAAGGGAAGCTTGTTCTTTGCCTCAAATACTGGTACTGCATTGCACATATAGCTATTGTAGCGTATTATAGCTATATGTCAAGATTTCCTTTCATATTGATGAAGGGCAGGCTTCCAGTCATTTCCGCTGTTTATGCAAAAACAGCCGATTCCCGCTGCTCCGCAAGCTCCTTC
>JAILON010000181.1 GCA_024690865.1 Treponema sp. | reverse complement strand
TCGCTTTCGTTCTCCACTTCCTCCCTGATGCACAGGCGGGAAGCGTCCCCAAAGCTTTTCCGTACATCCCGGGCAATCTCCTTGCCCCTCTCATCGTAGGCGACGGCCTTGATTTCCCCTTTTGCATAGGGGACCTGTACTCCCGGCCCCAGGTCCTGCGCCTTGCCCATGTCCCGGTTGAACTTTGCAACGCTTTTGCCGTTGAGGAAGAGTTCCACGCAGGGGGCGTTCGAGTAGGCCCTGAGGTCCACCAGCTGACCCTCATTGAAATCCCAGTAGGGGCTGATGCGGACGAAGGGGGCTTCCTTGTAGTCCGTCCAGCCTGCCTTGTAGACATAGTAGGTGTCCTTGGGGAAGCCCGCCGTGTCAATCTGGCCGAAGTAGGAGTTTTTGGTCTGATAGGGGGTCGGTTCCCCGATGTAGTCCCAGCCGGTCCAGATGAACTGGCCGAGCGTGAAGGCCCTGTCCCGGTAGGCGGTCACGACGAAGGAACTGTTCGCCGCTCCCCAGTTCGTGGAGCAGTTGCCCAGGCAGGAGCACTGCAGGTCGGAGTGGGTCAGCAGGCGGCGGGAGCGGGGAAAGTGGTAGATGCCCCTGCTCTGCACGGTGGAAGAAGTTTCGCTGCCGTAGATCTTCCAGTCGGGGTGTGCCGCGTGATGCTCTTCAAACAGGCGCTCCAGGTAGTTGTAGCCGACCACATCCAGCTCCTTCGCGCATGTTTGCGCCCCTTCGCCCGCCATATAGTTTGACCCGATGGTGACGGCCGCGTTACCCAGAGGATCCCAGCGCCTGACCTGCTTTTTCAATTCCTTCGTGACGGCGAGGCCGTTTCCCTGATGGGTATCGTAGATTTCGTTTCCGATGCTCCACATGAAGACCGAGGGGTGGTTCCGTGCCTGCCGGATCCATGAGGCGCAGTCCCGCTCGTGCCAGTCGTCGAAGTAGCAGGCATAATCATAGCTCGTCTTGTGCTTCTGCCAGATGTCGAAGCCTTCGCTGTCGACGAGGAAGCCCATCTCGTCCGCAAGGTCCAGGTAGGCGGGCGGGACGGGATTGTGGGAGGTTCGCACGGCGTTCACGCCCATCCGCTTGAGTATACGGGCCTTCCGTCGGAGGGCTTCGATGTCAAATGCCGCTCCGAGCGCGCCAAGGTCGTGGTGGCCGCAGACTCCGTTGAGCTTGACCAGCTTGCCGTTCAGGAAGAGTCCCCGATCGGCGTCCATCTTGATGTCCCTGAAGCCGACCTTCTGCGAGCTGCTGTCGATGACCTGACCGTCCTTGACCAGGCTGACGGTCAGCGTGTAGAGGGCAGGGAAATCCAGTCCCCACTCGTGGACCTTGTTCAGCTCAAATTCGATGCTGTTCTTGAAAATCGTGTAGCCTGAAACGCCGCTGACGGAGCTCAGGTAATCGGAAAGCGTTTTCCCATAGGCGGGGGTCATTCCGCTTGGCCCTACCGAGGCTTCCCAGACCTTTTGGGGCGCAGCCTGCTTGTGGCTGCCCTTTTTTTCCTTCTTTTCCTTGTGGTTTCCAGCGTGGACCGGGGGAACGTTTTTTTCTTCCAGCATGTATGAAAGGGAATAGCCCGGGGGAATCAGGTTGCTTGCGAGGGTATTCTCCATCGCAAGTTCTGTGGATATGCTGACCTTGTAGTTTTTATCTTCAAGTTTTTTTGCACTGAAATAGATGCCGTCGCTGACGAGGAAGGGCAGCCCGCTCTGGATGAGGTATACATCGCGGTAGATTCCTGCCCCCGAATACCAGCGGCTGTTCGGGTTCTGGTAGACGCAGACGAGCTCGATGCAGTTTTCCCCTTCCTGGACGAAGGGACTTATGTCGGCTTCAAAGGCCGTGTAGCCGTACTTCCATTCAAAGGCCTTCCTCCCGTTCACCCAGAGCCCCGCGTTCATGTACACGCCTTCAAAGCGGAGGGCCGTCCGGGCCGTCAGTGCCTGCAGGGAGAAGCTCTTGCGATAGAAGCCGACGGAATTTTCGTAAAGGTCGTTTGTCTGAAAAATGAGGTAGTCATGGGGCAGTTCGACGGGCTGGTACTGCAGCTTTGCCGCATTTTGGTAAAACTCATCGGGCCCGTACAGGATGGGGCTGCCGTCACTGGCAGTTTTGTTTTCGATGTGCTCCTTGGCAAACTGCCATCCAGAATTGAAAAGACTTTTCATATATACTTTCTGTCCTTTCGGGGCCAGCGGATGCAGATCCGGGCCCCGAGCTTTTCGCATGCCAGCAAGCCCTGTTCTGGCGACAGGGCTGCTGTTCCCTCTGTTGTATAAAAGACTAGAAGCCTTTGAGCATATTCTTGACGAGCGCGGCGCTCAAGTTTGCCGCTGCCTCCTCGTTAAAGCTGTAGGTGTTCTCTCCCGTATCGTCCGCCATGTCGCTCATGCAGCGGATGATGAGGAAGGGAATCTTGTTCAGGTAGCAGGCATGGGCTATCGCCGCCCCTTCCATCTCGACGCAGGCCGGGTCGCAGTCAGCCTTTATCCGCTCCTTCAGGGCCTTGTCGCTGATGAACTGGTCGCCCGAGGCGATGCGGCCTTTGAGGAGCTTGTGGCCTTTTGCTTCGTCCAGAGAGGCGAATGCCTTTTCGGCGGCCTCAATCATGGCTGGATCAGCCGGGAAGTCGGAACAGTCCATCTGGGGAATCTGGGTCATCTTGTAGCCGAATCCCACCGCGTTCATGTCGTGGTAGAGGGCATCCGTCGAGGCAACGAAATCCAACACCTTGAGTCCGTGGGCGAGGGCCCCGGCGATTCCTGAATTGATGATGTGGCTTACCCCGAACTGGAGGATGAGCCGCTGGGCGCAGAGGGCCGCGTTTACCTTGCCGACCCCCGAGCGGACGATGACGACCTTCGTTCCTTCGAGCGTCCCTTCCATGAAGGTCAGGCCTCCAAGGACGCTTTCCTTCGCCTCTGCAAGCTGTGAACGGAGGGCCTTTACCTCCACTTCCATCGCACCGATGATTCCAATCTTCTTATCTGCCATGCTTTTACTCCTTGTTCTGTTCTCGTGTTGTTATGCAAGCTTGTCCAGCTGCCGCTTGAAGTTGCGCTTTTCTTCGTCGGAACTTTCCCGGTAGAAGGTCGCGATGTTGCCGATGATCCGCACCAGGGTCGAGTTCGTCGCCTGTGCAAGTCCAGCCGCGAGTTCTTCCTTTTCTTCCTTATATTCGTTGAATTTGAGCTTCACCAGCTCGTGCTTTTCTAGTTGGGAGGAAAGCATTGCGGTAACGCCGTCCGTGACCCCTTCCTGTCCTACGATGACGAGGGGGGAGAGGGGGTGGGCTGCTTTTTCCAGCAGCTTCCTCTGCTTGCTGTTTAAATCAATCATAAGGAAATAATAGCAGAAAAAGGGGTGATTGGCTAGGGATGGGCGATTTTCCCGCTCCTGCTCTGACCTATAGAATCGTCCCCGCTTTTGTGCTATAGTAGGGGGGTCTGATTGACATTTAAAAGCGTTTAATAGGAGTTTCTGATGAAGGTCGTTATTATCGGCGCCCAGTGGGGTGATGAAGGTAAAGGAAAAATCGTGGACTACCTGGCCCAGGATGCAAAGTACGTTGTTCGCTATGCGGGCGGGCCGAACGCAGGTCATACAATCGTCGTCGACGGCAAGCAGTTCGCGCTGCATCAGGTGCCGAGCGGTATCCTCTATCCGAACAAGCAGGTTTTCCTCGGGGCCGGCATGGTCCTGGATCCCGAAGCCTTCTTCGAGGAGCTTCAGATGCTCAAGGACAACGGCATTGACTGGGAGGGCCGCGTCTTCATCTCTGACCGCGCCCAGATAATCCTGCCCCGTTACCGGCAGATGGACAAGGACCGCGATGCCCAGCGCAAGCGGCCGATCGGTACGACG
>JAILON010000144.1 GCA_024690865.1 Treponema sp. | reverse complement strand
CGTCGCTGGTACGGGAGATTTCGACGCTCAACGCCCGGTCCCAGAAAAACAGGATAGAAGTGCCTCCCATGGCTGTTCCGCGCATGGAACTGCAGGAGAAGGTGCGTCACATCGTCGTCAGCTTCAAGCCAGACCACGGGGCGGAAGGCAAGCTTTCCAAGGAGACGCTCCTGGGGAAAATCAAGCGGGAAGAGGCCGTAGATATCGCCAGACTTGAGGAGAAGGACATTCCCCTCATCAAGCATGAGAAAGTCCGCGCGGACTTTGAGCGCGAACTGGCAGGAACGAAGGACATCAAGCTTGTCCGAAAGGCACTCAAGGACATCTACCCGCAGGTGAAGCTCTACCGGGAGTACTTTGTCGCCCGGGGTCCCATAACGAGCCTTTCCGAGAAGAACATCGGTGACATCGTGGATGCCAAGATCCGTTCCCGCCTGCAAAGCTTCGCCGACTCCCACAAGGGCGGGAAGTTCGAGGATATCCTTCAGGCATTCAGCGAAGAGACGGGAATAAAGAAAGTCCGCTGCCTGAACCGCGTGCAGACACCCATCGTCATAAACGGCAGTACTCCCCGATACCTTGCCCCGGAGGATTACTTTGCGGCGATAATATGGGAAGTTCCGCCGAAGAAAGCGGGGGCAAAGCCGACGTATCAGGCCCAGTATATCCGCAGGGACGAGGTCGGCAGGGACAACAAGCCCAAGGATGGTGTATCAAAGGCCCCGCACCCGGCGGCCAAGAAAATCGGAATCCTGCACAAGAACGACTACCTGGAGTTCAGCGACAAGGGAGCCTGGTACAAGTGCAGGGTGGCGGGGTTCGCCGCAACGAACAACAAACTTGATGTTCGACCTATCTTTTCGGTTACAAACTGTGCTGATTGGATAATCGCAACGAATGAATATCAAATAGAACCTTGCTGGAAGCTTCAAAAAACTCAGAACTGGATTTCCGTCAACGTCCTCTTCGGCGAGAAGCAGGCCCGCTTCATCACGGTGAACCCGATAGGCAGGGTTTTCAGAAAATAAGCTTATACCCTGTTCTGTATACCGATAATGAAAGTATGCTGAACAGGGTTCTGGAGATTCAGGAAGAAAACCGCTGTCTGTCTCTCAGCCGAGGCTTCGCCGTCATCCGGCACGGGGCGGAGGAGCTGGGCAGGGTGCCCCTTGACGACATCGGGGTGCTGCTGCTTTCGGCCCAAGGAGTGACTGTTTCCAAGAACCTTTTGAACGCCATTGCCGAAAAAGGCGGGGTCACGGTGCTCTGCGGAAAGAACTATGCCCCTCAGGGAATGGTCCTGCCTGTCTACAGCCATTATCTTTTCGCCAAAGTCATCAAAAGCCAGATAGAAGCCTCCGTACCATTCAGAAAACGGATTTGGCAGCAGGTCGTCGTAAGGAAAATCAGGAACCAGGCCCTTGCGCTGCGGCTTTGTGGCATGGAGAAGGAATCCGTCCTCATAGACAAGATAGCAACGATGGTAAAATCCGGCGACCCGGACAACAGGGAGGCTTACGCCGCCCGGATGTACTGGAAGGCCTTGTTCGGCAAGGATTTTGTCCGCGACAGGAACCTGCCGGGCATCAACTCTTTCCTGAACTACGGATACGCGGTCATGCGAGGATCCATGGCGCGGGCCGTGTGCTCCGGCGGCCTGCTTCCCGCATTGGGAATCCACCACGACAACCACCTGAACCAGTTCGCGCTCGCGGACGACCTCTTTGAGATTTACCGGCCTATGGTGGACAGCCTTGTGTTCAGCATGGGCTTGCCTGAAAAGGCGGAGCTGGGCCGGGAGCATAAGGCGAAGCTTACGGACGCTTTGTGGATAAAGCTGCATACTTCGCAGGGGGACTCCCCTGCTTTTCAGAGCATGCAGTATCTTGTCGCTTCCTATGTGCACGCATTGGAAGATGGGAAAGCTGTCATTGATTTGCCTGAATGGGAGGGAAATGAGGATGGCGATGCCGGAGCTGAACAGGTATGAGCTTATGTGGATGCTGGTTCTGTTCGATTTGCCCGTAGTCGAGAAAGCGGAAAGGAAGGCGGCGACGGATTTCCGCAACTTTTTGCTGGACAACGGTTTCTCCATGGTGCAGTACTCCATCTACACCAAGCTCTTCTCCGGCAAGGATGCCTGCGAGAAGTATTACAAGCTCATCGGCAGGAACTTGCCTTCCGAGGGGAAAGTGGATATAATCACGATAACGGACAAGCAGTATGAGAACATCATCAGTTACACGGCCGCAGAGAAAACACCCAAAAAACGGCAGGAACAGCTCCTTTTGTTCTGATTTTTGCCCAAAAATAATACGTCCGACGCACTTCAATCCCTTGTCTGGAAAAGAAATGCATCGGACATATTATAACTGATTAATTCATCCTGTCAACCTGCAACCAGCAGAAGAAGGAGGACCTTGAGAAGGACATTATAACTGATTAATTCATCCTGTCAACCTGCAACCAGATGCGATGTATACGCAAGGTCTTTCCCATTATAACTGATTAATTCATCCTGTCAACCTGCAACAATTTTAGGAATATTAACAAAACCAGGAGAATTATAACTGATTAATTCATCCTGTCAACCTGCAACGGCTGACTAAGCCTTACTTTATTGGTGGCTATTATAACTGATTAATTCATCCTGTCAACCTGCAACCTTTTCTGATGTTCCTTCTTCGGAGGCTGAATTATAACTGATTAATTCATCCTGTCAACCTGCAACACGCTTGATTCTAGGATTGAAGGTACTAAAATTATAACTGATTAATTCATCCTGTCAACCTGCAACCAGAATGTTGACCTTAATGACTATGAGTTGATTATAACTGATTAATTCATCCTGTCAACCTGCAACAAGGATTTAGTTGTTGGTGATTTACTCATGATTATAACTGATTAATTCATCCTGTCAACCTGCAACAGGGAAAACGGTGTACCAACATTGGTACAAATTATAACTGATTAATTCATCCTGTCAACCTGCAACCAGCTGGAAGCCCAGCTGAGACAGCCGAAGATTATAACTGATTAATTCATCCTGTCAACATTCTCGTCACATTGTTGCCAAAAGGGTCACATTCCTGTACACTGTCCCCGTAAGCTGCCGGGGACAAGCGGTCCTGCGGCAGCATGGAGGATGTATGCCGCATATTACGATTCAGATGTACCCCGGCAGGAGCATGGAGCTCAAGAAGGAAGTTGCCGAGGCCCTGCTGGACGCAGCCTCGAAGACGCTCGGGCGCGAGAAGGCGCACTTTTCGGTCAGCGTGGTGGACGTTCCGCAGGACGAATGGAAGGCAAAGGTCTACGACAAGGTGCTTGCCGACAACGACACCGTCATAAAACCCGGCTATCAGATGTAGGCCCCGCAGGACTGGACCGCACTTCTTTATATCTTTTTTTATGGAAGAGAATATCGTAGAGGTAAAGGACCTCGTCATATCGTTCCGCACGAACAAGGGAATGGTTCGGGCCGTCCGGGGCATCTCCTACGACCTGAAGCGGGGCGAAACCTTGGCCATCGTGGGAGAAAGCGGCTCCGGCAAGTCCGTATCCGCCCGTGCCCTGCTGGGCATAGAGGCCCCCAACGCCGTCATTGGCGGCGGGCACATCCTGTACCGGGGAGAGGACCTGCTCACGTACACGGAAAAGGACTTCGAGCGGAAGCGCATACGGGGACGGCATATCTCGATGGTATTCCAGGACCCCATGTCCTCGCTGGACCCCATCATGAAGGTGGGCCCGCAGCTGATGGAGGCCATGCTGTTGAACGGACAGCAGGAACGGAAGGTCGGGTCCGGGAAAGACGGCGGGCCAGACGATAACGAATCCGGCGGGCGGCTTTCCAAGGCGGAAGCCCGCGAGCGTGCCTTGCAGCTGATGCGGGACGTGGGTATACGGGACGCGGAAAAGCGCTTTGATCAGTACCCCTTCGAGTTTTCCGGCGGCATGAGGCAGCGGATTGTCATTGCAATCGCGATTGCCTCGCACCCCGAGCTGCTTATCTGCGACGAGCCGACGACCGCGCTGGATGTGACCGTGCAGGCCCAAATACTGGAACTCATCAACTCGCTCAAGGAGTCGCGGGCCATGTCGGTCATTTTCATCACCCATGACCTGGGGGTGGTGGCCAACGTCGCCGACCGCATCGCCGTGATGTATGCGGGTAAAATCGTGGAAATCGGGACGGCGGACGACATCTTCTACGCACCTGCCCATCCGTATACCTGGGCGCTGCTGTCCTCCATGCCGGACCTGGACACGACGGGCAGCCTGGACGCCATACCCGGAAGCCCCCCGAACATGCTGGACCCGCCGCCCGGGGACGCCTTCGCGCCGCGCAACAAGTACGCCATGCAGATAGACTTCGAGCAGGCGCCGCCGATGTTCCAGATTTCCCCGACCCATTACGCGGCCACCTGGCTCCTGCACCCGGACGCCCCCCATGTGGAGATGCCTGCTTCCATCCGGGAACGCATTGAGCGGATGAAGGGCCGGAGCGCTGCGGAATGAAGCCTCTCGGCAGGAAACATGCAGCCGGAGGGGGGCCCGCGACGGACGGCTGTGAACACGACATGGACGGCCCTTCCCCCGTCAGGCTTTCGGAACCCGAAGTCAGGGAACTGTTCCGCAGGCTGAAGGAGCGCATGCCGGACCCCAGGCCCGAACTGGATGCCCCCAACGACTTCTGCTTCCTGGTGTCGGTGGTGCTGAGCGCGCAGGCGACCGACAAAAGCGTGAACGAGGCGACGGCCCCCCTCTATGCCGTGGCTTCCACCCCCCGCCAGATGCTGGAGCTGGGAGAAGAAGGACTCATCCGCTACATCAAGCCCATAGGCCTGTACAATGCAAAAGCAAAGAACGTAATCCGCCTGAGCCGGCAGCTGGAGGAAGAATTCGGGGGAACGCTGCCTTCCACGCGGGAAGACCTGATGAAGCTGGCCGGCGTAGGAAGGAAGACGGCAAACGTCGTCCTGAACGTCGTGTTCCGCAAACCAACGATGCCGGTGGACACCCACGTGTTCCGCGTGTGCAACAGGACGGGGCTTGCACCGGGAAGGGACGTGCTGGAGGTGGAGGAAGGCCTGGAAGTCCGGGTCCCGGCGGAGTACGCCCTGGACGCACACCACTGGTTGCTGCTGCACGGCCGCTACACCTGCACCGCGCGGAAACCCCGCTGCGGGGACTGCGTCCTGGCAGGGCTGTGCCCCATGCCGAAAGAGGCTGAAACTCCCCTTGACAAAAGCGGGCCCATTGGAGTATAAATAGCGATACGACAAAGAGGTCGTAGATGGAACCCCAGCGGTAGCGCGGGGGTCGTGTCTACGGCCTCTTTTTTTATTTTCCGTCCACGAGGATGCGGGCTTGCGAAAACACGCCGGGCCCACGCCTCCGAGCGGCATAAAGAGGGGCGAAAGAAGAATGTGCGGATTTGTCGGAGCTTTTGATTTGAACGACGGCGGCCGGCCCATTGCGGAAGGGCTGCGTGAAGAACTGAGGGGGCAGGTGCTGGAGATGTCCAGGAAACTCCGCCACCGGGGACCGGACTGGAGCGGGGTGTACTGCGGGAACAACGCGATAGTGAGCCATGAGCGGCTTGCCATTGTGGACCCCCTGAGCGGAAAGCAGCCCCTCATCAGCGGGGACGGCAAGATCATCCTCGCAGTAAACGGGGAAATCTACAACCACAAGGAGCTTCGGCGGGAGCTGGCCGGAAGCTATGAGTTCCGCACGCAGAGCGACTGCGAGGTGATAATCCCCCTCTACAAGAAATGCATGGAAGGGAACGGGGATTTTGCCGCAATGATCGAAAAGCTTTCCGGCATTTTCGCGTTCGCGCTCTACGACAGCGAGCGGGACGCATACCTGGTGGGCCGCGACGAAATTGGCGTAATTCCCCTGTACCAGGGCTGGGACAGGACCGGAAGGTACTACGTCGCCTCCGAACTGAAGGCGCTGGAAGGGCACTGCGTAAGCCTGGAGGAATTCCCGAACGGCTGCTACCTGTGGTCCAAGGAAGCAGGAGGGGCAAAGCCCGTCCGCTGGTACAAACGTTCCTGGGAATCATTCCAGGCAGTCAAGTCCGCCCCCCGCGCCACGGACGACAAGGGCACGGTCATAAACCCCGGCATCATAGAAAAGCTCAGGAACGGGCTGGAGGCAGCCGTCCGTGCCCAGCTGATGAGCGACGTTCCCTACGGGGTGCTGCTCAGCGGCGGTCTGGACTCTTCCATAATAGCGGCGGTCACCCAGAAGTTCAGCAGGCAGCGTGTGGAAAGCGACAGCCGCGAGGGCGCATGGTGGCCCCGCCTGCACTCCTTCGCGGTGGGGCTTGAAGGCAGCCCTGACCTGGCGGCGGCAAAAAAGGCGGCGGACTACATCGGAACCGTCCACCACGAGGTGCACTTCACGATCCAGGAGGCGCTGGACGCGCTCCCCGACGTCATCTACCACATAGAGACATACGACATAACGACGGTGCGGGCCAGCACCCCCATGTACCTGCTCGCGCGGGTCATCAAGTCCATGGGCATAAAGATGGTCCTCTCCGGAGAGGGAAGCGACGAGCTTTTCGGCGGCTACCTCTACTTCCACAAGGCTCCCGATTCCAAGGAGTTCCACGAGGAGCTGGTGCGCAAGGTGAGCAAGCTGCACCTGTACGACTGCCTGCGCGCCAACAAGAGCCTCATGGCCTGGGGCGTGGAAGGCCGCGTCCCCTTCCTGGACAAGGACTTCATAGACCTGGCGATGGGACTGAACCCTTCCGACAAGATGTGCATACCCCTCCCGGACGGAAAGGCACGGATTGAAAAATGGATCCTGCGCAAGGCATTCGAAGACATGCTGCCGGAGGAGATAGTCTGGCGGCAGAAGGAGCAGTTCTCGGACGGCGTGGGCTACAGCTGGATAGACACGCTCAAGAAGATGACGGAAGAAAAAGTTTCCGACGCGGAGTTCCAGCGCAGGGAAAGCCGCTTCCCGGTGAACCCGCCCAAGACGAAGGAAGAGTACTACTACCGGGAGATATACAGCCGCCTCTTCCCAAGCGACAGCGCGGCCCGTACGGTTCCGCACGAAGCGGGCGTAGCCTGCTCCACGGCGAAGGCGCTGGAGTGGGACGCGGCATGGAAGGGAATGGACGAACCGAGCGGACGCGCCATAGGAGGTGTTCACAATGAGTCTTACTGAAAGTCTATCCGGCAATGAGGGGAAGGGTATGAGGACGCTTTACGAGCCATCTTTCGAACATGACAACTGCGGCATAGGCGCCGTCGTGAACATCGACGGGAGCAGGACGCACAAGATCGTGGACAGCGCCCTGTGCATCGTGGAAAAGCTGGAGCACCGCGCAGGCAAGGACGCGACGGGCGAAACCGGCGACGGCGTGGGAATTTTGGTCCAGGTCGGTCATGAGTTCTTCACGGCGGCGGCGCGGGCGGGAGAGATAGTCCGCATGGACGGCAGCCTCTGCGCGGACCTTGGCGGGGAACGCGATTACGGCGTGGGGATGTTCTTCTTCCCGCCGGATGCGGACAGGGCCACTTCGGAACGGAAGCGCTTTGAGACGGCCTGCGCCGGTGAGGGGCTGGACTTCCTGGGCTGGCGTGCCGTCCCCGTGGATTCAGCAGTGCTGGGAAAGAAGGCCCGCGACTGCATGCCCGGGATATGGCAGGGATTCATCGCCCGTCCCGCAGACTGCGGGAAAGGTTTGGACTTCGACCGGAAGCTCTACATCCTCCGCCGCGCCTTTGAAAACGCCGCCCGCACCGGCGGAGCAGCGGACAAGGACGGCACGGCAGCCGGCAGGAGCCTGCCCGCCACAGCCGGAACCGGCGGGACCTACGTCTGCTCCCTTTCCAGCCGCACGATAGTCTACAAGGGTATGTTCCTGGTTCAGCAGCTCAGGAGCTTCTACAAGGACCTGCGGTCTTCCGACTACAAGTCGTCGCTCGCCATAGTGCACTCGCGCTTTTCCACCAACACGAACCCCAGCTGGCAGCGCGCCCACCCCAACCGCTTCATCGCCCACAACGGTGAAATCAATACGATCCGGGGCAACGTGGACCGCATGCTGGCACGCGAAGAGACCGTAGCCTCGTCAAAGATGTCCCCTGAAGACATGAAGCGCATCCTTCCCGCCGTGGACACGTCCGGCAGCGACAGCGCGATGCTGGACAACACGCTTGAGTTCCTCGTGATGAACGGAATGCCCCTCCCCCTCGCCGTCATGGTCTGCATCCCGGAACCATGGAAGCACGACGGCAGCATGCCGGCCGCAAAGCGGGACTTCTACCACTACTGGGCAACGATGATGGAAAGCTGGGACGGACCTGCGGCAATACTGTTCAGCGACGGAGACGTCCTGGGAGCAACCTTGGACAGGAACGGCCTGCGCCCCAGCCGCTACTACGTCACAAAGGACGGAATGCTGGTGCTTTCCAGCGAGGTCGGAGTCCTGGACATAGCGGAAGAGGACATACAGGTGAAGTCCCGCCTCATGCCCGGCCGCATCCTGCTGGTTGATACGGTCCAAAAAAAGATAATCAGCGACGAGGAGTGCAAGTCCTCCTATGCGGGGCTCTACCCGTATGGGGAATGGCTGGACATGAACCTGGTACAGCTGCGTGAGCTCAAGATTCCCAACAAGAAGATACCCGTCAGCAGCCAGGAGGAGCGCGACATCCTGTACCGTGCATTCGGCTGGAATTACGAGGACTTGAACGAAATGGTCCTGCCCATGGCACGGAACGGGGTTGAACCGACGGCCAGCATGGGAATAGATACCCCCCTCGCCGTGATGAGCGAAAAGCACCCCAGCCTGTTCAGCTACTTCAAGCAGCTGTTCGCCCAAGTCACCAACCCGCCGATCGACAGCCTGCGTGAAAAAATCGTCACCGACACGACAGTCTACGTGGGCAAGGACGGGAACCTGCTTGATCCGCAGGGAAAGAACTGCCACGTCCTTGAGATAAACAACCCGATCCTCACCGGTACGGACCTGCTCAAGATCGCCGCGCTGGACCGGGGCGGGCTCAAGACAAAAACCATCTCCATCCTGTTCAAACTTGACGACGGCAGGCACGGACCGCTCCTGGCCCCGGCCCTGGAAGGTCTGTTCGAACAGATAGACGCCGCGTATGCCGAAGGCTACAACATCATCATACTGAGCGACCGCGGCGTAGACAGGGAACATGCGGCAATACCGGCCATCCTTGCGGTCTCGGCTGTGGAGCAGCACCTCATCCGCACGAAGCGGCGGACGGCCATTTCAATAATCCTGGAAAGCGCGGAAGTGCGGGACGTACACCAGGCCGCCATGTGCCTGGGCTACGGGGCCAGGGCCATAAACCCATACCTGGCGCACGAGGCGATTGCCGAGCTGATTGACCAGAAGATATTGGACAAGGACTACCACACCGCCATAGACGACTACAACAAGGCCGTCATAAACGGCGTGGTGAAGATTGCGGCAAAAATGGGCATAAGCACGGTGCAGTCCTACCAGTCCTCCCAGATTTTCGAGGCGGTTGGAATAAGCCGGGAAGTGACGGAAAAGTACTTCACGAACACCGTCAGCCGCGTCGGTGGCATCACGCTCAAGGAAATCGAAGAGGACGTGCGCTACCACCACGCCCAGGGCTTTGACCCGGAGGGCCTCGCCGTGAACACCCACCTCAATTCCGTGGGCGCACACAAATTCCGGCGCGGTCCCAACGCGGAAAGCCACCTGTACAATCCGGAAACGATCGTCGCCCTGCAGGAGGCGACACGGAACGGCGACTACGCGCGGTTCAAGGAATACACCGCCCTGGTGGATGACAATTCCCATCCGCATACCCTCCGGGCCATGTTGGACTTCAACTTTGCCCCGGACGGCGGCATCCCGATCGACGAAGTCGAAAGCGTTGACGAAATCGTCAAACGCTTCAAGACCGGCGCAATGTCCTACGGTTCGATTTCCGAGGAAGCGCACAGCTGCATGGCCATCGCAATGAACCGCCTGCACGGCAAGAGCAACAGCGGAGAAGGCGGCGAAAAGCCGGAGCGCCTTGGAAGCGAGCGCAATTCCGCGATAAAGCAGGTGGCGAGCGGCAGGTTCGGCGTCACGGAGGAATACCTCCTTTCGGCCAAGGAAATACAGATAAAGATGGCGCAGGGGGCGAAACCCGGCGAGGGCGGCCACCTTCCCGGAAAGAAAGTCTACCCCTGGATTGCAAAGACCCGCTACGCGACACCGGGCGTTGCATTGATTTCCCCGCCGCCCCACCACGACATCTATTCTATCGAAGACCTGGCGCAGCTGATATACGACTTGAAGAACGCCAACCGGTCTGCCCGCATCAGCGTCAAGCTGGTCAGCGAGGCCGGAGTCGGCACGATTGCGGCGGGAGTTGCAAAAGCCGGGGCCCAGGTCATCTTGATTTCAGGCCATGACGGCGGCACCGGTGCCGCACCGATAAGCTCCATACACCATGCGGGCCTGCCTTGGGAGCTGGGCCTTGCGGAAACCCACCAGACGTTGATCCAGAACGGACTGCGCGGCAGGGTCGCACTGGAAACCGACGGCAAGCTGATGAGCGGGCGCGACGTGGTGATCGCATCGCTTTTAGGCGCGGAGGAATTCGGCTTCGCGACGGCCCCCCTCATCGCGATGGGCTGCTCCATGATGCGGGTGTGCCAGCTTGACACCTGCCCCTTCGGCGTGGCCACGCAGAACGAAAAGCTCAGGAAGCGCTTCCCGGGCAAACCTGAATACGTCGAAAACTTCATGCGCTTCATCGCCCAGGAAATGCGGGAGATCATGGCCCGCCTGGGAGTGCGTTCAGTCGAACAGATGTGCGGCCGCAGCGACCTGCTCAAGCTCAAGGACTCGCAGGGATTCAAACGGGCAGGCCTCGTGGACCTTGCCCGCATCCTCGCGAAGGCTTCCAGCGAAGGCGGTGCGGATGCTGCGGGCAGAAACGGCGCGGGCATGGACGCAAAGTCTTCCGGGGAAGGCTGGAAGGCCGACCGCTCGCCATTCGACTTCAAGCTTGCAGGCAGCGTCGATGAAAAAGTCCTCCTGCCCTGGCTGGAAGAATGCACGGGCAAAAATGCAGGCAAGGCAACGGAAGGAACCTGCACATACACCGCCCCCATATCCGTCCAGTCCACGGACAGGACGGTCGGCACCATACTGGGAAGCGAGATACAGCGGCGCTTCGGCAGCGGCCTTGCCGAAGATAGCTTCCGCGTTGACTTCACGGGAGGCGCAGGGCAGAGCTTCGGTGCATTCATACCGAGCGGCCTGACCCTGCGTTTGGAAGGCGACGCGAACGACGCCTTTGGAAAGGGGCTTTCCGGTGGAAAGCTGATCATAAAGAAGGCGGCCGGCTTTGAAGGCGTTGCGGAACAGAACATCATCGTGGGCAACGTCGCCCTGTTCGGTGCCACGAGCGGCAAGGCCTTCATAAACGGAGTCGCAGGAGAAAGGTTCTGCGTACGGAACTCCGGAGCCACGGTCGTCGTGGAAGGCTGCGGAGACCATGGGCTTGAGTACATGACCGGCGGAACCGCCGTAATCCTAGGCGAAACGGGAAAGAACCTCTGCGCGGGCATGAGCGGCGGCGTCGCATACGTATTCGACAGGGACCACGCCCTGTACCGGCGGCTGAACCACGAGCTTGTGAAGATGTACGCGCTGGACGACAGCGTGTCCACCCTGCCGGACGGGAACGACGAAAAAAAGCTCCGCTCCCTCATAGAGCAGCACGTTGCGGAAACGGGAAGCGTCCGTGGCAAGGCAATCCTCGACGACTGGCAGAACTACCGCACATACTTCAAGAAGATCATACCCGGCGACTACCTGAGGATCATGGGTGAAGTTGCGTCGCTGGAGCGGAACGGAACGGACCATGACCAGGCCGTTCTTGCGGCATTCATGAAATGCGCAGGATGAGGAAGGGAGAGAGGAGGAATTTATGGCAAAGGCGACAGGATTTTTAGAATACGGGCGCATTGAAAACGGAAGCCGGCCCCCCATGGAACGGAGCGCCGACTTCAAGGAATTCCACCCGAAGCTGGATGAAAAGGCCCGGCGGGAACAGGCCGCCAGGTGCATGAACTGCGGCGTCCCGATGTGCCAGAGCGCAATACGGCTCGCGGGCATGGTGACGGGCTGCCCCCTGCACAACTACATCCCGGAGTGGAACGACGCGCTCTATAACGGACAGTTCGACATGGCGGCCTGGAGGCTCCTGAAGACATCCAGTTTCCCGGAGTTCACCGGGAGGGTATGTCCCGCGCTCTGCGAAAAAGCCTGCAACCTGGGACGCGAGTACCAGGAGGACGGGCAGAAAAAGTCCGACGGTGCGGTCACGGTGCACGACAACGAGCTGTTCATCATCGAGCGGGCCTTTGAAACGGGCTACATGAAGCCCCAGGTTCCCCGCACGCGGTCGGGCAAAAAGGTCGCCGTCATTGGGGCCGGCCCCAGCGGACTTGCGGTTGCAGACTTCCTGAACCGGAGGGGACACAGCGTCACCGTCTTTGAGCGCGAGGACAGGGCCGGCGGACTTTTGACCTACGGTATTCCCAACATGAAGCTGGACAAGAAGATTGTGGAGCGACGCATACGGCTCATGGAAGCCGAAGGCGTCCAGTTTGTCTTCAACGCCGACGTCGGCCACGGTGTAGCCGCTGGCCACATCCTTGATGGACATGACGCCGTGGCCCTGTGCTGCGGGGCAAAGAAGGCCCGGTCCCTGACGGCGGAAGGCATATCCCTTTTGAACACGGGGCGGAAGGGAGCCGACGGTGGCATGATGTTCGCAGTGGACTTCCTGACCGCCGTCACGAAATGCGTCATCCAGACGAACGCCGCCCTTGAGGGAATTGGCGTGGAAAGCACGAACGGACAGATTGCCAAGACGATCATCGAAAAATATGGCATCCAGGTCACGGGAAAGCACGTCGTAATCGTAGGCGGAGGCGACACGGGCAACGACTGCTGCGGAACAAGCATACGGCTTGGAGCAGCCAGCGTCACCCAAATCGAAATGATGCCCTGCCCGCCCGTGGAGCGGACGGCAAACAATCCCTGGCCGCAGTGGCCCAAGGTGCTCAAGGTTGACTACGGGGCAGAAGAAGCCATCGCAAAGTTCGGCCACGATCCCCGCATCTATGAAACGACCGTCAAGGAAGTCGTCAGCGAAGGCGGGCATATAAAGGCCGTCCGCACGGTCGAAGTGGAATTCAAGACGGTCGATGGAAAACGGACCCTCTGCGAACGCGCCGGAACCGAAAAGGTCCTGCCCTGCGACCTGCTGCTGGTAGCGGCCGGATTCACCGGCTGCGAGGAATATACGGCACGGGAGTTCGGAGCGGAACTGGGCCCCAGGGGAACGGTGGCCTCCGTCGGCGCGGACACACCCGACCTTGCAAGCCCCAACGGCTATGCCACGAACGTCCCCAAGGTATTCACCGCGGGCGACATGCACCGGGGCCAGTCGCTCGTCGTGTGGGCCATCGCGGAAGGACGCGAATGCGCCAAGCAGATCGACGCCTTCCTTACGGAACGGAAGAAAGCATAGCGGGCCGCCAGCACCATACAAAAAGGGCCGCCTGCAACGCGTGCAGGATCGGCCCTTTCATGTTTCAACCGTATGTCCGAATGACCTCCTCCGCAATGGAGGTCTTCTTCATTCCACGGTCCATCGCCTCCTTTTCGATATAGCGGTGGGCCTCCTGCTCCGTCATCTTCAGGAACTGCATCAGGAGCATCTTGGCCCGGTTCACCAGCCGTATCTCCTCCATCTTGATCTTCAGCTTGACGGTCTGACGTGAAAGGGCCTGCACCTTGTACTGCACGGCGATGGCCGCCTTTATGCTGCTGTAGAACGCAAAGTTGTCAAATGGAGTTGCCAACGTGATTATTCCGAATCCTTCCATGCGGTAGCTGGTCTCCTCATACAGGGCCTGCGGTGCCAGGAGGAGGACCGTACTGAGCGAATCGGAAACGTCAGACGCAAAATCCACTCCCGCCCCGTCGGCATAGTCGGCAAGGATGATGTTGTAGGTCCGCTCGGACGAAAGGCGACGCGCCTCGTTGAAGTCTCCGGTGATCTTGGTTTCAAACACCGGAGCAACCAACATGGCTTCCACCAGGGAGGAAAGCTGCCTGTCTTTCGTAGCGACAAGGACGCTATGGGTATCTACGATCATCTTCAGAACTCAATGGCATCCCCTAGGACGCTTTTTATGAAGCTGGAAGATTCGGCAACCTTCTTCGCCTCCTTGAGGCTCGCGGGAAGAAACGAGACATTCCCAACCCCGGCATGTGAGGCCGGGGGCGGCTCCAGCCCGGCCTTGATGCCATCGACCGCCGCACGGATCAGGAGGTCCAGGACGATGTACACATTGCACTCGCAGTCGGCCGACCGTATCTCAAGCCGTGCGGCACCCCTGTCGGTAACGTCGGGCACACGGACGAGCGCCAGCCTGTCCCCATGTCCCCAGCAGATGGCCTTCGGAGCCTTGTTCTCACCCAGACGCCGGTAGGAATCTTCGCAGCAGTTCAAGAAATAGGTAATCTCCCTGGCATGCTTCAATATACCTGCCAGTGCATGGGCATTCTTGCCCGGATCCGAACAGGAAAGGTTGATATGGAAGCCGCTGCCCGGCATGCCCTCAAGGGGTTTCGGGGAAAAGTCCGCATACAGCCCCGCGCTGGCGGCCCGGGTCCGCACTATCCACTTGAAAGTCGCGGCATTGTCGGCGGCAGTCACCGCATCGGCGTAGTGGAAGTCTATCTCGTTCTGCCCCGGCCCCTCCTCGTGGTGGCTGGACTCCGGCACGATTCCCATCTGCTCCAATGTGAAGCATATCTCGCGCCGGATGTTCTCCCCCTTGTCGTCCGGGGCTATGTCCATGTAGCCCGCCCTGTCAAAGGGAACCTTCGTGGGGCGGCCGGCCTCGTCCAGCTTGAAAAGGTAGAACTCTATCTCGGTACCGATGCGGAATTCCACGCCACACTCCTCGCGGGCGGCCAGCACCGTGTTCTTGAGCCTGCTGCGGAAGTCCTTCTCGTATTCCCTTCCATCCGGATACCGTATGGTGCAGAACAAGCGCACGACCTTTCCAGAACTAGGCCGCCAGGGAAGGACAGAAAGGGTAGCAGGATCGGGGAAAAGGAAGAGGTCCGACTTTTCAGCCGATTCAAAACCATAGATTGCGGAAGCGTCAAAGCCCACCCCCCTCTGAAAGGCGCCTTCAAGCTGCCCCGCCATAATCGAAATGTTCTTCTGCACCCCGTTCAAATCAAAAAACGCCAGGCGCACAAATTTCACATCCTCTTCAGCAATATAGTCCAAGACTTCCCTTTCCGTATACATTTCAATCTCCTGAGCCAGTACAAAAGTCGCTTACTTTTGCACTATACTTTTTATATCAACCAACCCCACATTGTCCAGCGAATAGGAACTGGCAAGGCAGTCCGCCAAGGCATTGGCGGTGTCCATCGCCGTAAGGCAGTCTATGTCGCGCTCCACCGCAAGACGGCGCAGCTTCACGCTTTCGGCCACGGGATCCCGCCCCTTTGCCGAAGTGGAAACGACGTAGGCAACCTTCCCGCTTTCCAGAAGGGTCATCACGTTGTCATGGTAATCTTCGTGGACCTTCGCAACGTGCGCCACCTCCATGCCGGACCGCTCGATCGTGGCGGCATTGCCCGTCGTCGCATACAGCTTGAAGCCCAGCCTGTGGAACTTGCGGGCCAGCGGCGGAAGCTCCGGCAGGTCGGAATCGCGCACGGAAAACAGCACCCCCGGAACAGCGTCCCCGCACTCCTGCGGTTTTCCGCCCCCCTGTGGCAGAGCGCCTGCATCATCCGGTTGAAAACCGTCCGGCTGAAAGCCGTCCCTCGCAAGGGGGCGGACCATCTTCCATCCTGCCGCCGACATCCCCTTGAAGAGGGCTTCCGCACGGTCCGGCGCTATGCCAAGCACTTCCCCCGTGGACTTCATCTCAGGCCCCAGGTGGGTATCCACGTCCATCAGCTTTTCAAAGCTGAACACGGGAACCTTCACGGCAAAATAGGACGGCTTTCGGTACAGGCCCGTCCCATAGCCCATCCCGGCCAAGGGTTCTCCCAACATGGCGCGGGTGGCAAGCTCTATCATGGGAACATCCGAAACCTTGGACAGGTATGGAACGGTACGGCTGGAGCGGGGATTCGCCTCTATTATGTACAGATCCTCGCCACCGTCCTTCGCAGGGGCAAGCAGGTATTGGATATTCACCAGCCCCTTGGTTCCCAACGCAAGCGCCAGGTCAACGGACTGGCGGACAATCTTCTCCTCCGACTCCGCGCTGAAACTGCCGGGATATACCGCGATGGAATCCCCGGAGTGTATGCCCGTGCGCTCCACGTGCTCCATGATGCCGGGAATGAGGACGTCCGTGCCGTCGCAGATGCAGTCCAGCTCCAGCTCGCGGCCTTCCATATACTTGTCTATGAGCACCGGGTTCTCTATGCCCTGTGCCAGTATAATCTTCATGTATTCCTTGACGTCCGCGGCATTTCTCGCGACAATCATGTTCTGGCCGCCAAGGACGTAACTGGGACGCAGCAGAACGGGATAGCCCAGCCGGGCGGCCGCCTCAAGGGCTTCCACCTCGGTGAAGACGGTCTTTCCCTTGGGACGGTTTATGTGCAGGCGGTCGCACAGCTCCTCAAAGCGCTCCCGGTCTTCCGCAAGGTCTATGGAATCCGCGCTGGTTCCCAATATGCGGATTCCCTTCTCATGAAGGAACTTGGTCAGCTTTATGGCAGTCTGCCCGCCGAACGCGACGACCACCCCCAGCGGCTTTTCCACGGCAAGGACATTCATCACGTCCGGCGGAGTGAGCGGCTCAAAGTACAGCCGGTCCGCAGTATCAAAATCCGTACTGACCGTCTCAGGATTGTTGTTGATTATGGCGACATCGTAGCCCAGCTTCTTCAGGGCCTGGACGCACTGGACGCTCGCGTAGTCGAACTCTATGCCCTGCCCAATGCGGATGGGGCCGGACCCCAATACCACGATCGTGCCCTTCTTCGCACCCGCCAGCTCCCCGCCGCCCGTGGCTGTAGTGGCCGCGGCAGTTCCGCCCGTAGTCCCGGTGACTTTGCCCACGTTCCCGCCGCCAGAAGCACCGCCCGCCGCCCGCTCCTTCAGGAACAGCTCGGCTTCATTCTCGCCTCCCGCCGTCGAATAGAAATAGGGGGTTTCCGCATTGAACTCGCCCGCACAGGTGTCCACCATCTTGAAGGAGCGCGGCGGGAACAGCATGGCCCCGCCGGCCGCCCGCTCCATCGCGCAGATGTTCTCCAGCTTCCACAGGAACCAGCGGTCTATCTTCGTCAGCGCGTGTATCTCTTCCACGCCCATAATCCCGCGCTTGAGCGCCTGGTATATGGCGAAAATCCGCTGGTCGGTGCAGCGGCCCACCCGCTCCCGTATCTTCTGGTCGCCTTCCTTTTCAAACGCACCCAGGTTCAAATCCCTGACGCCGACCTCAAGGCCGCGCGCCGCCTTCAGTATGGCCTCCTCGAAGTTCTGGCCTATCGCCATGACCTCGCCGGTCGCCTTCATCTGCGTGCCCAGTTTGCGCGAGGCATACACGAACTTGTCAAAGGGGAATTTGGGCATCTTGACCACGACATAATCAAGCACCGGCTCAAAGCAGGCCGCGGTCTTCTGCGTAACAAAGTTGGGAATCTCGTCCAGCGTATATCCCACCGCGATGAGGGCGGCCACCTTCGCGATGGGATAGCCCGTCGCCTTGCTCGCGAGCGCGGAAGAACGCGAGACGCGGGGGTTCACCTCTATCACGGCGTACTCGAAGCTGTCCGGGTTCAGCGCGAACTGGCAGTTGCATCCGCCCTCTATCTCAAGCGCGCAGATGATGTTCAGCGCCGCGCTGCGCAGCATCTGGTATTCCTTGTCGGCCAGCGTCACGGTCGGCGCAACGACGATGGAATCCCCCGTGTGCACACCGACCGGGTCAAAGTTTTCCATGGAACAGACGGTGATCACGTTGCCATGCGAATCCCGCATCACCTCGAACTCCACTTCCTTCCAGCCGGAAATGCACTTTTCCACGAGGATCTGGTGGATGGGCGAACGGTGCAGTCCGTTGTGGGCAACCTCGTCCAGTTCGCGGTCGTTGTTCACTATACCCCCACCGGTTCCTCCCAGCGTGAAGGCAGGACGGATTATCGCAGGAAAGCCTATCTCATTGTGCACGAAGTCAGCCGCAGCCTGGTAGTCGGTCACGACCTTGGACGGAATGCAGGGTTCGCCGATGGATTCCATGGTATCCTTGAACAGCTGACGGTCTTCTGCCTTGTCTATGGTTTCGGGCCTGGCCCCCAAAAGCTTGACCCCGTGGCTTTTCAGGAAGCCCGACTTGGCAAGCTCCATGCTCAGCGTGAGCCCCGTCTGGCCGCCCAGCGTGGAAAGCAGGGAATCGGGCTTTTCCTTTTCTATAATGCGCTCCAGAGTACGCAGGGTAAGCGGCTCAAGGTAGATTTCGTCCGCCATGGAACGGTCGGTCATGAGGGTGGCGGGGTTGGAGTTGACCAGGCAGACCTCCAGCCCCTGCGCCTTCAGGGCCTTGCATGCCTGGTTTCCCGCATAGTCGAATTCCGCCGCCTGTCCTATCACGATGGGGCCGGACCCTATTATCATAACCTTGTGTATATCTTTGTTCAGCGGCATCCTGCTGCCCCCTTCTCGCCATAAGATTCCTGTGGCCGTCCCGCACCGTGTCGCCCTACGTCAGGCCGCCCCACGCCAGGGCCGTCCGCTCCTGCCTGCGCCGTGCTGGGCTGGGCCGGACCGTTTCCTGCCGCGCCACGCCGCACCCTGTCAATCATCCGCATAAAATCGTCAAACAGGAAGTTCGTATCGTGCGGACCGCCGCAGGCTTCCGGGTGGAACTGCACGCTGAATGCCGGAATGTCTCCGTAGGAAATGCCTTCGCAAGTCCCGTCGTTTGCATTCACGTAGCTCATTTTCGCATGGGGCGGGAGGCTTTCCGCCACGACCGCGTAGCCGTGGTTCTGGCTGGTGATGTACACGCGGCCGCTTTCCAGATCCTTCACCGGATGGTTTCCTCCCCGGTGCCCGTACTTGAGCTTCTCCGTCCTGGCCCCGCGGGCGAGCGCCAGCATCTGGTGGCCCAGGCAGATACCAAAGATAGGTATGCCCGTCCCGCACAGTTTCCTTATTTCTTCGATTATTCCCACATTTTCCGCAGGATCTCCCGGTCCGTTGGAAAGCATGATGCCGTCAGGGGCACGCGCGACAACCTCCTCCGCGCCCGTGTCGCAGGGAAGGACGGTGACGTGGCAGCCCCGCTTTTCCAGCTCGCGCCGGATGTTCTCCTTGGCCCCGAAGTCCAGCAGGGCCACGTGCCGCAGCGGACCGGACGCAGGAACTGCGGAGTGCACCGCCTGCGCTCCGCCCGGAACAGGCGCGGGAACTGCAGTGGCTGCGGGAAGCTTGGCCGCCGCATCCGCCCTGCCCCCTTCCGCCGGACTGACGCCGCCTGCCCCCTGGACTGCTTTCACCGCCCCTTCTATCTTATAGGCCTTTATTTCCGAAAGGATGCGGGCATCAACGCCGTCCTTCCCGCCGCCGGGGTTTCCTGCCTGCCCGCAGCCGGCCATACGAGAAGCCTCTTCCCCGCTTACAATCATGCCGTTCATAACCCCGGCTTCCCTGAGCCTTTTCGTGAGGGCCCGGGTGTCTATACCGTATATACCGACTATCCCCTGTACCCTGAGGAAGGAATCCAGGTCGCCCCCGCAGCGGAAATTGGAGGGCCTTTCGCACAGCTCCCTCACCACGTAGCCCCGGACCCAGGACCGTCCGCTCTCGAAGTCCTCCCCGATTACCCCGTAGTTGCCGACAAGCGGAAAGGTCTGGGTAACGATCTGCCCGTAGTAGCTGGGGTCGGTCAGCGTCTCCAGGTAGCCGGTCATCCCGGTGGTGAACACCGTCTCGCCGGTCGTCCTGCCCCGTGCGCCCATCGCCTTTCCCTCGAAAACCGTCCCGTCCGCAAGAATCAAATATGCCTTGTCCATAGCCATTCCTAACAAAGAAAAAAGGCGCCCATCCAAGACCTGCGGGAACAGTTCCGCTGGACCAGAATGAACGCCTTTGTTCTATATTATAGTAGAACTTTCACGGAAAACTGTCAAGCGGGGGAAACGCAGGCGGGACGCACTTGTGGGAGCGCGCTGGCGGGAGATTCGTCCCGGTGCAGCACGGGGTACCTATGGTCGCCGCGGCTGAGCCCACTCACGCCCCCTTTCCACGACTAAACCACCTCCACTCCCGCATCTTGCCACGACTGCCCCCCCCTCTGTCCCCGCCACATGGCAGCTCCTGTTTTCATTCTGGACACAGAAAAGAAAAAAATGCTATCATTTTTAGGAACGCTTGAGAACAAGGAAAACAGCTGCATGAGGTTCACATTTTTGAAGAACGCAGGCGCGGGGAACGGCTCATCAATGCTCCGCCGGGTCACAGGCATCATTGTCGGCTCAATGATGCTCGGCATGGTAAGCGTCGTCATCCTGTCCATTACCGTGTTCAGCAACGGCTATATGCGCAACACGCAGAATCTGATTGTCCATACGGCCGAGGGAGCGATGGGCATAATGAACGACTGGGCACTGACGCTCAAGGGCCTGACCTCCGCCTCCGCCGTCCGCCCCGACCTCGTGCAGGCCATGCGGGACGGCGATGCTGAGCAGCTCCGGGAGATCGTGTCCACGTTCTCGGGTTCCAGCGACGTGGAGCTCATCGCTTTCACCGACAGGACCGGCGTCGTCCTGCCGGGCGGAGGCTATAACATAGACGAAGGCACGAGCATCCAGGACCATGCGGGCGTGTCGGACGCCCTGAAGGGCCGCGAAGGGCTGACCTTCGAGCCTCTGGGCGACATAAGCTATGCCATAGCATTTTCCTTTCCCGTCCGCGATCCGAGCGGGGGGCTTCTGGGAACGGTGGTCTCCGCCTACGACCTTACGACCGGCTCCTTCGTGGAACTCATGAAAAACGGCTTTGATGTCGAATGCACGGTGTTCCGCGGCGGCGAGCGCATGGAAACGACGCTTGACGTGGGAGCCGGCAGCCGGCTGGACAATCCCGTCATACTGCGCGAAGTGCTGGAGGAAAAGAACATCTTTGTCGGCAGGAACACGGTCAACGGCATATCCTACCTGTCCGTATACCAGCCGCTCACGTCCGACAACGGGGACGTGAGCGGAATGCTGTTCATCGCGAAGGACCTCTCCGACGTGCGTAAGATTGCGAGCACGGTGATACTGGTCGTCATCCCCTACACACTGCTGATTGTCATCCTTTCCGGCCTCGTCATCTTTTTTGCGATGAACAGGATGCGGGGACGCGAGCGTTCGGTCAGCGAGAGCCTGCTCTCCGAAACCCAGAGCCTCGTCGTGGTGGCCAGGGAAACCGCGGCGACAAGCCAGGAACAGAGTACGGCCGTCAAGAAAATCGTCGCAACAATGGAAGACAACAACGACCTGTCGGAAAACATCGCGGTAAAGATAAAGGACGTATCGGCCGTAGCCGGCAAGGCGAGCGGCGACGTGTCCGACGGCGTGGAACGGCTGGAAAAGAACGTCGCCCAGCTGCACGAGATTGCCGCCGCCAACCAGAACACAATAGACGGCATAAAGAACCTGGGTGAAAAGATAGACAACATCTGGGACATCGTGACCCTCATCAATTCGGTCGCCGACCAGGCCAAAATCATCGCGTTCAATGCGGAGCTTGAGGCGAGCAGCGCGGGCGAGGCGGGAAAGAATTTCCACATCGTTGCGGCAGAGATACGCCGCCTGGCCGACGGCATCATCGACGGAACAAAGGAAATCAAGGAACGGATAAGCGAGATACAGCAAAGCTCTGACAGCCTGATCCTGGCGAGCGAAAGCGGCACGGAAAAGATACAGTCCGGGGTTGAAAACGCCCGGTCCCTGTCGGAACGCTTCGCGAGCATAAAGAACGCGTCCGAAGTGACGGCGGCCAGCGCGGGCGACATAACGACGATAATCCAGCAGCAGGCGGCCGCGAGCGAGCAGATACTGATGACGATCAAGCAGATCGCGGCAGGCGTGGAAAATTTCACGACGGCGACGAACAACATCTCCAGTGCCTCGCAGAAGCTGAAGACTATATCCGAGCAGCTGAAGGAATAGGCGGGGGTATGGAAGCGAACGGATGACGCAGGCGGAGCAATCGCTGCTTGGCCCGGCAGCCGCATGCACAATTTCCGGGGGACCCCCTCTAAAGAAAAAGAAAAATTCGATGGACAAAAAAACGATAGACCCTTGACATTTTTTTTCAGACGCTGTATAAATCAATCATCAGATGGCAATGAGGCCGCAGGGAATGAACCTTCGCGGCCTTTTTGTTTTTAAATCGACAAAGGCGTCGTGTTTTCCAGGCTTCCGTCAGGCAGCCCGGAGAATACGGCGCTTTTTTTTCGGGCATTCCCGGAAGCGGCGCGGCACGGCTGCCGCAGGTTTTCAGGACTGTCACGGAACGTCAAGGAGCAGAACGATGGACGAGGTGACTTCCATTTTTGGGGAGAACGTCTTTAACGAGACGGTGATGAAGGAAAAGCTGCCGAAGGAAACCTTCAAGCAGCTGATGAAGACAATCCGCGGCGGCGAGAAGCTGGACGCTTCCGTTGCGGCCGTGGTCGCCAACGCGATGAAGGACTGGGCCGTGGAAAAGGGCGCGACCCACTTCACCCACTGGTTCCAGCCCCTCACGGGCATAACCGCCGAAAAGCACGACAGCTTCATCAGCCCGCTCGAAGGCGGCAAGGTCATCATGGAATTCTCCGGCAAGGAGCTGGTGCAGGGCGAGCCCGATGCGTCCAGCTTCCCTTCCGGGGGTATCCGCGCCACCTTCGAGGCCCGAGGCTACACGGCATGGGATCCCACGTCATACGCCTTCATCAAGGACGGGACGCTCTGCATCCCCACGGCCTTCTGTTCATACACGGGGGAGGCATTGGACAAAAAGACCCCGCTCCTGCGCTCCATGCAGGCCATCAGCAGCCAGGCCGTCCGCGTCCTGCACCTGTTCGAGGGGAACGAGGCCGTCACGGGCGTAAAGACGACCGTCGGACCGGAGCAGGAATACTTCCTGGTGGACAAGAGCGTCTACGACAAGCGCGAGGATTTGATTTTCACGGGCCGCACCCTCTACGGTGCGAAGTCGCCCAAGGGACAGGAGCTTGAAGACCACTACTTCGGCATGATAAAGCCCCGCGTGCAAGAGTTCATGAAGGACTTGAACCGCGAGCTGTGGAAGCTGGGCATCCTTGCCAAGACCGAGCACAACGAGGTCGCCCCGGCCCAGCACGAGCTGGCCCCGATCTTCTCCACGACGAACATCGCCTGCGACCACAACCAGCTGACGATGGAGATGATGCGCAAGGTGGCCGCCCGGCACGGCATGGTCTGCCTCCTGCACGAAAAGCCCTTCGCGGGCGTGAACGGGAGCGGCAAGCACAACAACTGGTCCATCAGCACGAACACCGGCAAGAACCTCCTGGACCCCGGCGCGACGCCCGAAAGCAACGCCCAGTTCCTGATCTTCCTGTGCGCGGTCATCAAGGCCGTGGACGAATACCAGGACCTCCTGCGCATTTCGGTGGCGAGCGCGGGCAACGACCACAGGCTGGGCGCAAACGAGGCCCCGCCCGCAATCATCTCGATATTCCTTGGCGACGAGCTGAGCGAGATCCTTGAATGCATAGAGCAGGGCAAGCCCTACGGCAAGCACGAGAAGGAGAAGATGCAGATTGGCGTGACCGTCCTGCCGGAATTCAACAAGGACACGACGGACCGCAACAGGACCTCCCCCTTCGCATTCACCGGAAACAAGTTCGAGTTCCGCATGCTGGGATCCAGCGAGTCCATCGCCTGTGCCAACGTCTTCCTGAACACCGCCGTCGCGGAGGAGCTGTCGCAGTTCGCCGACGTGCTGGAAAAGTCCAAGGACTTCAAGGCCGACCTGCACGAGCTCATCCTCAAGACGATAAAGGAGCACAAGAGGATAATCTTCAACGGGAACGGCTACGACGATTCCTGGGTCAAGGAAGCGGAAAAGCGCGGACTGTACAACCTGAAGTCCACGCCCGAGGCCCTGCCCCACATCCTTGACGAAAAGAACGTCCGCGTCTTTGAAAAGTTCGGCGTGTACAGCAAGGTGGAACTGGAGAGCCGCTACGAGATACACAACGAGAACTATTCGAAGATCATCAACATCGAGGCGGAGACGATGCTCGACATGTCAAAGAAGGACATCCTTCCCTGCGCGAGCAAGTACGCCCGGATCCTGGCGGAGACGATAGGGCTCAAGAAGGCGGCGGGCGTCCCGGCGGATTCCGCCTACGAAGCGGAAAGCCTTTCCCGCGTGTCGGAGCTGACCGCCTCCATCTACCGGAAGACCGGCGCACTGGAAAAGGCCGTCCTGGAAGCGAAGGAACTTGCGTCAGCCGGGGACTCCGGCAAGACCGCGATGTTCTACCGCGAGCGGGTATTCGCCGCGATGAGCGAGCTGCGCGCCTGCGCTGACGAGCTTGAGGTCATCACGCCCAAGGAGCTGTGGCCCTTCCCCAGCTACGGGGACCTGCTGTTCAGCGTCCGCTAGTAATTTCCGCAACGGCCGCCCGCTGCCGGCGGCCAACCCTCCGGGGCATTCCCGGATTGCAGCTGGGGCAGCAACTGTTTTAAGTTCGGCAATGGCGCCGCAGAGAAGTTTCCCGCTGTCGGGAGATTTGTCTGCGGCGTTTTTTTATATGCACATATAGAGTAAGGAGAAAAAACTATGTCTGAAATCTGGGGTGTCTGGTTCCTTATCGGGGCCGCGCTGGTATTCTTCATGCAGTGCGGCTTTGCAATGGTAGAGACGGGATTTACCCGCGCGAAGAACGCGGGAAACATCATAATGAAGAACCTGATGGACTTCTGCATCGGAACGCCCATGTTCATGCTGCTGGGATTCGGCCTGATGATGAGCGAGAACTACTTCTTCGGCTTCATCGGCAAGCCCAACATGCAGCTGTTCACCCAGTTCGCAGAGCTGGACTGGTCCAGCTTCGTGTTCAACCTGGTCTTCTGCGCGACGGCGGCGACGATCGTCTCCGGCTCCATGGCGGAACGCACCAAGTTCAGCGCGTACTGCATCTACTCGGCGGTCATCAGCGCGGTCGTATACCCCATAGAGGCAGGCTGGGTCTGGAACCCGCAGGGCTGGCTCGTGCAGCTGGGATTCGTTGACTTCGCCGGAAGCGCGGCCATACACTCCGTCGGCGGAACCGCGGCCTTGATCGGCGCAATCTTCCTTGGACCCCGCATCGGCAAATACGAATACGGCAAGGACGGAAAGATCACGAAAGTCCACGCCATCCCCGGCCACTCGCTCACCTTGGGCGCGCTGGGAACCTTCATCCTCTGGTTCGGATGGTACGGATTCAACGGAGCCGCCTGTACCCAGCTGACCGGCGTAGGAGGCCTTGCCGCCGTATTCACGACGACGACCATCGCTCCCGCCCTTGCCTGCATCACGACAATGCTCTTCACCTGGGCAAAGAACGGCAAGCCCGACGTGTCCATGACCCTGAACGCCTCGCTCGCGGGACTGGTCGCAATCACCGCCCCCTGTGCCACGGTCGATGCCCTGGGAGCCAGCATCATCGGAATCGTCGCGGGCTTCATCGTCGTGTTCGTGGTTGAAGGCCTTGACCTGAAGCTCCACATCGACGACCCGGTCGGTGCCGTCGGCGTCCACCTCGCCAACGGAATCTGGGGAACCCTCGCCGACGGACTCTTCAACGTCGAGTCCGGCGTATTCTACGGCGGTGGCGTATCGCACCTTGGCGTACAGGCCCTGGGAGAATTAACGATCGTCGCATGGACCACGGCCTGCATGCTCGTCACCTTCGCACTCATAAAGAAGCTGCACGGGCTCAGGGCCAGCCGCGAGGAGGAAATCATAGGACTGGACAAGCTGGAGCATGGAATCGACTCAAGCTACGCCGGATTCATCATGGCGCCGCAGGTGATGACCGAAGGCGAGGCCGGAGGAATCTCCGCCAGCGCCGCCGTCCCGGTGGAAAAGGCAGTGCCCGTCACGAAGGCGACATCACGGCCCGACGCAAAGTTCCACATGGTGACCATCATCACCCGCAGGAGCAAGTTCGACGAGCTTAAGAACGCGATGAACAGCATCAACGTGAACGGGATGACCGTCACCAACGTACTGGGCTGCGGAGTGCAGCACGGCAAGACGCAGAAGTACCGCGGCGTCGAGATGGACATGACCGTCCTGCCCAAGATAAAGGTGGACATCGTGGTCAGCGAGGTTCCCGTGGACCTGGTGGTTTCGGCAGCCAAGGAAGCCCTGTACACCGGAAACATCGGCGACGGCAAGATCTTCGTCTACGACGTGGACAACGTGATCAAGGTCCGCACCGGCGAAGAAGGCTACGAGGCCCTGCAGGACTAAAACAAAAACGGGCGGCAGGTGTCCGGAGGCGGCACCGGCTGCCTCCCCTTCCCTCCGTAGAAATGTGACGGGCCGTGCACTGCTGCACGGCCCGACTTGTCGGCACGGACCTACCCGATCATCTTGTAGCCCGCGCCTTCGATTGCGTCCCGCAGCTTGTCATCAGAAACGGGCTTGTTGCATCGGATGACGACCTCGCCCTTCTCGTGGCTGGCCGTCGCCTCCACAATCCCGCCGACCTTCTCCAGCGCCTCCTTGACGTGCTTCTCACAGTTGCAGCACATGAGGCCCTCGACCTTGAGCGTCCGCTCCGACACTTCCTTTTCCTTTCCAAATCCAAACATCTTCTTCTCCTTGCCCCTGACGGGCGGCTTTCTATTATACGCCGATTCCGCGTTCCTGTCACGGCCGCTATGCCGGCATCTGCCGGCATCCGCCCGTATGTCAACCAGGTTCAGGCGGAGGGCATTCATGCACACCGTGAAGCTGGACAGGCTCATCGCCGCCGCCCCGAACATCGGGTTCATCTTCAGGCCGAACGTCCTATACCATACTCCGGCAGCTATGGGTATGAGGATGACGTTGTAGATGAAGGCCCAGAAGAGGTTCTCGCGGATGTTCGCGAGCGTCGCACGCCCCAGGCGGATTGCCGCAACCACGTCCACCAGCGATCCGCCCATGAGCACGACGTCGGCGGAACTGACGGCCACGTCCGTCCCCGCCCCTATCGCCATTCCCAGGTCGGCCCGGGTCAAGGCGGGCGCGTCGTTTATCCCGTCCCCCACCATCGCGACCTTTCCCGTCCGCTGCAGGCTCCTCACGGCCTCCTCCTTGCCGGCGGGAAGGACCCCGGCCACGATTTCGTCCACACCGGCCTCCTTCCCTATGGCACGGGCAGTCAGCTCGTTGTCGCCGGTCAGCATGACGACGCGCAGGCCCAGCGCCTTCATTTCCCGCACCGCATCCGCGCTGTCGGGGCGCACCGTATCGGCGACGGCCAGGATTCCCAGGAGCCGTTCCCCCCGGGCAAAGAGCAGGGGCGTCCTGCCCCGGCCGCCCAATGCGTCCGCCCGCTCCCGCAGACCCGCAGGAAGGCCGACCCGCTCCGAAACAAAGGCAAGGCTTCCCCCCAGGAGTTCCCCGCCGTCCGAGGCACGTGCGCGAAGCCCCTTCCCGCCCAGTGCGGCGAAGTCCGTCGTTTCCCCGGCCCGCATTCCCCTGCCCCCGCAGAAGTCCAGCACGGCCCTGGCCAGCGGGTGCTCGCTCTTGGATTCAAGGTCAAGGGCGGCCTGCAAAAGCTCTTCCTCGGAAACGCCGTCAGCCGGAACTATGTCCGTCAGCCGGGGAATTCCGCTCGTAATCGTACCCGTCTTGTCCAAGGCCACGGTCCGTATCCGGGCGGCCTCCTCCAGCGCGGCGGAACTCTTGAACAGGATGCCGTTCTTCGCGCCCACGCCGCCCGCAACCATGATGGCGACGGGCGTGGCCAGCCCCAGGGCGCAGGGGCAGGAAACGACGAGGACCGAAATTGCCCGCCCCAAGGCAAAGGAAGCCTCCGCCCCGGAAAACATCCAGACGGCGAACGTGACGGCGGCGACGGCGATTACGGCGGGAACGAACACGCCGCTCACCCTGTCCGCGATTTTCGCAATCGGAGCCTTGGTTGCGGCGGCCTCGCTGACGAGGGCGATGATCTGCGAGAGGGTGGTGTCGTTGCCGACGCGGGTGGCGCGGCACTTGAGGAAGCCGCTCCTGTTCACGGTCGCCGCGCTCACCGCGCTTCCCGGCTCCTTGTCCACGGGAACGCTCTCCCCGGTCAAGGCCGACTCGTCCACGGCGGAATTTCCTTCCAGAACCATGCCGTCCACAGGTATGTTGGATCCAGGCCGCACGACGAACACATCCCCGACCGCGACGTGAGAAACGGGAACCTCCACTTCCTCCCCGTCCCTGACCAACACCGCCATCTTTGGCGACAGGCGCATCAGGGCCTTGAGCGCGTCGGTCGTTCGCCCCTTGCTCAGCGATTCCAGGAGCTTGCCCAACGTGATGAGGGCAACGATCATCGCCGCGCTTTCAAAGTAGAGGGAATGCATCTGCCTGGGAAGCCGCTCAGGGCCGTCCAGCACGCTGCCGGTCATGAGGAAGAGGACCGCCGTACTGTATGCGAAGCTCACGCCCGAACCGAGCGCAACCAGCGTGTCCATGTTGGGGCCGCCGTGCAGGAGGGCCATAAAGCCCGACGTGAAGAAACGTCCGTTTATAATCATGACGACGGCGGCGAGGAGCATCTCAAGGAGGGCGACGGCAACATGGTTTTCCACGAAGAAGGGCGGGAGCGGCCAGCCGAACATGGAATGGCCCATGCTGACGTACATGAGGACAAGTAGGAACACGATGGAAAAGACAAGCCGCCGCACAAGCGGGGCGGACGTCCTGTCGGCAAGGAGGCCGTCGCCGTCCGGCAGGGACTGGGGTTCTGTTCCGTCCCCGGTGGACTGGCCCGGCGGCCCCGGAATCTTCCGCGCCCCGTAGCCGGCCTTCTTGACGGCGGCAATCACTTTGGACGGAGGAACGTCGCCCTCCACCCCCATCGAATTGGTGAGCAGGCTGACGGAACAAGCGGTCACGCCTTCAAGCTTGGAGACGGCCTTCTCCACCCGCGCCTGGCAGGCCGCGCAGCTCATTCCCGTGACGGCGTAACGTTCCATACCCAAACCTCCTGTCTGCAATTAGCCTATAGTAACATAAAGGAACGCTTTTTTCAACCGGCCCGTCCGGCATCGGCAGACAGACCCCGTCACAGTCCATAAACACTCGGTCTGGAGCAGGCCCAGCGTCCTGCCGGCCGAAGGCAAGGGCACAGTGCGCAGGCGGCCGTACTACATTGCCAAAGCGGCTGGCGCACGTTGCCAGAGCAGCCGTGCTACATTGCCAAAGCAGCCGGCGCACAGTGCCAAGCGGCCATGCTACGTTGCCAAGCGGCCATGCTACGTTGCCAAGCGGCCGTGCTACGTTGCCAGAGCGGCTGGCACACGTTGCCAGAGCAGCCGACGCACAGTGCCAGAGCAGCTGGCGCACAGTGCCAGAGCGAGCGTCACACAGTGCCAGAGCGAGCGTCACACAGTGCCAGAGCAGCTGGCGCACAGTGCCAGAGTGAGGTCACACAGTGGGAATGGAGCTGGCTTGCATTGGGAGGAGGATTGGCGCAGGCTCAGCTACGCACGTCGCAATATGGAATTTCACAGGAAAGATTCTATACGCCAGGCGGACTGGCTTTTTACATCAGGCAGGGGAAGGGGGCGGAGGCACAGTCCTCCTCCCCCTTACATTAGGAAGCTAGCCGTTCATGAACTGCTTCTGCAGAACTTTGACAAACTCGTTCATGGACTCGGTGTTGCCCTTCTTCAAGTCCACGGAAACCACGGTCTCCAAATGGTTCACGATGATTTCGCGGGAAAAGGCCTTGAGCGCGGACTGGACCGCGGCAACCTGCACCAGGATATCCGTGCAGTAGGCGTCATTCTCAAGCAGGCCCTGGAGCCCGTTGATCTGCCCTGCCGCACGGTTCAGCCGTGACGTAAGGGCCCGCTTTGCCTCCGCGTCGCGCTTTGTCGAACGCTTGGACAGGCACTTGTACACCTTCTCGTCGCTGCCGGAAGCCCTGGACCTCGTTGCCTTCGCGGGCTTTTCGGCGGCAGCCTTCCTGCCCCTCGTGGCCTTTGCCGGGGCCTCAGCCGCGGCGTTCTTCTTCGGTCTTGCCATATTCGTTACCTTCCTTCCTGTTATTTCGTCGCGTCAATCGGCTTCATCGACGTCATGTAGGCGCGGAGCCTCTTGCCCACTTCCTCAATCGGGTGGTTGCGGATTTCGTCGTTCACCTTGACCAGCACCGTGTTGGGCACGGAGTTGCTTTTGACGGAAAGGCCCTTGCCCACGTCCTCCAGCGTCACCTTGCCCATGAACTTGTCGCGCAGGAGCGGAATGGCGGCGTTGGCAAAGAGGTAGCAGCCGTACTCGGCGGTGTCGGAGATGACCTTGTTCATCTCGTAGAGCCTCTTGCGGTCAATCAGGTTGGCGATGAGCGGGACCTCGTGCAGTGACTCGTAGTAGGCGCTCTCGGGCATGATGCCGGCGGAAACCATCGTCTCAAACGCAAGCTCGCAGCCGGCCTTGACCATCGCGACCAGGAGGATGCACTTGTCGAAGTACTCCTGCTCGTCAATCGCTTCCTTGGACTCGTCCTCGTGCTCGAAGGGATGCTTGGCAAACTCCTCGCGCCAGGTGAAGAGGTCGTGGTCGCCCGCGGCCCAGTCCTTCATCATCGTGGCGGAGAACTTTCCGGAGATGATGTCGTCCATGTGCTTCTGGTAGAGGGGGGTAAGCAGGGCCTTGAGCTCCTTGCTCAGTTCGTTGGCGCGCAGCTTGGCGGGGTTGGACAGGCGGTCCATCATCAGGGTGATGCCACCCCACTTGAGGGCCTCGCTTATCACGTTCCAGCCGTGCATCAAAAGCTTGACGGCGTAGTTCTTGTCAATTCCGTGGCTGGTCATGAAGTCATAGGAGAGTATCGTACCCGTCTGGAGCATGCCGCAGAGGATCGTCTGCTCGCCCATCAGGTCGGACTTGACCTCGGCGACGAAGGATGACTCAAGCACGCCGGCGGTTTCGCCACGGTGGGCGCATGCCATCGCCTTGACGAGCGCCCAGCCCTTGCCCTCGGGGTCGTGGTCGGGGTGGACGGCGATGAGCTCGGGAACGCCAAATCCGCGCAGGTACTCGGCGCGGACCTCGGTGCCGGGGCCCTTGGGAGCAATCATGAACACCGTGATGTCGTCCCTGATCTGCTCGCCTTCCTCAATCATGTTGAATCCGTGGCTGTACCAGAGGGCCGCGCCCTTCTTCATATACTTCATCAGGTTGGCGACGACCTCGTGATGCTGCTTGTCCGGGGTCAGGTTGCCCACCACGTCGGCGATGGGGAGCAGCTCCTCGTAGGTGCCGACCTTGAAACCGTTTTCCGTGGCGTTCTTCCAGGACTGCCGCTTCTGCTCGATGGCCTCCTTGCGCAGGCAGTAGCTCACGTCCAGGCCGGAGTCGCGGAGGTTCAGCCCCTGGTTCAGGCCCTGCGCTCCGCAGCCGACGATAACGATCTTCTTGCCCTGCAGGGCCTTCGTCCCGTCCTTGAATTCCTCACGCGCCATCTTGCGGCAGTGACCAAGCTCCTGGCGCGCCACGCGCCAAGGAATAGCATTAAAATAGTTCTGACCCATTTTTCCTATACCTCTGTAGTTTTATTGAAGGGTTTGAAGTGATTGTATACTATATTGGGGATTAAGGCAATATACCCCGGCAGGTGCAAGTGTGCGTTGCACCGGTGCGTTGCAACTGTGCGTCGCACCAAACAGCCCGCAGGCCCGGCAGCCCACAGCTACCCGCGGATTACTGCCCGTCCGTGTACAGGCGCACCTTCTCCTTGCGCCCCCGGATGTCCGCCTCGTCCACGAACTCAAGGCCCCCGCCCAAAAGCCGCTCCGTGCTTTCGGAAACGAGCAGGTCCTTCCCGTACTGCTTGCACAGGCCCTCGATGCGGCTCGCCGTGTTCACCGTGTCGCCGATGACCGTGTATTCCATGCGGCTTGAGGCCCCGATGTTCCCCGCGAGCACCGGGCCGGAGTGCAGCGCGATGCCGAAGCGCAGCTGGGGCAGGCCCCGCGAGGCAAAGCCCCGGTTCATCAGGACGAGCTCCCGCCGCATGTCCTGCGCCGCCGCGAACGCGTCCTCGGCGTGCCGTTCCGAAGGGACCGGCGCACCGAAGAGGGCCATCACCGCGTCCCCGATGTACTTGTTGATGACCCCGCCGTGCGCCCGGATGCACTTCTCCAGGCCGGTGAAGTATTCGTTCAGCAGGGAAACGAGCTCGGGCGGCGGCATCGTCTCGGACAGGCTGGTGAAGCCCCGTATGTCGCAGAACATCACCGTCACGTCCAGCGTCCTGCCGCCGAGTTCCGCGTTGCCCTGCAAAAGGTAGTCGCGCACCTGGGGGGTGACCACCTTGCCGAAGGTGTCCCGCATGAACTCCTTTTCCTTGAGCGAGGCCGCCATCTCGTTGAACGCGTCGCCCAGCACGCCCATCTCGTCGTTGGAGCAGATGACTGCCCTGCTGTCGTAGTTCCCCGCCGAGATTTCCCGCACGTCCGCCGTGAGCCACTTCAGGGGCTTGCGGAAAAAGTTCATCAGGAGGATTGTCAGGCTCAGGCCCAGGAAGAGGATGATTCCGGCAAAGACGAAGTTGCCGCCGCTCCTGCTGCTGAGCCCGTAAAAGCTGGCAAGATAGAGCCGTGTCCCCAGAAACACGGACGGGAAGAGGGCCGCCGAGCAGAAATAGAAGAGGAAGAGGCTCTTTATGGAAGAAAGGCTCATCCGCGCGGTAGCGGAAATCTTTCCTTCCGGGTACATGTGGGGCAGCACGAGGCCCCGGTTCAGCGTTTCCAGCGTGAAGTAGATGAGCGTGAACGACAGCGTGGCGAGGAAGACGTAGGAGAAGCTCGAGTACACGGCGATGAAGGCCACGTCCAGTCCCGTCTCCCGCCTGAAATAGAGCATGAGGGACATCTCCATGACGAAGTTGCACACCCAGCCGGAAATGCCGCGCAGGGCAAAGGCCCCCGGCATGTTCACCATGACCTGCACGCAGCGTTTGTCGTCCTGGGGAAGCCCGCGCGTTTTCAGCGCATACAGGACGCAGAGCAGGACGGGGACCGCATAGCAGACGG
This sequence comes from Treponema sp., assembly GCA_024690865.1. Taxonomy (GTDB): domain Bacteria; phylum Spirochaetota; class Spirochaetia; order Treponematales; family Treponemataceae; genus Treponema_D. The sequence goes on along the minus strand of JAILON010000144.1, from coordinate 5,662 downwards.
GGCCGAGGACGTTGACCAGCAGGCTGTTGCCGCGAAGGTATTCCAGCCAGTCCGCGAACGTGGCCCAGCCCGAGAATTCCGCCCCCCCCGGCACGGGGCATTCCGTCAGGTCCGTGGACAGGACAGCCAGCGCGTTCGCCAGCAGGCAGATGAGCCCGTAGAAGTAGATGTGGTATTTAAGGAAAAAGGCCTTGGGCTTCATTACAGCCCCAGTGTACTGGAATGCGCCCTTTTTGGCAACACTGCGACGGCGGGACACCACAGCCAGCGCTTGGAAGCAACAGGGCGTGTTGAGGGAAAAAAGCTATGCCGCCAACGGAACCGAACAAACACCACAGCCAGCGCTTGACACTATTATATAATTGCGTTAGTTTAACATTGTTATATTTTGAAAGGGACACGATGAGAAATCCGAATCCAGAGCTTATCAACCAGATAAAAGAAGCCGCGCTCAAACTGCTTATGGAAAAAGAACCCGAACAGATTGGAATGCGCGACATCGCCTCCGAATGCAACATCACGGCGACGAATATTTATCATTATTTCAAAGATAAAGACAGACTTTTCCAATCACTTTCTCTGGACTGCCTGAATCAGCTGAATGAAAGAATCAAAGAAAATGCTGCCCGTGGAAAATCCATCAAGACACAGATTAAGAACGCAGCAGTTGCCTATCGCGACTGGTGTTTCGAAAATCCCAGGAGATGCCTTCTTGTCATGCAGGGAATCAAATCGGCAGAAGGTATCACGCCGGAACAGATGGAAGAGTTTTATGTCTGCAACAGAACGGGCGAAAAGCTGCTTCGGGAAGCAATAAAGCAGGGACTGGCAAAATCTTCGGACCCTCGTTTTGATGTAAGCATCCTCGTTTCAGGACTTTGGGGCTGCATCGAATCCGTATTGCTGAGAAAATGCGAAGCCGAATATTGGGATTGCGGAAAAGCATACACCGACCGTTTCACCAAACTGTGGTGCAACTCAGTTTTCCAGGAGGATGAGAAATGAAAATCCTTGTACTACAGGGAAGCCCGAGGAAAAGCGGGAATGTGGCGGGCCTGCTTAAAAAAGAAGGCGACAGGCTGCTCAAGAAAAACCCGTCCGCAGAAATTCTCTGGGAGAACGTCTCTGACCTGAACTTTGATTTCTGCCACGGATGCATGGCATGCCGCTCAAAAGGCAGCTGCGTATTGCCGGAAGACGATGCGCATAAAATCGAAAAGGAAATCAAAGAATGCGACATGCTTGTAGTTGGAACTCCGGTTTACTGGGGCAACATGAACGGCAAGCTCAAATGCCTCTTCGACCGCCTTGTTGGAGTCATGATGGGAGAATCAAAGCATGGCATCCCGATTCCCCTTCATAAAGGAAAGAAGGCAGCCATTGTGACCAGCTGCACGACACCATTTCCCTTCAACTATATCTGCGGGCAGTCGGGCGGGGCAGTCAGGGCCGTAAGGGAAGTTTTGAAATCATCAGGCTTCAAGGTAATCAGAAAAACAAACCTTTCAAATACAAAGCGGAGGTAATATATGAAAAGAGTTGTAGCAGCGATTGCGCTTATGATGCTGTGCCTTGGCGTGGCGTGCGCAAAAGGCATCACCATTTCCGTTGGGGCCGGTGAAAACTGGAAGCAGAAACGGACACCCCAAGTAGCAATATGGCTTGAGGATACCGACGGAAATTATATCAGGACGCTTTATGTGACAGAGCGAGCCAGCCACAAAAGCTGGATTATGGGCCCGAAAGAAGGCCGCCCGGAATCGCTTCCGGTCTGGTACCACGCCTCACAGTTTGATCCTTCAAAAAAGGCTTCACCAGATTTGGAGCTGGACGCGGTTACAGGCGCAACCCCGAAAGGCGGAATTGTTTTCGATGCAGAGCTGGATGACAGAGCGTATGTAATACGGGCTGAGTTCAACACGAGCTTTGACTACAATGCTTTTTATACGAAGAAGAATTCCGGCGTGAACGGGCAGCCGTCCGTCATTTACGAGGCGGTCATTCCGGCAGGCTTCAATACTGCAAGCGGTGAAATCCGCCTTGCATTCTCCGGCACAGGTTCGCCGGATGGTTCGGATGGACTTCTCCACAAAGACACCGCCGGCCTCACGAGCGCCCTTACAATCGTACAACTCGTTGCCGTCGTGGGAAAGTAGAAATCGGCCGATTGAAAACAACCTGCACAGGAGGCAGGATGCCTTGTTCGCAGAAATCTGCCAATTAAAGAACGCCTTTAATGACACGACCCGCGATTTGTGATAGAGTATGATTATAAAGCGTCGGGGCGACGCGAAAGCCCGCTTGTGCAGGCTTATACCAGCAAGGAGGATCAGGGATGACCGACATGAACCGAACGTTTTCCGCTTTTCTCGCGCATGAAGAACGCTGTTCCTGGCAGGAATGCCATGTCCACGAACATCCCTGTTGCTGGTGTGAGTGTTGGCGCGGATGCGCCATTGATTCTGCGAGCGGAGCCCGGGCGTAAACTTCCATACGGCGTTGGGTTCCATAATGAGAGGAGCTTTCAACGTGAGGACCACATACTTTAAGCCCGTGATCGACATGACGGCCACGGGCAGGAAAATCAAGACACTGATGGGGCAGCGGGGTATTTCCGCCCGCGAGCTCCAGGCAATCATGGGCTTTCCCTACGTCCAGACCATCTACAACTGGTTCACGGGCAAGAACATGCCCATCATCGACAACCTCGTCGTGCTCGCCCAGATTCTGGGAACGACCGTTGACGCCCTGCTCGTAACGAGGCAGGTCGAGGTCAGTCTTGAGAGAAGTGAGGGGGCGGAAAGCCTTATAGCATGAAATCCTACACGCATAACTCAGCTGGCAGAGCAGCAGTCTCCAAAACTGCCGGTCGGAGGTTCGAATCCTCCTGCGTGTGTAGAATCTGTAGCCAAGATGGTTAAGACACCTGTGTCAGTGCAAAAGTCGGTTACTTTTGCACTGACACACGAGGACCTCATCACACTTCGTGCAATTGTGGTCCTCGCAGATGAATTTCGACCATTTCCAAAAGTGGCATCGTTGGTTCGAGGCCCATCAGATTCTCTTTATGTGGTCGTTGGCGGAGAGGTTAACGCGCCTGACTGTGGATCAGGATTTCACCAGTTCGAATCTGGTACGTCCACTTTTCCGGTCGATTAGTGCAAGGGTCAGCACAACAGGTTTTCATCCTGTCAACGTGGGTTCGAGTCCCACATCGACCTTTGTTCGGGGAAGCTGGCCGAGATTACAGACGGCTTGTATAAAAGCATTGACACAGGGTAAAGGGCAGATTAGGATAAGGTCTGCACATGAATGAAGTGAACAAAACATTGTTTATCCCGCTGTACGGCAAAGCGAAAGTAAGCAGACAGGGTATAATCATACAGAACGTACGTGTCGCCGGGGCCGTCACCGCCGTCCCTCCATGAGAAAAGAAGCCTGCCGCCTGAATCATAGGCATTCCTGTAATTGTAGCCCCAGAAAGGAGGATAATCCTTTGACTGGTGGATAAGCAGCCCCTTTCCGTCATATTCATTCCTTTCCTTGTACGATGCGTACGCATTGCCATATGCCCCATAATCACAGCGATATTCCGAACCATGAAGGCAGAACGCTATATCGCTTATCACTATGTCATCCCATTTCTCACAGTCATACAGTTCCGAGACATATATCTGGATTTTGCACACTTCAGAGGAAGAGCCAAACATGACGGACTGCGCGGACATGGCATCCGCAAAGCGAAATTCTTTTCTGGCCAGCTCCCCCTTCACGTCAAACAGGACTATCTCGCCGGATTTAATCCGGTAATTTGCCTTGAAATACCTCTTGTCAAAATAGCCGGCCTTTATTCGTATTTCGTCTATGCTTATGCTGTTGCCAAGGAATATTTGAACCAACGGCTCATCGTTGTCAAACGATTTTCCGTTGACCGCGAACACGGTATCCGGGTTATTGTCAAAGACATTCAGCGGGTTATACCGTATTATATTCTTCTCGTCCCGCAGGAACGACTGCGCGTCCACGCCAAAGACAGAGGCCGTCTGCGCGGAGCAGAACGAACTCATCATAAAAATGATTGCTGCAAATGCACCCTTCCGCGTAAAAACATTCCTCCTGTAAGCTTCCGTTAGACCTAAGCCTTCTCAGGCACTGCCCCCGTCCGTGAGTCCATCGATGAACTCCGCCGTCAGCCGCATCGCCCGGGCAAGATGCCGTATGCTCTCCTGCACGTCCGCGACCTCAAGCGAATGGTTCGCCCCCTCGAACAGGTGCAGGGGAACCCCGGCGTTCCTGCATCCGGCCACGCAGTCACCGACCTGAATCCAAGGGTCAGCCGTCCCGTGAAAGGCAACGGAATGGGCAAGAGGGAAGGCAAAGGTCCGCGCCACCGGCGTGTAGAGGAGCTGGCGGGGAGAAAGCCCGCGGGAGGCCGCCCATGCCGCCCCCACCGCCGTGCCGATGCTCTTGGAGATGACAAGGATGTCGGGGAAGCAGTCCGTTCCCGTTCCGCCCGACTGTTTCCCCTGTTCCTGCCCGGGCTTTCCGCCACACAACGCCCCCAGCACCCCGGCCAGCTGCTGCTTTGCCCGCTCCAGCGCGAGACGGAAGCACTCCTCCAGCTTCCCCGTGTCGAGCGGCTTTCCCGGCGAGGGACGCTCCACGCGGGGCAGCTCACCATACGACACCGTGACCAGACTGTAGCCCGCCTCCCGTGCGAGCTTTCCCGCGTAATACAAGAGAGGGCGATCGGGGCCGTATCCCAACCCGGGGAAAATTATCGCACGCTTCGTCTCATTCATCAGGGAGCCTCCTCCCCTACTATAGCACGGCGGGAAGGCTTTCCGCAAGGCTGGCCGGGCCGCCCCCGGGCCACCCTAATCCTGTTACCAAATCCCTGCAGCGGAATTTATACTGGTATGAAGACAAAAGCCCTGCTTATTGCGGCAGCCGTGGCCGTACTGCCCCTCACGGAGCTATGTGCAGACGACGGTGAACCGGCCCTCTACGATGTGCTCGAAAACTCAGGCCTCTATTTCAACTACCGCACGTCCGAATTCGCTTCGGAACTGGACAAGCAGGCGTGGGAAACGCTTGCAGGCGTGTACATAAAGGACGGCCCGCCCGCGTCAGTCGGAGACCTAGAACTGAGCAACACCATCTGGGGAATGGACTACGTTGACTTCGGTCCCGAAACGCTCGATGTTTCCTACTGGGACGGAGAATGGTATTTCAAGGGCGCCGGCGTCACGGAAGTGATGCAGCTTGATTCCATTTCTGCGGACGGAAAGATCTTTTATACGATAAACGAATGGTACCCCCTGACATTCCGGGTCGAAGGCGAATACCTGTATATAGAAGAATACGGCGAACGCTTCTACAAGGCGACCGGGCCGGATTGCCATATGCGCTTCCTGAAAAGCTATATGGCAGAACAGGAACTGTAGCAGCGGAGAGCGCGGGGCTATTCACCCCCGCACGCACGCTTCGTCTCATTCATCAGGGAGCCTCCGATTGTATTGCTTTAACCGGAATCAGTTAAATTGATATCCACCAGCATACACCATATTTATCAATAATGGTGGCACAACATTTACTCCATGGAAGTTCTCCGATAGGTTCGATAATTACACCCCCATCGCTCAAAACTTGAAAAGCATTA
>JAILON010000137.1 GCA_024690865.1 Treponema sp. | reverse complement strand
ACGGAAACAACTACGACCCAGCCCCAGGCTGGAATGCGGATAAGGAAAAGGAATTCCGTCACTACAACCTTTCCATATCGTATTCATCCCCGGCAAAGAAATTCCGCTGGTGGAGCAACCGCATTACCTGGGCACCGTCATTGCAGACCAGCTTCGTATACGATCTGGCAAAGCCCACTGAAAGCTATTTTACCTTCATCCCCGCGATGACCTTCAAGATAAACCAGTTCCTTTATCTGACCTTCAGCTCGGAATCCCAAAATTCCGTCGTGTTCCGATACTTTGAAGACTTTACGAAATACGGAAGCGTAATAAGCGGCGAGAAGAACCCCCTCAAGGACCTTGCCGACTCCTTCGCATTCTGGGACATGGACCGGAGGAAGGCATCAGGATTCAAGATAAAGAACTTCAAGATGACGGTTGCCCACAACCTGCACGACTGGACTTTCGCATCCAGCTACATGTTCAAGCCGAAGCTGACCAAGGACGAGAACAACAAGTCGGTGTACAGCTACGATCCCTATTTCTCCTTCATCATCAGCTGGCGTCCCATGTCCGGCCTCAGGACCCAGGTCGTGGATGAATATGGCGAGGTCCAGCTGAATCCGTAGAGCTGGCCGACTTTAGAGCCGACTTTTAAAATTTTTGCATTGCGTTCTGACGGGAACAGGGGTATAATTTCCCTATGGCTGAGACAAAAGCAAAGACAAGCAAAACGACACGGGCGGTCAAAAAGTCCCCCAAAACGAAGGAAACAGAATCGTCGGTAGGAAAGACCAGCAAGGAACTCCTTGACAAAGGTCTTGAAGCTTCAAAAAAATGGTTTGAAAGTGCAAAAAAGGCCATCTCCGAATGGGGAGACGAAGGCGTAAAGCAGGTTGAGATAGTAAAACTCAATTCCAAGATGGAAAAAGGCTATACCGCACTGGGCCGCCTGGTCTATGCAAAACTGTCCAAGCGGGGTGCTTCGGTATCTGCCAGCGATGAGGAAATCAGCGACGTTGTTAAGCTCCTTTCCGACATGGCCCGAAAGGTGAAGAAGCTCGGCGGAAGCGCAGACGGCGGTTCGGGAAAAACTTCCCGGAAGGCGGCAGCGAAAAAGCCCGAGGACGAGGTCAAGGCACTTCCCTCAAAAACTGGCAGCACGAAGAAAAAGGCCACGGGCAAAAAAACGGATGGAACTGCCGAAAAAACTGCGGTTAAAACGCGGAAGGCCTCTTCCACTGCAAAAACAGCCGCAAAGAAGTCTTCATCAAAAAAAACGTCTGACACAAAGGCGGCAGCAAAAAAGACGGCCTCAAAGCGGTCCAGTTCCAGCAGCAAAAAGGCCTAGGCCTGGCGCCGCCTGTAGCCTGTATTCCACCTACAGCTTGGGCACGCGGGGGCGTGACAGGTTCTTCAGCATGTTCTGGAGCATCTCGTGCGCGTCCTGTGGCCCCAGCTCTTTGCTCGGCTCATGGTACTTTACGAGCTGCTGGGGAATTTCGTCCAAAAAGCGGCTCGGCTCGCACTCGGCGTTGCCGGTCTGCCGCCGCCTGTTGCGGCATGACGATATCAGCAGGCGGTCCCTCGCCCTCGTGACCGCGACGTAGAAAAGCCTCCGTTCCTCCTCGACAGCCGTGTCGCCTCCTTCCTCAACGGCGCGGGCATGCGGCATTATTCCTTCTTCTGCCCCAGCTATGAACACGACGGGAAACTCCAATCCTTTGCTCGCATGGACGGTCATCAAGTTGACCTTTCCCTTGTCCTCCTCTCCATCGTCCAGGTCGTCGCGGGAGAGGAGGGTGATGCGGTTCAGGTAGGCATAGAGGCTTGTATCCTCATGCTCCGGATTGTTCTCCCACAGCTCCATGCTCTTTATGAGGCTCTCTATGTTCATGTACTTGAAGCGGGCTGCCTTCTCGCTCTTGGGGTTGTCACTGATCAAAAAGTCATAGTAGTTTATCTCCTCCACCATCGTCTTCACCTTCTTGCTCAGGCCCTTGCCGGACAGCATGTTCTTGCCAGCCTCGACGAGGGCTATGAAGGATTCCAGATTGGCCCTCGTTGCCTCCGTTATCCTGCTCTCTTTCTCCGGAGCCTCGATGACAGCCTTTGCCGCCTCCCAGAGAGAGTAGCACATCGTGTCTGCCACCGTGTTCAATCGTTCTACAGTCGCCCGCCCCAGGCCACGGCGGGGCGTATTCAGGATGCGGAGCAGGTTGATGTCGTCGTCGTGATTCGCGATGACGCGGAGGTATGAGATGATGTCCTTTATTTCCTTGCGCTCGAAGAAGCTTGTCCCGCCGGACATGGTGTAGGGGATGTTGTTCTCAAGGAAGGCCTCTTCCAGCGGCCGGCTCTGGGTGTTGGCCCTCATGAGAACTCCAAAGTCGTCGTACATGCGCTTTTCCTCAGCGGAAATGGACAGGATGCTTTCGGCTATAAAGTCCGCCTCCGCCGCCTCGTTCTCTGGCATGTAGAGTTCTATTGGCTGTCCGTCCCCATTTCCGCTCCACAGCTCCTTGTCCTTGCGGTTTGTATTATGCCTGATGACCCCGTTGGCCGCGGCAAGTATTGTGCCTGTCGAACGGTAGTTTTGCTCCAGTCTAATTTCTTGTACGGGGGCAAAGTCTTTTTCGAAGTTTATGATGTTCTGGTAGTCTGCTCCCCGCCAAGAATAGATGCTCTGGTCGTCGTCCCCAACGACGGCCACGTTCCTATCCGCAAGCAGGCGCATCATCTCGTACTGCTGGTGGCTCGTGTCTTGGAACTCGTCTACCATGATGTATTTGTAGCGGTCTTTGTAGCGTTGCAGCGTTTCGGGCGACTCCCGGAACAGTTTTATAGGAAGGACGATGAGGTCGTCGAAGTCCACTGCGTTGTAGAGCCTGAGCCCATCCTGGTAGGCTTCGTAGAGTTCGCGGTAGCCGTCGTTCGCGCTCTGCCAGTCCTTGCGGCCCGTCTTTATGTCACTGAACAGCCCCCCTATCTTGTACAGGTCCAGCGCGTCTTCCGTAAAGTCCAGTTCCCGCGCACTTTCCTTTATAAGGGCGTTCCGGTCCGTCTCGTCGTATATGGAAAAGTTCGTCCTCCAGCCCAGCTTGTCTATGTCCTGGCGCAGGATCCGTACGCCAAAGGCGTGGAATGTGCTTATCGTCAGGTTCTGCAGCTTGCGGGATGTCAGCTTCTTGATTCGGTCCGACATCTCCTTTGCAGCCTTGTTGGTGAAAGTCAGCGCGAGGATCTGGCTCTGGGGAATTCCCTTCTCCAGCATGTTCGCTATCCGGTAGGTGATGACCCTCGTCTTGCCGCTGCCGGCACCGGCTATAATCAGTATTGCCCCGTCAAGAGTCGTCACCGCGCGGTACTGCTCGGGGTTCAGTTCGTCCTTAAGTGTTTCTTCCAATGACATGTGGGGTATTCTAGCGAAAATGCAAAAAAAAGAAAATTTCTATTGACAAATAATATTATTCTCCGTATATTATTATCAATGAACAATACTATAGTACAAACAATATTGGTGGCAAGGAGGTATAGATGACGTTTTCAACGGGGGCACAGGTCCTGGACGCTGTCGTGCTTTCCATAGTGGCGCGTGACGGGGAGGGGACCTACGGCTACAAGATCACCCAGGACGTGCGGAGCGTCATTGAGGTGTCCGAAAGCTCCCTCTACCCGGTGCTGCGCAGGCTGCAGGCCGCCGGGCTTTTGGAGACCTACGACAAGGAGTTCTCCGGCCGCAACAGGCGCTATTACAAGATTACCGTGCAGGGCATGGCGGCCCTGGACGGATACAGGCGGGACTGGCTGGACTACCGTGGCAGGATGGACGGCATACTGCTCGGGGCTTCCGGTCAGCCGGTGACAAACGAATCTTTGTGAAAGATAGGCAGTTTCAAAAGTCCAGACGGACTTTTGAAATTGGACAAAATTAACCTGCGAGGGCCGTAATGTAATGAGGCCCTCGTGAGCCAGTACAAAAGTAACCGACTTTTGCAACTGGCTCAGGAGAAGAGTATATGACGAGACACGAGTATCTGGACGAGCTCAAGTGGGAGCTGCGCTCCCTGAGCGTGGAGGAGCAGGAGGACGCGTTGGAGTACTACCTGGGCTACTTTGAGGACGCGGACAACGATGAGGCGGTCATGAAGGAATTCGGCAGCCCCACGGAACTTGCCTCCAGCATCCTGTCCAAGTTCGCGGGACTCCCCGCCGAGAGACGGGAGAAGCAGAAGAACACGAGCGGGGACGGCTCTTCGGGCGCGTTCACTCGGGACGAGGTGAAGTCGCTCGACGTTTCGGTGGGGGTCGCGGAGGTGGTCATCATCGCGAACGAGCAGAACCCCGATGCCTTCTCGCTGGACTACCGGGGACTGGGGCCGGGCGACATCAGCTTCGGGCTGTCTCCCTTCGGCACGCTTTCCGTGGAGAATTCCCGTCGTGTGTCCATGCTCAATTTCATCGGGCACAGGGACACGGATGAAGGCCACGTGAACCATCCGCGCATCCTCATCAGGATGCCCAAGGATGCGGCGTTCGACTGCCTCAAGCTCCACATGGGGGCGGGCTCGCTCAAGTGCAAGGGGCTTGGACTTTCCTGCAAAAGAAGCTATATTGAGGTAGGCGCGGGGCTCATGGAGATAGAGAGCCTGGCATCCGCCAACAGCAAGATACGCTGCGGCATGGGAAGCCTGAACATAACGGGCCGCCTGGACGGGGTTACGACGCTGGACTGCGGCATGGGAAGCGTCAAGCTTGACATCATGGAAGGGGAGGAGGGACACTCCGTCTTCGCCAAGATCGGGCTGGGCAGCTTTGAGTACGACAACATCAAGAAGGGCGGCATAACGACCTTCGAGAGCGGCGAAAAGAAGAAAAACCACTTCTCCATAAACTGCGGCATGGGCGAAGTGAAAATCAAGAGCATGGACAGGAACCGGGCATAACACACAGGAGGATTGCATATGGCAAAGAGGATTTACAAATCATCACAGAAGACGCTCTGCGGCGTGTGCGGCGGCATCGCCGAGTACTTCAACCTGGATCCGACGATTGTCCGCCTGCTCTGGGTCGTCCTGACCCTGGCGGGAGGCTCGGGAATCATCGCCTACATCGTCTGCGCGCTGCTCATCCCGGACAGGCCGTCCTCTCAGGCCGACTGGGGCAACTCCGTGCCCAAGACCGAAGGCGAGAGCGAGGCCGACAGGGAGTTCAACAGCCACTTCTAGTTTTTTGGGGAGGCCCCAAGTCCTCCTTATTTATGAGAGGGAAGAAACCCCCTACGCAGAAGCGAGGGTTTCTCCCCTCTCAAACTCACCCCTCTTCCCGGCAGCTGCCGGGGGATATCCCCCGGACCCCCTGCCTGGCATCACAAGCTCTGAAAAATCAAAGATTTGCTTGCTTATCACCGCTTGCTTTCCAACCAATATTCCTGTATCATACTATCACCTTTCACCAAAACGGACTCACGCCACCCGTCATGCGGGGCATTCCGCGAGCCGTCTAGCTAGAGTGTACTATCCCGCCTTACTAGAGTACCTATCACAATCTAGCAAGTGTATGTCCCCTGTACAATAGTGTGTTTTTCCCTTTGCAATAGTGCATTTTTTCCGCCACAACTATGCGTGCATCTCGTGTAAGTACTGCAAATTTCCCGTTTACGTGCGGTGCATCCGCCGTGTACGGGAGCGAGCGTTAGCCCGCAATACAATTCTGTATCCGCTGCCCTCTATTTTCTTTCAGTAAAACGTTTCTTGACTTCCTCAAAAAGCTTCTTGAACTTTTCTGGAGCGTCCGGCTTTATTTTGAGATAAAAATTTTTGTCTTCTGGATTTCGTTCAACCCACTTTTC
>JAILON010000131.1 GCA_024690865.1 Treponema sp. | reverse complement strand
CTATACTTGTGTTGAGCCTGATAAATGGGTAAACCAGCAAGCCTCTGTACAGGCGACCAACGCTGACGGTTCGGATCCCGACCCGAAGGATGTCTATAATATGAATGGCGAACAGTTTAACGCTCCGAAAACGAAGACTGTCTCCGCCTCTGTCGTCCTTACGGCGCCGGACAGCACGTTCAGGTTCTGGACGAGTGACGGCTATTGTACGTATGACCACCCGGGTGTAGGACACACGCCGTTCGGGCATTTCGACTGGACTTGGACCCTGGACGATCTCAAAACGCCCGCGAACAGGAGCGTGGATGACCAGGTATGGGGGGATGCCAATGGGCACGGAAGCCACTATACATTCACCCTGGACGTGAGCGACGACTGACGCAGGCGGGCAGGCGGCAGGACCCACTTGCCTATCGACAAGAGGGTCTGTCTGTGATACTGTTTATAATATTGTCTGTAATAAATCCACTTGCCGTAGGCGAGTGGGGGGAGAAAACAGAATGAATGGAAAGAAAATGTCGCTCCGGGCGGAGGTCCTGGTGGGGACGATCGGCTCCATGCTGGCCGTCACGCTGTTTCTGAGCGTGTCCCACACCCTGCTGCTCCAGCACGTGGTGAACGCGTCCACCGTCAGGTCGGTGAACCAGACGATAGAGACGCTGAGCTGGGAGATCTCCTCGGTCTTCACGCCCTATGAAATTCGGGTCAACGACGTGGCCCTGGCAGCCTCCTCGGGGGCAGAAAAATCCTCGCTGAACAGGATGGTCCACAAGGCCGTGGAATTCCTGAATTCCATGGACAACGACATCTACTACGCCACGACGGTCTCCCGCTACGAGGAGGGCGGCTTCTATATAGACGGCACGGACTGGGACCCCGACCCCGACTGGGTTCCGAGCTCGCGCGACTGGTGGAAGGACGCGGTCGCCGCAGGCGGCAAGGTCGTCATGGGCGAGCCCTACGTGGACGCGATGGAAGGAACCCTGTGCGTGACCCTTTCGTGCGCCGCCTACACCGACGGGGGCGAGCTGGTGGGCGTGGCCGCCGCGGACATCTATCTGAACGACCTGAGCGAGCTGGTCAAGGCCATAAAGCTTTCGGACAACAGCCGGATAAACATCGTCACGAAGGACGGCCTGTACCTGACCCACGACGACTTTTCCGCGATCATGAAGCGCAACTACTTTGACGATGTGCCGTCCAAGTCCGTGAACCGCTCCAGCTTCCTGGACGGCACGGCCAAGGCCTTCACGGACGGCAGGTCCTTCTACGGCGTGCAGCCGATCGAAGGCAAGGACTGGTTCATCGTGGTTGAAGGGCCTGAATCCGACTTTTCCGGCAGCTACGTCAGGCTCATCATCTTCGTCATGCTGGGGCTGGCCGGCATCGTCATCCTGATGGCCGTGATAGACGCAATCCTTTCCAACCGCGTGGCCCGCTGCTTCAAGGCCGTCGCCTCCGGCTGCGAGCTGATCGCCAACGGCGACTTCTCCCGGAAGTACCCCGACTACTTCACGACCGAGGCATCCATGCTGTCCAACGGATTCAACCTGTTCTCCGAACGCCTGCAGGACATGATCGGGACCATCAAGAACTCCAGTTCTACGCTGGACGTGGTGTCCAAGAACATGAAGGAGAGCGTCGTCTCCGTCTCCGACTCCATGACGAGCATCCGCCTGAGCATCGGCACGGTGCAGGAGCAGATGCAGAGCCAGTCCGACAGCTTTGACGTGGCCTCCGGCGTCATCAATGACGTGGCCTCCAACATCTCCACCGTGAGCAAGATGATAGGCGCGCAGACCCAGAGCATCCGCGAGTCGTCCGCGTCGGTCGGCCAGCTGGTGAAGAGCATAGAGCAGGTGAGCGGCACCATGGAGAGCATGGCGAACTCCTTCGGCCAGCTGGACAACGCCGCCCAGAACGGCATGGCCAAGCAGGAGCGCGTGAACGAGCGCATCTCCCAGATTGAGCAGCAGTCCAAGATGCTGCAGGAGGCCAACACCGCAATCGCCTCCATAGCGAGCCAGACCAACCTGCTCGCCATGAACGCGGCAATCGAGGCAGCCCACGCAGGCGAGGCGGGCAAAGGCTTCGCGGTCGTCGCGGACGAGATTCGCAAGCTGTCCGAGACCTCCTCCAGCCAGTCCAAGACAATCGGAGAGCAGCTCAAGAACATCAAGGACAGCATCGGCGAAATCGTGTCCGCCTCGCAGGAGTCCAGCGCGGCCTTCTCCGGGGTGTCGGAGCGGATCCATGAGACGGACGCGCTCGTGCAGTCGGTGCGCGTGTCGCTGGAAAGCCAGAACGAGGACTCACGCGGCGTGATTGCCTCGCTCGCGGAGATGGACCGGACGGCGGAGGACGTGCGCAGCTCGTCGGGCAAGATGGCGGACGGCAGCCGCAGGATCATCGAGGAGATGGACAAGCTGCGCGCCTCGCTTCAGGCGGTGCAGTCCAGCATGGCCAGCATGTCCGACACCGCGCAGGGGGTCGTCAAGAGCGGTATGCGGCTGGACAAGTGCGTGGAGGAGCTGGACTCGAACGTGACCCAGCTGAGCACCGACGTGCGCAAGTTCAAGACCGAATAGCGCTGGGGCGGAACTGGCTGCCGGGCATGCACCTGCGCGTGTCTCGTGGCGGCAGCTGGTACAGCAATGCCTCCGGCTGTGCTGTTTCCAGCCGGTTCAACTACGGCCCGGACTACCGGAACAACAGCTACGGCTTCCGCGTTGTCCGCAAGGCCGACTGACCGGAGGACTTCAGGCAAATTTTCCGTGGTGAATTCCCCCGCGAAATTGTCAAAAATGACCTTCGTGCACAGATAGTAGTATGTACGGAGGTCATTTTATGGCAGATGACAAGAAGCGGGAACAGCTCATTCCAGCTGGCATCGCCGCCGGGGCAGCGGGCGGTGGCAGAGGATCCCTGACAAGCACGAGGCTGACGGAAGACTTAGCCACGGCGGAGATGAAGGAGCGTTACGACGCGCACTGCAAGCGGCTGCTCTCGCACAAGCCGATTCTGGCGAGGATAATGAAGGGCTGCATGGAGGAGTACAGGGACTGCCCGGCGGAGGAGATTGAGTCTCTCATAGAGGGAACACCGGCTGTCGGCAGCTTCCCTCTCCACGACGGACAGTCTGAGATCAAGGAAAAGCCTATGTCTCAGGGCGCGGATGTCATACACGGGCAGAACACGGAGGATGCGTCACCCACAGACGGCACCATCTGTTACGACATACGCTTCACGGCCCTCGCCCCCTCGACCAAAGAGCCGATTCAGCTTATAATCAATGTGGAGGCTCAGAACCGCTTCAAGCCCGGCTATCCGCTGATCAGGCGCGGCGTGTACTACGCATCCCGCCTGATTTCGGCGCAGGGACGAACCGAAGTCAAGAACGAGCGGTATGACAGTCTGAAGAAGGTGTATTCAGTGTGGATATGCACGGTACCGCCTGCGGAACACGACAGTTGAGTTCAGGCTGGGCAGAAGCGTCTTGGCCGGGACAGTTCCGGACGATGCCTTCATCAGGCAGGAGTACGACTTGCTGTCGGTCATATTCGTGAACCTGGGAGGCAGAGGAGGGGACCCCCCCTGCTTGCGATGCTGAACCTGCTGCTTCCGGGCGGCGTGAGTCCTGACAGTGGGCGGCTGTCACTCCGATAGACGAAAGGCTGATTATCCGCTATACTATTCCAATGACCAAGTACATTTTTATCACGGGCGGAGTTGTCAGCGGCCTCGGCAAGGGAATCGCCGCCGCTTCAATCGGCCTGATTTTAAAGGGGAGGGGATTTTCTGTCGTCAACCAGAAATTTGATCCCTATCTGAATATAGATCCGGGGACGATGAATCCCTTCCAGCATGGGGAGGTTTTCGTGACCGACGACGGCGCGGAGACGGACCTGGACCTGGGCCATTACGAGCGCTTTACCGACGCGACCCTCTCCCAGTCCTCCAACACGACCTCCGGCCGGGTCTACCTTGCCGTCCTGAACCGGGAACGGGAAGGCGGCTATCACGGCGGTACGGTACAGGTCATACCGAACATCACCGAGGAGATCCTGAGCCGGATGCTCCTGTCCACCGAGGAGACCGGGGCCGACGTCATCATCACCGAAATCGGCGGTACGGTCGGCGACATCGAATCCCTGCCGTTCATTGAGGCGATCCGGCAGTTGAAGTACCGGGTCGGCGAGGAAAACTGCTGCTACATCCACCTGACCCTTGTTCCCTATCTGGGCAAGGCCCACGAGATGAAGACCAAGCCCACCCAGCATTCCGTCAAGGAGCTGCAGGAGCTTGGAATCCAGCCCAATATCCTGATGCTCCGCACGGAGCTTCCGATCGACGAGAACACGAGGGAGCGCCTTGCCCAGTTCTGCAACGTTGACCCGGACTGCGTGATCCAGAACCTGAATGCGAAGTCCATCTACGAGGTTCCGCTGAACATGGAGAAGGAGGGGCTGGGGGATGCCGTCTGTAAGGCCCTAGGCCTTGAAAAGCGGGAAACCCACCTCGAGGACTGGGCGAAGATGGTCCACACTTTCGAGAATCCCAAGCACAAGCTGCATATCGCCCTCGTCGGCAAGTACATAGAGCTGCACGATGCCTACCTGTCGGTCGTGGAAAGCCTGACCCACGGCGGAATCGCCAACGAGGCCGAGGTCGTCCTGGACTGGATAGACAGCGAGACCTTGACCGACGACGTGAAGGTCGCCGACCGCCTCGCCGGGGCCGACGGCATCATCGTTCCCGGAGGCTTCGGTTCCCGCGGCATAGAGGGAATGGTCCGGGCCGCCAGGTATGCCCGGCTCAACAAGGTTCCCTACTTTGGCATCTGCCTGGGAATGCAGATAATCGTCATCGAGTACGCCCGCGACGTCCTGGGCTGGACGGACGCCCATTCCACCGAGATTGACAAGGATACGACGCATCCGGTCATAGACCTCATGCCCGACCAGAACGGCAAGATCCTGGGCGGCACCCTCCGCCTGGGCAAGTTCGAGTGCGCGGTCAAGCCGGGGACGCTGACGGAAAAGGCCTACGGCTCGCTGACGGTCTGGGAGCGGCACCGGCACCGCTATGAGTTCAACAATAAGTACCGTACGGATCTTGAAAAGGCAGGCCTGATCGTCGCAGGCGTGAACCCCGAGCGCGACCTGGTCGAGGTCGTTGAGGTTCCCGACCATCCCTGGATGCTCGGCGGCCAGTTCCACCCCGAGTTCAAGAGCCGTCCCAACCGGGCGGGCCCCCTCTTCAGGGATTTCATCAAGGCGGCCGTGGACTATCAGGGCCGGCAGGCTAAAAACTGATGTCTGATTCCTGCTGAGTGAGGCATCTGGAGATTTTCAAGGGGCGAAAGCCCCTTTTCTTTTTGGGAAAAAAATGCTGTTGGAGGGCGGGCTCCCGCTTTTGTGCCGGGATGTGTCCCCGCCTCCTCCTAGTCGTCGCTTTTGTGGGTGTCGAAGTATTTTGAGTCTTCCAGGTACTGGCGGCGGGTCATCACGAGCTTTATCAGTTCCTGGTACATGTTGTAGTCCACTTCGAGGGC
>JAILON010000105.1 GCA_024690865.1 Treponema sp. | reverse complement strand
AACAAAAACAAAAAAAGAATTGATTTTTTATTGAGAATGATATAGAATCAAATCTTGTAATCAATCCAGGAGGATTTAAATGAAATTAGTGAAGTCAATCGACTGCGGTGCCGGCCTTCTGTTGCTTGCCGGTGCTGTTTTTGCACAGAACCATGGGTCAGAGACCTCTGTCGAAGAGCTTTACCTGAGCAACGTACAGGATGTAATCATCACGGAGCTTGCACACTCCCAGGACTATGACAACAAACTCGTCGCCCTGCAGTACCTTGAAGAGTCCGTAAAGGACGGAACGGTGACGGAGGAGCAGCGCGCTGCCATGCAGAGCCTCGCGGGAGAGGGCGTTACGACGAAGGCACGCACCAACGGCCGCCTCGTGAACAATTTCCCGGACATCCGCGCAAAGGCCTGTGACCTTCTTGGAAAGGTTCCTTCAAAGGAGTCCAAGGATACCCTGCTGACCATAACGACCGAGGATGCAGAGCCCATGGTCGTCAGTGCCGCCGTCCGCTCTCTTGGAGAGATTGGAATGAACGACAACGACGAGGTCCTTGCCGCCATCGAGTTCATCCAGCACAAGTATGCAGCCTTGAACCCGACCAGCTCCCTCGCCTTCGACATCCTGAGCGCCTACGAGAAGCTTGCTCCGAAGGCCATCGATAGGAATGCGCTGATCCAGTCCATTTCCGAGATTGCCGCCAACTACAGGTTCGCAACCCCGGTCCGCCTCAAGGCTCTGAGCCTGCTGCGCGACCTGCAGTCAAACAAGAAATAAGGGTCAGAACGGCAAATAAAAAAGGGCATAGACAGCGAGCTGTCCTTGCCCTTTTCTTTTGCTTGGAACTATGGGAGATATGAGGTTCGAACCCACAACCTTCGGCTCCGGAGGCCGACGCTCTATCCAATTGAGCTAATCTCCCAAACGATTCCTTAGCTTATAGTTTTGCGTAAGATTTGTCAACGGGAAAGCGGGGGCCTTTTCCAACAAGTTTTCACCCCCATCATTGAAAAAACGGGAAGAACACCATGGAAGCATTAATCTTGGCATCATCATCGCCCAGACGGCAGGACATCTTAAAGATGCTGGGCATCCCCTTCGTCGTAAACCCTGCGGACATAGATGAAAACGTTCCCCAGGACTTGGAGCCAAAGGACGCGCCCGAATACCTGGCCTGCAAAAAAGTCGAGGCCATAGCCCAGCGCATTTCCACAGTGCAGGAGGACATAGGCTGGATCCTCGGAGCCGACACGGCGATCCTCTTCGACGGGAAGCTGTACGGGAAGCCGAGCAGCAAGGAAGAGGCCGCCACCATGATGCGAACCTTCCAGGGGCAGGTCCACGAGGTGATAACCGGGGTCGCGCTCTACAACGACAACCTGCACGACATAACGACGAGGAAAAGTACAAGCCGCCTGACGTTCGCTCCAATGAGCGAGGAGGAGATAGAGTGGTACGTGAACACGGGAGAATGGCACGGGGCGGCAGGGGGCTACCGCATCCAGGGGCTGGCATCCTGCTTTATAAAGAAAATCGACGGCTCGGAGAGCGGCATAATGGGCTTGCCTATCTTTGAGCTTTATGATATGCTCAAGGAGCAAGGCTACGCATTTATCGAAAGGTGAGGCATGCCTTGCCCTACTCCGTGGCGGCGGTCAGCCATACCTGCGGAGGGGAATCTTCCGGGCTACCGCTTGTGCAGTGCGCAGCTGTAGTCACGAGACATAAGGTTAGGTGGAAGAAGGCCTTCCATAAACAGAGAGGAACAGGCCATTTCTTCCGGTGAAGGAGTTGTCATGGCAGTAGTTACCATGAAGAGTCTGCTTGAGTCCGGCGTTCATTTCGGACATCAGGTAAAGCGTTGGGATCCGCGCATGAAGAAGTATATCTTCGCAGAGCGCAATGGAATTCACATCATCGATTTGCAGAAGACCATAGCGGCCATCAAGGACAGCTATGAGGAAATCCGCAAGGTAGCGGCATCAGGAAAGTCCATCCTTTTCGTCGGCACAAAGAAGCAGGCCCAGCAGGCCATCCAGAAGGAAGCCGAGCGCTGCGGACAGTTCTACGTAAACAACCGCTGGCTTGGCGGTACGCTCACCAATTTTTCCACGATTAAGAAATCCCTCCTCCGCCTCAAGAAGATTGAGAAGATGGAAGTCGATGGAACCTTCGACAACCTCACCAAGAAAGAGGTCGCCGGGCTTCTGAAAGAGAAGGAGAAGCTGACGAAGAACTACGGTGGCATCAAGGAGATGAAGGACCTGCCGGGCGCAATCTTCATCATCGACACCCACAAGGAGCAGATTGCCGTCGCCGAGGCCCGCCGTATGCACATCCCGATCGTTGCAATCGTTGACACGAACTGCAACCCCGAAGGAATAGACTATCCCATTCCCGGCAACGACGATGCCATCCGCGCCATCAGCCTCTTCACCTCCGTCATCGCCAACGCCGTCATCGACGCCGACAACGAGCAGGGTCTGAAGATCATCGAGTCCTTGGGAGACGAGGATGATGTCATCACTGATGCTTCCACCAAGAGCGAGGACGAGGAGATTGTGGACTACTCCAACTACACCCCGACCGAGACGAAGGAAGAGGATGCCGAGGCCGACCGCCGCGATGAGGAGAACAGCCTCATCGACGAGGACAAGTACGACAAGTAAGGAATCACTGGAGAAATAGAATGGCTATCACAGCACAACAGGTAAAGGACCTGCGCGAGCAGACTGGCGCAGGCATGATGGATTGCAAGAAGGCCCTGACCGAAACGAACGGTGACTTCGAGGCGGCGACCAAGCTGCTCAAGGAGAAGGGACTTGCCGCCGTCGCAAAGAGGGCGGAGCGCGTCACCAGCGAGGGCCGCATCTTCATCAGGCAGAACGGCAGCAAGATTGCCATAGTGGAGCTTGTCTGCGAGACTGACTTCGTCGCAAACAATGAGGAGTTCATCAAGTCAGGGGAGAAGATTCTTGACGAGGTGTTCGCAAAGGGCTACACACAGGTCGAGGATGGACTCAAGAACATTCTGACCGACTTCGCGACCAAGACCCGCGAGAACATGTCCGTCAGCAAGGTGCAGGTCATGGAAGTTCCCGACGGGGCTTCCGCCGGAATCTATATCCACTCCAACTTCAAGCAGGCCGCCGTCACCATCGTGAAGGGGTCTACCGACGACAAGGTGAAGGAGTTCGCAAAGGACTGCTGCATGCACTTGGTCGCCTTTACCCCTGCCTATATCAAGCAGACCGACGTCCCCCAGTCCTATATTGACGAGCAGAAGGAAATCTTCAAGGTCCAGATGGCAAACGACGAGAAGATGGCCGGAAAGCCCGATGCCGCCAAGGAGAAAATCCTTGAGGGCAAGATCAAGAAGCACCTGTCCGAGGTCTGCTTCGTTGACCAGATGTTCGTGAAGGACGACAAGAAGACGGTCGAGGCGAAGCTTGCCGAGGTCGGCAATGCTGCCGGTGCAAAGCTTGAGTTCGGCGAAATCGCCCTGCTCCAGCTGGGAAAGTAAATCCACAACAAACGTAAGAACGCTGGCGGGTTCCCTTCCGGGGCCCGCTGGCAATTTTTATAGGGGGAATATATGGCAGACAACGAAGCCAAGATGGAAAAGACCGTCGCAAGCCTTAAGGAAGAGTACAATTCAATCAGGACAGGAAGGGCAAGCGCATCTATTTTTGACAAGGTTCGCGTAGACTACTACGGGACCCCCACTCCGTTGAACCAGGTGGGACAAATTTCAATTCCAGAGGCACGGACCATCGTGGTCTCCCCCTTTGACAAGAGCCTCATCGGTGAAATAGAAAAGGCAATTCAGAAGGCGGAACTGGGACTGAACCCTTCGAACGATGGCAAGGTCATCCGCATAGCGATTCCGCCGCTGACGCAGGAAAGGCGCAAGGATTTGGTCAAGCAGGCCAAGGCGACTGCCGAAAACTACCGGACGACGATACGGAACATCAGGCGCGATGGAAACGATACGCTCAAGAAGCAGCAGAAGGCAGGAGAGATTACCGAAGACCAGCTGAAGCAGGAGACCGACAAGCTGCAGAAGCTGACCGACAAATATATAGAGGAAATAAACAAAGTTTACGGCGACAAAGAAAAAGAGATTATGGAATAAGCCGTGGAAAGCTCTGCGATAAACACAGTCCCTGGTTCCCTGCCCCGCCACGTCGGCATCATAATGGATGGGAATGGCCGTTGGGCCAAGCAGCGGGGACTTGTAAGGACGAAAGGTCACGAGGAAGGTCTCAAACGGGCAAAAGACATCGCAAAGGCTGCGGCTGACTTGGGTCTGGAATATGTCACCCTCTATGTCTTTTCGACCGAAAACTGGAAACGGACAGAGCAGGAAGTGGGATTCCTGATGAACCTGATACACGTTCACCTGCTGGACGAGCTGCAGTTCTACAGGGACAACCAAATTCGCGTGCGGCAGATAGGAAAGCTTTCCGAACTGCACAAGACCATCCAGAAGGATATTCTGGAAGCGGAAGAGGATACGAAGGACTTTACCGGTCTGACGATAGTCTTGGCCATAAACTACGGGGGGCGGGACGAGATTGTCCGTGCGGTAAACCGCATTGTGGCAAACTCCCAAGGCCGTTCGCCGGAGGGGACGGCCAGCGTGAATGAGGAGGACATCTCCGCTGCGTTCGACATTCCCGAACTTCCAGACGTAGATCTGCTCATACGGACGGGAGGAGAAAAGCGGCTCAGCAACTTCCTCATGTGGAAGTCGGCATATGCGGAGCTCATCTTTTCCGACACCCTCTGGCCGGACTACGGAAAGGAAGAATTCATAGCCGACATCGCAGAATATCAAAAGAGGACTAGAAAATTCGGTGCGGTTCTGGACGACAAGGCGGAGGGAGGAAAGTAATGAACAAGTCAAACCTTATCAAGAGGCTCCTGACCTTCTTCATCGGAGTTCCCATCATACTCTTCGTCGCTCTCCAGCCCTTCCATGCCCATATCGCCCTCCATGTCTTCATCTGTGTCATGTGTGGCATCGGAGCGGCAGAGCTGTATGCGATGTTCTCCGGCAAAGGTCCGCTTCACAAGAAAGGATTCGTGGTCTTCCTGACCGTGGCCATTCCCTTGGCGGCGGCCCTCTATGCCGTGGTACCGACCTTTACAGGCGGCAAGAATCTCCCCGGCATCACCGGCCCAGAGTTCATCACCTACACCTTTATCGTTGCAGTGCTGATAATCCTCGCCGTGGAAGTGCTCACTGCAAAGACCTTTGAGCATTCGCTCTTTAGGATTGCCACGAGCAGCTTCACCGTCCTGTACACGGGATTCCTTTTGACATTCCTCTCCAGGATGACTTACTTGAAAAACAACGGCGTGGATGTCTCCTCGCAGACGATAGCGGTTTTCCTTCTGATGGTCTTCCTCTGCGACAGCTTTGCATGGTTCTTCGGGATTTTGTTCGGAAAGAACAACAGGGGAATCGTCAAGGCGAGTCCCAATAAGAGCGTCGTGGGCTTCATTGGGGGAGTCGTGGGCTCCATCGTTGCGGGAATTCTGGGCTGGAAGCTGTTCCCTGAGATATTCAGCGGTCCTGTCCGTAAGGCAGTCATTCTGGCTGTGTTCACGGCGCTCGCGGCCATAATTGGTGATCTTGCCGAGTCGGTGTTCAAGCGTTCCTCGGGAGTAAAGGACTCGGGACGTGTCGTTCCCGGCCGTGGCGGGGTCTTGGACACGATAGACTCCATCCTCATGGCGGGTCCGGTCTTCTATTTCCTGCTCCTTCTCCTGTACAACCCGAAATGAAAAAACTTTTGGTCTTGGGCTGCACGGGGTCAATCGGCAGCCAGACGCTTGACATAGCACGGAACATGCGGGACGACTTCACCGTCGTCGGCATCACCGCAGGACACAAACGTGACGAGCTGGAAAAGCTCAGTAGGGAATTCGGCTGTCCTGGGAGCCTCTACGAGGACGAGGGAATTGAAGGCATACGGAAGCTCGCCGAGTCCTGCGGGGCGGACATGGCCGTAAACGGCATCGCCGGGGCGGCAGGCCTCCGGCCATCGGCAATAGCCTTGGAGTGCGGCATGGACCTGGCCCTTGCCAACAAGGAAACGGTCGTCATGGCATGGCCGCTCATACAGGCCCTCGCCAAGAAAATAGGCCGGTCAATAATCCCCGTGGACAGCGAACACAGCGCGGTATTCAACCTCATCCACCAGTCAGGGAAGGACAACATATCCCAAATAGTCATCACGGCAAGTGGCGGTCCCTTCCGAGAGTACACGGATGCGCAGCTTGAATCCGTAACCGTGGAGCAGGCCCTCAGGCATCCTACCTGGAACATGGGGCCAAAGATTACGATAGACAGCGCAACGCTTGCAAACAAGGGGCTTGAAGTCATAGAGGCATGCCGCCTGTTTGACATGCCCACAGACCGGATCAAGGTGCTTGTGCATCCCCAGAGCCTCATCCACAGCTTGGTGCGTACACGGGACGGGATGCTCTACGCACAGATTTCCAATCCGGACATGCGGCATCCCATCTTCGGGGCGCTCACGTGGCCTGAAAATCGGGAAACGTATCTTGAGGAATTCGACCTTGCGGGCCATACGATGACTTTCTTCCCTCCCCGCATGGACTCCTTCCCCATGTTGCAGTTGGCATATTCCTGCGCCAAAGAGGGAAAGTCCTATACGACTGCTTTCAATGCCGCCAACGAGGTCGCAGTAGCCGCATTCGTTGCAAAAAAATGTGGATTCATGGATATTCCCCGCATAGTTGCCGGCTGCCTGGAATTGGACTGGTCCCAGGAGGCTGACAGTTTGGAAACTGTCTTTGAAATGGATGCAAAGGCCCGTAACGAAGCGGAACGTCAATTTGTTAAGATTGCAGGGGGCAGCGTTTGACAGTCATAATTGGAATAATCGGCCTGGGATTCCTCGTATTTTTCCATGAACTGGGCCACTTCACGGCTGCCCGCCTTTTTGGGGTAAAGGTACTGGCCTTCTCCATAGGAATGGGGCCGGTCCTGCTTCACAAGGAGATGGGCGGCACAGACTACAGGCTGTCCCTTATTCCCCTCGGCGGATACTGTTCCATGAAGGGCGAGGATGACTTCAAGAAAGCAGTGGAAGAGAACCGGAAGGAAATCAAGGGCGACAAGGATTCCTTCTACGGCGTGCATCCCTTCAAACGGCTTTTAATTGCATTCGCAGGTCCATTCTTCAACCTGCTTTTTGGGTTCCTTGCGTTCTATACGGTCGCCCTCATCGGCTACAGCTACTACAGTGCAGGAACACAGGTCAGCATGGCTGACGAGATATACGAGGACATGGCCTCCCCCGCCCACGAAGCAGGGATGATGACCGGCGATACGATAAAAGCCATAGACGGGAAGGAGATGTCGGATTTCAGCGACCTTTCCAGCTACATTTCGACGCATCCAGATGAAGACATAACGATTACGGTTGACAGGGCAGGCACAATTCTCGACATCACCGTGCACACCCTGCTGGACAAGGACAGCGGCGCCGGAAAACTGGGCATAGTTTCGTCGGCGGATTCCGTGATCGAAAGGCACTATGGCCCCTACGGCCCCCTGGCGGCAGTCAAAGAAGCTGCCAAGCAGTGCGGCATGCTTGTAGGGCTTACGTTCAAGAGCATCGGCATCCTGTTCAAGGGCGTTGACGTCACAAAAGCCGTCTCCGGTCCCGCCAGGATAACAACTATGCTTGGAGATACAGTGAAGGAAGGTTTTTCGGAAGGAATAAAGGTTGGAATCATCAGCAGCCTGCAGTTCCTTGCGCTCATCAGCATATCCCTTTTCATAACGAACCTCCTTCCCGTCCCCATACTGGATGGGGGCCTCATACTGTTTGCCTTGATAGAGATGATCGCGCGGAGGAAGATGAATCCAAAGCTTCTGTATTATATTCAGTATGTTGGAATAGCATTCATCGTGCTTCTTATGGTCTTGGCGCTCGCTGGAGACGTGCGCTATTTCATAGGAAAATAGGGAGGAGGCAGTTTCAAGAAGTCCTCGCGGCTTCGTCGCAACGAACTCTTTGGAACAAGCTCGGAATACCAGGAGGGTAAGAAAATGAAAACAAAAAGAACAGGTCTTTTCCTGCGAACAGGCATACTATCGTTAGTCACAACGGCTTTCTTTGCAACTGGACTGCACGCCCAGTCCTACCAGTCCAGCCAGCCGCACGACGGCCCCGTTACGGTGATCGTATCGAAGGCTAACGAGCAGTCGTTCTTTACAGCAGGAAGGGATGGCTTTTTGGTCAAGTGGGAAAGTCTTGGCCAAGGCGAAAGCATAGGTGAGCGCTACCAGATAAGCGAGATGCCCGTGGGCCTTCTGGACATGAATCCTCGGGACAACGATATCGCAGTCTATGAAAGCGACGGCCTTTCCACCAACAGGGTGACTGCATACGATTGGAATGGCTTTACCCGGCGCTTCGCAAAAAGGTTTAAGAGTTCCATAAGCTGCCTCTCCTATTCTGCCGGTGGAAATTACCTGTTTGTAGGCACAACGGCGGTAAACGGTATATACATACTGGATCCAAAGAACGGAAGCGTCATAAAGAATATAAAGACGATACCCGGAGTCATCACGATGGCCAGGACGGGAGAAAGCGAGAAGACCGCCATCATGTACTCGCCATCGGGCTACCTCTACTACTGGGACATGAAAAAAGGGAACATAAAGGTCCGCTTCCCCACCGAAAGTTCGCTTGAGCAGCCCTGTCTATTTGGCAGCGGCAAATTTCAGAACAGGTTTTTCGCCGGCGTCAAACGCAATACAATTTACGTCATCGATGCGACAAATGGGAACACGCTCGCAAGCTACGCCGCGTCAAATCCCATGCTGGCCAGTTGCCAGGGAAACTATGAAGAGGGCCTTTTCTATGTCAGCGACAGGGGCAAGGGCTATTCCCTGAGCCTTATAAGCAACGAGTCCCTGGCGGAATGCCTTACGGCCCCAAGCACCAGCGCAACACATGCAAGCAGCCTGGTGAAAAATTTCATGGGCTTGAAAGACAGCGACTCGTTCATCTCCATAGCGAAGAACCAAGAGAGCATCATGCTGGGAACAAAAGAAGGGGAGATCTACACGTTCTCAGACATAAAGGAATCTGAAACCTACTCTCTGGCCCCCATCACGCAGGAACGATTCAGCCGTGTGAGCGATATATGTTATGACGGAAAAGATTTCTATTCCATTGCCTCCGGCAGATTATATAGGATGGAGTTTGACAAGGGCAGTACGGAAGAACTTGCCCAAATCCCAACGGGAATGAACAAAATGCTTCCATACGGGGATGACTTCATCCTGTGGTCGGATGCTCCCAAAACGTCGGTATATAGGCTTTCTCCACAGACCGGCGACAGCAGCAAACTGTTCAACACCGATTCTGGAATATCCAAACTGCACATCGTGGATGAGGGAATCCTTTATCTGCAGGGCAGCAGCAGCATCTCCATGCACAAGATGCAAGGAGGGACGGATGTTTTCCTCTATTCGGGAACATCCATAGAGGATGCCGTCCTAGTAGGAAAGAAACTCTACATAGCAAAATCCGTTGCCAGCGCAAATGATTCTGCGCTCATGAGCGTTGACCTGGATACAAAGGAGACCGTCCCAGTCAAGACGCCCGCCACAGTCGCCTTTTCCCTCAGTCAGGACGAGAAAGGCTGTATATATGGGGTATCCATCGAAAGCAAGGATGATGACTATCTTACGCAGGTATTCTCATACGACACGGGAAGCAGGGTATTCTGCTCCCTTTTGAGTCTCGCCGATGAAGACAGTTCGGCCAGCACCCAAGTAAATGGAGACGAATTGTTCACCAACATAGGGAAAAAGCAGATTTACACCTACAACCTGAAATCAAACAGGAGCAGTACATACCGGCGGTCGGCATCGCTTCCTGTGAAGACGGTTGGAAACTCAAAGCTCCTGGCAGTCTTAAACAAGGATGGGAGCATCTCTTGGTATGGGGCCCGATCAAAACAGCCCCTTTCCAGCTGGTACCTCACCGATGAGGGCGAGTGGCAGTCAGACTAAGGGTCAGCCCGAAAAACGCCCCAGCCCCCTGCAAGAGCCGCCGTATGTCGCTGAAACAGCTCAGTTGTAGTGCTGGCGGACTGCCTCGATATCGCTTTTGAACTTGTCATCAATGACCGGAGGGTGGTCAGCGAAGTAGACTATCTGCTGAAGCTCTTCGGCCGTGT
>JAILON010000094.1 GCA_024690865.1 Treponema sp. | reverse complement strand
TGCGCGGGGGGCGGGGTGTCGCCGCTGCCTGCCTTCGACCCCACGGGCCTGCTGCCGGGGGTATCGCCCGTGTATATATACGGGGCCGGGAAGCGCGCGCTGTCTGTGCTGCGGAACCTCCGCGGGCGGGGCGTCGCCGTCGCGGCCCTCGTCGTCACGGACCTTGCGGGCAATCCCTGCAACGTGGAGGGCGTCCCGGTGATACCCCTGGACCGGATGGACCGGGACGGGCTGATATACCTGGGCGTGTCGGGGAAGTACGAGGGCGAGGTGCGCAGGACCCTCGCGGGCCGCTGGCTTTCAAACAACATCGTCGGGTAGCGGTGCGACTCCGGTAGCCTGCCGCGCGTATATTCACACGCTCATCCTCATCAAACAGTGAAGGCCAGCCCCGGTCCACCGGGCGCTGGCCTTTTTGTTTTCCGTCTGCCCGCCGCAATACCCTCCCGCACGGTTTCCCTGCCAGCCGTACCCGAAATTTCCCGCCCGTCGTCGCCTTGTTCTGCCTGGAACCGCCACGGGCTGGGTTCGTTGTGCCTGGGGCCGGAACATTGCGTTCGGTCCGCCGGGCGCTGGCCTTTTTTATTCCTCCCCGCCGAACTGTTGCATCAGGTCGTTCAATATCCGCTTCAGCGTCAGGGCATCGTTCGCTTCCAGGCTGACGCAGGAGGCCATCTTTTTGGGAATGTCGCGGGCCTTGTCCCTAAGGGCCAGCCCCTTGTCCGTTATTCGTACGGACAGGTTTCGTTCGTCCTCGGAAGACCGTTCTCGGGTTATGTAGCCTTTGGCTTCCAGCTTTTTGAGCAGGGGAGTGAGCGTTCCCGAATCCAGAAGCAGCCGCTTTCCCAGCTCCTTCACATTTGCCTGTCCCTGTTCCCACATCACCATCATCGTGATGTACTGGGTATAGGTAAGGTCCAGTTCGGCGAGCAGGGGCGTGTAGCGGCGCACTATTTCCTTGGCGCAGGCATACAGGGGAAAGCACAGCTGGTTTTCCAGCTTCAGTCCATCATATTTTCCTTTCATAGAATGCCTTTTGGTTTGTTTTGAAAAGTCCGTTGCGATGGAACTGCTACAGCAGCCGTTCTATCGCCGAGCGCACGTCCGCCATGTCTGCCGTGGGCTCAAAGCGTTTTACGATGCTGCCTTCCCGGTCAATCAGGAACTTTGTGAAGTTCCACTTTATGTCCCCGCTTTTCTTGTAGTTCCAGTCCTTTATCTTGAGGAATGCGGACATGGCAAGTCCTGCCTTGCTGTTGCCGAAGCCTTCAAAGGTCGTGTTGGACGTCAGGTATTTGTAAAGGGGGAGGGCGGCTTCGCCGTTGACTTCTATCTTTGCAAACTGTGGGAAACTGATTCCGAACCTGCCCTTGCAGAACGTGTGGATCTCCTCGTTGTCGCCCGGGGCCTGATTTCCGAACTGGTTGCAGGGGAAGTCCAGTATCTCCAGCCCCCTGTCGTGCAGGTCCCCATAGATTTTCTGCAGGTCTTCATACTGGGGCGTAAAACCGCATCCCGTCGCCGTGTTCACGATGAGCAGGACCTTTCCCTTGTAGTCCGACATGGAAAGCTCCTCTCCCTTCCGTGAGTTGAATTTGAAATCGTAAATTCCCATTGCGTTCCTCCTGTCATGCGCTGCTGTATTGTACGATGTTAAATTGTGTACAATTAATTTGTATCATGCTTTTTCTTTTCCGTCAATGGGGGAGGAGGAGGAAATACGCGGGGTGTGGCGGCGGTTTCGGCGTTTTTTTACTTCCAGTAGCTGCCGGCTGTCCCGGTTTGCTGGCATCATCGCCGGCCCGTACTGTTTCCTGCCTCCTGTCGGGGCGGCAGTTTCGGCGGTACGGTCCAGGCCCCTGCCGGCGTATGGCGTTCACCGCTCCTGCGTTTTTCCGAGTCTGAACTGCGTTTCGTAAAGTTGGGTATAGACGCCCCCCGCGCCGACCAGGTCTTCGTGTGTGCCGCGCTCCACGATCTGCCCGTCCTTCACGACGAGTATTTCGTCGGCGGCAAGGATGGTTGACAGCCGGTGGGCGATGAGGATGCTCGTCCGCGAGTCGATGAGCGGGTCTATCGCGTCTTGGATCTTGCGTTCCGAGATGGAGTCCAGCGCGCTCGTCGCCTCGTCGAATATCAGCAGGGCGGGGTCCTTAAGCAGGACGCGCGCGATGGAAATGCGCTGCTTCTCGCCGCCGGAAAGCTTGAGCCCCCGGTTGCCCACGAGGCTGTCCAGTCCTTTTTCCTGCGAGCTGATGAAGTCCCAGATGTTTGCTGTCCGGCAGGCGGCCTCCAGCTGTGCCTCGCTCGCTGTCCCGTTTGCATAGAGGAGGTTGTCGCGGATCGTCCCGTTGAAAAGGTAGGTTTCCTGGCTCACGATGCCGATGTTCCGCCTGAGGTATCCCAGGTCCAGTTTGCGCACGTCGATTCCGTCAAAGCGTACGCTGCCGGAGTCCACGTCGTACAGGCGGGGAATCAGGTGCACCATCGTGCTTTTGCCCGAACCGGACGGCCCTACGATGGCAATGCTCTTCCCCGGTTCGAGCGTAAAGGACACGTCCTTGAGGATCTGCCGTTCCGGGCTGTAGGAGAAGCACACGTGCTCAAAGCAGACTTGGCCCTCCGCCTGGTTTTTGGCCTGGCCGTGGGGCGGGCTTCCTGTCGCTTCGTCCTGTCCCGGTATGATTGCGTCCGGGGCGTTCTGGATGTCCACCGGCATGTCCAGGTATTCAAAGATGCGGGTGAACATGGCCATGCTCCGGATCCAGTCCACCTGGATGTTCAGCAGCTGGTTCACCGGTCCGTACATCTTGCCGAGCAGGGCGACGAAGACGGTGATGTCGCCGACTGTAAGCGTCGGGTCGCCGCGCTGTATCAGGATGCCTCCCGCAAGGTAGAGCAGCATGGGGCCGATGCTCGCGAAGGTGGAAAGGGCGACGCGGAACCAGCGGCCCGCCATGCCCTCGCGGATATTCAGCTTGACCATGCGGCGGTTGGCCGCTTCATAGCGTGCGTATTCGGCTGCCTCCTTGCCGAAAAGCTTGACCAGCAGCTGCCCGCTGACGGAAAGCGTCTCATTGAGGATTCCGTTTATCTCGTCGCTGCACTCCTGCGCCTCCCGGGTGAGCGACCAGCGTGTCTTGCCTGCGCTCCGCGTCGGTATGATGAAGAGGGGGATGATGAGGATGCCGAGCGTGGCGAGCATCCAGTTCTTCTGGTACATCGCGGCGAGGGCGATGATGAGGGTGATTGTGTTGGACAGGATGCTTGCGAGCGTTCCGCTGATGGTCTGCTGCACGCCGGAAATGTCGCTCGTCATGCGGGTGATGATGTCGCCCTGTTTGTGGCCTGTAAAGAAGGATTGCGACATCTGCTGCAGGTGTGCATACATCGTGTTCCGCATGTCGTAGGTGATGTGCTGGGCTATCCAGCTGTTCAGGTAGCTTTCAATCACTCCGATGAGGTTCGCCGCGAGCGTGACGGCGAGCGAGAGCAGTATCAGGGTGACGAGGGCGCGGAAGTCCTGCCCGATCAGCCCTTCGTCGATGATCCGGCCGGTAAGGACGGAAGGCGCCAGGCTGAATGCCGACGACACGGCGATTGCGGCGAGCACCAGGAGCATCTGCTTCCAGTAGGGACGCAGGTAGGACAGGACGCGCCTGATGAGCGCGCCCGTCACCTTGGGGCGGTTGGCCTTCTCCTCTTCCGTGAGGAATCCCCGGCCAAAGCCGCGTCCCTGTGGTCCGCCCGGAGGGGGGCCGCCTTCCGCCATGTCAGTCTTCCTCGCTTTCTTCCAGGCCGAATATCTTGCAGGAGTTGGTCCACAGCTGCTTGGCAAGCTCCTCCAGGTTCATCTGGAGCATCTGGGCAAGGAATTCGGCCGTGGCGGGCAGGTAGGAGGGCATGGTCCTCTTGCCCCGGTACTTGGCCGGGACCATGAAGGGGCTTTCCGTCTCTATGAGCATCCGCTCCACCGGGATGTTCATCACCGTTTCGTGCAGGTTCTGGGCGTTGCGGTAGGTCAGGTTGCCCGCGAAGGAGAAGTACACGTCCAGGCCGGCCTCCAGGCACTGCCGGGCGTACTTGGCGTTTTCGCTGTAGCAGTGGAACACCGCCCCTTTTGCGGGAATGCGGTCGCGCAGTATCTCGAAGATGTCCTTGCCCGCCCCCCGGTTGTGGATGATGACGGGCTTGTCCAGGCTCTGGGCCATCTCCAGCTGGGCGATGAACAGCTCTATCTGGCTGCGCTTGTCGCCGTACTGCTTTTCGTAGTCCAGCCCGGTTTCACCTATGGCGACCACCTTGGGGAGCTTCACGCTTTCTTCTATTATATTCCTCCAGTCGTCGCCAGGGGCGATGACTTCGGCCGGGCTGACCCCCACGGCATGGTAGACGGATTTCCTCGTCTTGAGCAGGACGTACTCCTTCTTGAAGTCGTGGAGGCTGTTGTTTATGGATATGATCCTCGTGACCCCGGCCAGCTCCGCCTCCTTTATGGCGTGGTATTGTTTGATGGGGTCTTCGAATAGTAGCCCGATATGGGCGTGCGTGTCAAAAAAATGCATGTCTTCCCTCTGTTCCCGACAAAAATAAAGTAGGGCTTCCCGACCTGCCTCCCTTCCGGGGGACACGTAGGATTCCCTACACTCAATGAGTATAAAATGGGCACCGTGGCAGGCGTACCGCCAGGTGCTCCCTCGGCTATCCTATCCGAATCCTGTAAAAAAACAGGCTTCGGGATAAAATCTCATTCCCTTATTACCGATATTTTAGCATAGCGGTTGCTTCCTGTCAAATGAATTTAGGTAACTGGAACGGTGCAAAAGGTGATTGCGGCTGCACTGGCTTGCGGGGCGTGCGACGCACGATGCGATTTGTGCAGTCGCGGTCCCCGCAGGTTGCTTTGGTCCAGTTTCAAAGGGGCTGTTGCAACGGAGCCGCAAAGGCTTCTTGGGACGGCCGCAACTCTGAAATCCTATAATTGAGGAAAAGGGTTGATTATTTGTCGGTGAACTGTTACTATATCAATTAGACTGCCTGTAGAAGGCTGTATAAAAAAGGAGTATCCCCGTGGCCCGCACGAGAAGATATAAAAATTTTGAGGAAAACTTTGTCTCCCGGATAGGTGGCGGGCTTGCCAGCTTTTTCTCCCTCCTGGGGCGTGGACTGGCAAGGGTTTTCCATGTGTTCGATGAAAAGATCACCGTCATGCTCGTGCCCCATTCCAACGGCAGGGCCTTCAGCATACAGACAAACGTCTTTGCCATGGTCATGGGCTTCATCCTCCTTGGCGGCATCACCGGCTCCTTCGTCTATTTCAACAAGCGGGCAATAGGCAGCGAGCTGGAGAACAGGCGGCTCAGGGCCGAGAACAGGGAGACTCTGGCGTCTTTGGACGAGCTTCGCGATGAGAACGACAACCTGCTCAAGAGCGCGCGCCGCTTCCAGGCATCGCTTTCCACGACGCTTTCCCTGCTGGGAATAAGCGACGGCGGGTCCAGCATGGAGGGCGTGACCGGAAACGGGGACCTTTCCTCCCTGTTCAGCAGCCAGGACCTGGCTTCCGGCTCCCTTCAGGAGACCCAGGATGTGCGGCAGCTTACGGCATACCTGGACAGCGCGGTGCAGCCCGTGGAGGAAATAGGGCGGATGCTTGAGAACCAGGGCTCCCTCTTCACCGACATCCCCAACATCTGGCCGGTCAAGAACGGCATAGGCCACATATCCATGAGCTTCGGCCAGCACATTCATCCCATAACCAAGCAGTGGTACATACACAAGGGAACGGACTTCAGCACCTGGCGCACGGGCGATCCCGTGGTGGCGACAGCCAACGGCCAGATAGTTTCGGTCGGCAATGACGCCACGTTCGGCCTTTCCGTCATAATCAAGCACAAATACGGCATTTATACGCGTTACGCCCACCTGAACACGATACGGGTCCGCAAGGGCGATGACGTCACGCAGGGGCAGATAATCGGGACGATAGGCAACACCGGCATAACGACCGGCCCCCACCTGCATTATGAGGTCCACATCGGCTCGTCCGTCGTTGATCCTGCCAAATACATAAATATAAAGTAGCCAATGTCCATTTTTAGCCCGGAAGACGCTTCAATCAACAACCTCCTGAACGTAGGCTCCTCCATACAGGGCAATGTCCGCATCACCGGCTTCATGAGGGTTGACGGCGACATAGACGGCGACCTGGAGTGCAGCGGTTCGGTCATCGTGGGGGAGAAGGCGAGGATCCGGGGCAACATTACCGCACGGTCCGTGACGGTTTCCGGCATAGTCCTGGGCGACATCTGGGCGCCTGAGGGCGTGTACCTGACGTCCCGTTCCGTGGTCTTGGGCGACGTCCAAACCCACAGCTTCAGGACCGATGGGGATGTCGTGTTCGACGGCCACTGCATCTCGCTGAAAGACGACGCGGCGTACGGGGCGGCTTCGGAAAGCTGGCAGAACGCAAAGGCAATCAGTGCGAAGGCTTTCCGGGCATAGGAGGCGCCGCTTCTCATGGATATGGACAGCGTAAGCAGCAGCGTAAACAACGCGAACGGCCTGTATTTCGCTGGCCTGCAGGGGGCTAGGGAGCAGCTGAGGGCCAAGAAGAAGGAGGATGTCAAGAAGGCTTCGAAGAGTTCCTTCGTGAGCGTCCTGCAGCGGTCGCATGAGGAGCGGGAGCTGGAGGAGGCCGGCCTTCCAAAAGAGATTGTCGGGATGGACAGCGCGGATGCCGTCGTCTTCCTTAAGGATGCGGCGGACATAGCGGCGGACAGGCTGAAGGGCAGGCAGACTCCGGAGAACTTTGCCGACTACCGCAAGAAGGTGACGCAGTTCATGCGCTACATTGTGAAGTACAACTTCAAGCGGGTCCAGAAGAAGCACTACCGGTCCAATCCCAAGAGGCACCTGAAGCTGAACGACTACGTGCAGATCCAGGTGGTGAACCAGAAGCTGGACGAGATGGCCCGCTGGCTCATCTCCTCCCATCGCGATACCTTGGTGATGCTGGCGCGTATAGAGGAAATCTCCGGTCTGCTGGTGGACCTCATGGCGACGTGAGCGTATGGTCCGTCCGAGGGGAGGCCGGAAGGAGCTCCCGGGTCCCTGTGGAACGGCAGGGGTGGCTTGGGAGCTTTGGAAGTCTGAAAAGAGGGAATTTGTATGTCTGATATATTTGAAACAGAGGCGGATGAGGACGAGGCTGACCTCCGTGAGCTGGAGGATTCCGATTCCGAAGGCTTCGATGAGGATGCGGGAAAGAGCTACGTCTTTCCCCGGCCCCTGTACCGGCTGAAGCTGGACTACTCCAGTGAGGCCGTCTATGCGACGGCCCCGAAGAACCTTGTGCTGAAGCCGGGCGACCGCGTCCTCCTGCCCACCCGCTACGGCAGCGACCTGGCCCGCAACCTGGGGACTTGCGAGCACCCCGTGGGCATTCGGCCTTCCGACCTGGTGGAGGTCATCCGCCTGGCCAGCCAGAAGGATATAGACTGGGCCGACGAGCTTGAATCCCAGGTAGAAGAGGCGGGGTCGGTCTTCCGCGAGAAGGTGAAGCGCCACGGCCTTGCGATGAAGCTCATTGCCGTCCACTTCCTGGTGGGCGAGCCGAAGGTCCTTTTCTTCTTTTCCAGCGACAACCGCGTGGACTTCCGCGAGCTGGTCAAGGACTTGGTGAGCGTATTCAAGATGCGTATAGAGCTGAGGCAGATTGGCGTGCGGGATGAAAGCCGCATCACCGGGGGGCTTGGCATCTGCGGCCGCCCCTTCTGCTGCCACTGCATCAGCGAGAAGCTGCCTTCCGTCAGCATCAGGATGGCCAAGGAACAGAACTTGAGCCTGAATTCCGCCAAGATTTCGGGGCAGTGCGGGCGGCTCCTCTGCTGCCTGAGCTATGAAAGCAAGGTCTACGAGGATGCCAAGCGGTCCATGCCGCCGGAAGGTGTCCGCTTCTTCTGGGACGAGACGACTTTCCGCGTCAGTTCCGTCAACGTGATAACCGGAATGGTGCAGATTACCGGGCAGGACGGACGCGTGCTGGATGTCAACGCCAGCCGCTTCTCCCGCCAGGGGGGCAAGTGGAAAATCGACTAGGCGCGTACAAAAGCGATTGCAAAAATCTATTTTAGGGATATAATGGAGGTATTATGAATATGGAAAGGAAGTTGTTTTCAATCAAGTCTTTTATAATGGCGGGGCTGGCCCTATCCCTGTGCCTTTCGGCGGCATCCGCATACGATTTTGGCGATGATGATGAGATGGATGATGAGCCGGAGGTTTCTAGTCCGTCCTTTTCCGTGGAGGCGGAAGACCTGAATTCTTTGGGGGCGCTGAAAGAAGTTTCTTCCGGGGAATATTCCTTTGGAACCTATCCCCAGTCGCTCAAGGAGTCCGATGTCGACATCGATGAGAACGAGGTCCTTGAGGCCGGTGGGGCGACATACTACCTGGGCAGCGACGGAAGCTGGTACCTGAAGGTGAAGGCTGCTCCGCGCGGGCGCTACAGCTTCAGCGACGGAACTCCCATACTCAAGGGCAAGGTCTATTATTTCAAGGTGGAGCCGATCAAATGGACCCGCATGGCCGGAAGTTCCGTCCTCGTTTCCAACGATATTTTGACGGCCCACCGCTATGCCGAGCTGCTGAACGGCTATGAGGCTTCGGAAATACGCGAATTCCTGAACGGAGACTTTTTCACTCAGGCATTCACTTCCGACCAGAGGAGCAAGATTTCCGTGACCGAGGTGGACAACAGTGCGGAAAGCACGTCCGATACCCGCCGCAGCTGGAACGGCACCGGAACCAACAGCTATGCGAGCAATCCCACGAACGACAGGGTCTTCCTCCTGTCCGAGGCCGAGGTGACCAACGAGGACTGGGGCTTCAAGGGCTGCAGGGAGGACGACGACGAGAGGATGCGCTATCCGACGGACTACGCGCTGGCCATGGGGGCGTACCGCAAGGCCGACAAGGATACCGGCTGGTACTGGCTGCGCTCTCCCTACTACAGCCAGAACGACTGCTATGCGCTTGCCGTCACCGCGACGGGCTTCGCCTACAACTTTGGGCATGTGGGCGATGTGAGCGGCGGCGTCGCGCCCGCCATAACGATTTCAGAGTAAAGATTCCGTCAGACGGCGGAGCTTGTTTCAAAAGTCCGTTGCGACGAACTCGCACGGACTTCTTGGAGCTGACTCGATATATAAGAACGGCCTCCCCTGGCAGCTGCCACGGGAGGCCGTTTTGTACACGATTTGCAAGAGAGGAAGCAGATGGATACGGCTGCAAGCCAGATTATATATGAGATGCCGCAGGGAATACTGAACTGGTATGATTTCAGGGAAGGTTCCTCCGTTTTGTTGGTTTATAACAAGAACAGCTGCCTTATGGACATGCTCAAGGCCAAGAAAACGGGCCTGCTCGTCTGCGCATCGGTGGAAGAATCCGAAGAAAAGCTTTTCCAGGACAGGTTCAAGGTTTCCTTTGACTATATAGTGGCGGTAGGGGCACTGGAGCTGTCCGCAAACCCCGTCAGGACGCTGGCGGCCTGGCGAGGGCTTGTGAAAGACGACGGCTTCCTGCTTCTGGGAACGGACAACCGCCTGGGCATGCGCTACCTCATCGGCGAGCGGGATCCTTTCACGGACAGGCTGTTTGACGGAGTGGAAGGCTACCGGGGCATATCCCCGGCCCTGCGGGAAAGCCTGAGAGGCCGCTGCTATTCCAAGGCCGAACTGGAGCAGTTCCTTGAGGAGTCCGGCTGGACGCACCGGACCCGGCTTTCCGTCCTTCCCAACCTGGACTACCCGCAGCTGTTCTATTCCGAGGACTGCGCGCCGGAAGAGGTCATGCCGACCCGCTACTTCCCCAAGTACCGGGATCCTTCCACCGTCTTTATGATGGAAGAATACCTGTACGATGATTTCGTGCGGAACGGCATCTTCCACGGGACCGCGAATTCCTTCCTGTTCATCTGTTCCGCGGCTGGCGTGCCCTGCGACATTTCCATGGTCACGGTGTCCATGGACAGGGGGCATGAGGACAACATGGCGACGGTCATACGGAAGGACCGCGTCGAAAAAATAGCCCTGCACGGCAGCTGCGGTAAGCTGAAACGGCTCGCGGAAAACTGCGAGCGGCTGAAAAGCCACGGGGTCAAGGTCGTTGACGGGA
The DNA here is from genome assembly GCA_024690865.1 of Treponema sp. Taxonomy (GTDB): domain Bacteria; phylum Spirochaetota; class Spirochaetia; order Treponematales; family Treponemataceae; genus Treponema_D. The sequence continues at coordinate 25,027 of JAILON010000094.1, read as the reverse complement.
CAGTGGAGGGGGACCGCTATGTCCTCCCCTACGTGGATGCCCCCACTGCGGACAGGTACTTCCAGAATCTGGCACGGGTTGACCCTGAGAAATTCATCGCGGAGATGGACAGGTTCAAGGACCTCATCATGGGCGCATCCGAGACGGTGCGCGAGGACGCGGAGCTGGGGCCCATCGTCAAGGACGGGTATCCTGACCTGGTGCCGCTGAACTGCTTTTACAAGGACGGGGATTTCTTCTTCTTCGATCAGGAGTTCTCCGAAAAAGAGTTCCCGGTGTTCGTGACCCTGTTCCGCTTCATCTGCATAGCCTACGGTCCCTTCGGCTGTCCCAGCCTGCCTATCGATTTCTTTTTCAAACGCTACGGCATGGCCGACAAGGTGGGGAAGGTTTCGCAGAAGTCCACGGAATTCCTGGAAAAGCTCCGCAACCAGCAGGATTTGGCCGGATACAACAAGGAGGTCCTGCGCGATCCTGCCCTGGTGATGCGGAACAAGGAGCGGATGGGGATGTCCGAAAAGGAATGGGAGGAATACCTGTACAATCCCTTTGCGGGGCTTGAAGGCAAGAAGCTCTTCCTGTTCGGTTCTGGAAACTATGCGAAGAAATTCATAGCGATGTACCGCTTTGACTATGACATCGTGGCCCTGCTGGACAACAATCCCCAGAAGTGGAATACGGAGCTGGACGGATATAGGATATGCCGCCCCGAGAAGCTTTTTGAGCTGCAGCCGTCCGAATACAAGGTAATCATCTGCATAAAGGACTACCTTCCGGTCCTGAAGCAGCTCAAAGATATGGGCATAGCGCATGTAGGCGTATACCAGGGCGGCAGGGTGTACCCCGGCCGTCAGGCCTGCGCCATATACAACATGTGCAAGGACTTCCCCGTTAAGAAGAAGTACCACATAGGCTACGTTGCGGGCGTGTTTGACCTGTTCCATCTGGGACACCTGAATATGTTCCGGCGGGCGAAGGAACAGTGCGACTACCTCATCGTCGGGGTCGTGTCTGATGCCGGCGTGCGGGACTTCAAGCATACGGAGCCCTTTGTTCCTTTTGACGAGCGGATAGAGATGGTCCGTTCCTGCCGCTTCGTTGACGAGGCCGTGGAGATTCCCTATATCTACCGCACGACAAAGGAAGCCTATGAGAAATATCACTTTGACGTGCAGTTCTCCGGCTCCGACTACGTGAACGATCCCGGCTGGCTTGCCCAAAAGGCCTGGCTTGAGTCCCAGGGGGCGGAGCTGGTCTTCTTCCCCTATACCCAGCAGACCAGCAGCAGCAAGATAAAGGCACTGATAGACAAGGGGCTGGCGTAAGGCGGGCGCGGACTTGCCCTAGTAGCCATGCTTGCGCCCCGTGCGAGGTGTAAGCCGTAACGTTCGTCCGCCGACGGAAGACAATCCTGCCGTCGAGCACCTTTGCCTCCGCTCCCGGTCGGAGGCCGTTTGTCGCCTAGGGCTTTCGCAGGATGTCAACGATGTGGGAACTTGCCCCCAGAAGCTCGCGCCGTTCGCAGGTCGCCAGCTGGAAGCGGATGAATGCCTCGAATTCCTCCGTGTCCATTTCGTTCAGTTCCTTCCTGATGTAGTCGGCCGGTCCGTCCGGGGCTATCGTCTTTACCCGTTCCAGCCCGGAACGCTGTGCAAGCCGGTCAATGTCCTCCAGCCGCACGTAGCCGTACAGGTCTTCTTCCCCGTCAACCGTATGGAAATCCCCGTCCAGCCTGCCTTCCTCAAGCAGCTGCAGCGCGTGGTGCTGCCTGAATCCGTAGCATACGACGCTGTATTCGTTCATTACGTATGCGGCGAAGATGTGGCCGCCGGGCCTGGTGACCCGCCGGGCCTCGGCAAGGGCCTGCAGGCGGTTTGCGTCTCCATGCAGGTGGTACAGGGGGCCGAACAGGAGCGTGATGTCAAAGCTGGAATCTGCCAAAAAATGGAGGTCCCGCGCGTCACCCGGCCAGCAGTTTACGTTCTCGTGCTGGGCTTCAAGGGCGGCCAGGTTTCTGGCGACCAGTTCTACGGCGGTTACGGAATGCCCTTCCCGCGCCAGCGGGACGGAGTAGGCTCCCGTTCCCGCCCCCAGGTCCAGTATCTTCACTTTTTGCCCCTGGGGGATGAAGTCGTGGATGTACTTCATGCTTACCCGGAATTCCACCTGTCCGTGCCGGGTCTGCAGCCGGTGGCTTTCATCGAATTTCCCGTAGTATCGTTCAAGCGCGGTCATGGTCCCATTCTAGGGCATCTTGCAAAAGGGGGCAAGCCCCGTTCTGCGGGAGCCTAATGTGCCAGCGGGACTCTGCCAATGTGCTTTCATAGGGCCTATAGACACAGCGGTCCCTGAAATGCTATTATATCTATCGGATTGTAGCATAATGAAGTATTATTGCGTGATGGTGAAGACACGGGAAGAAGAGAAATTCAAGAGGCTTCTTGAAAGGCGTCTTTCACTGGCAGGCAAGGATGACTTGGAGGTTATCTTTTTTAAGAAGAAGCTTCCCTACAAGAAAAGCAACAAGGACTACGAGACACCCCTCTTCAAAAGTTACGTATTCATTGCCACGAACGAGCTGGACCTGGGCAGCATCTGGATCATCAAAAGGACGGAATATTTCCTCCGCTTCCTGAATTCAAACAGGGACATAAAGCCGCTCAAGGGCCAGGACTTGGAATATGTTGAAAAGCTCCTCAAATTTGGCAAGACGCAGGGCCTGTCGAAGGCCTACTTTGATGAAAACATGCGCATAGTCATAACGGAAGGCCCCCTTATGGGATTTTCGGGGAAAATTTACAAGGTGAACCGTCGCCAGCAGCGCGTCACAATCCTGCTGGAGATGTTCCACAACACCATAAAGTGCGATTTGGGCTACGAACTCATCAAGCCCGAAACGGAACAGGACAAGAAGGCTACCTGAAACTGTCGCTACATGTACAGCCGTCAGTTCTCCTGGTCTTCCGCTGCGGTGGGATGGAGCTGGGCCTTGCATTCCTCCACCTCTTCCTTGGGGATGGAACAGAATATCGAAACCAGCTCGCCGTCCAGCTGGCTGCCGGACACGCTCTTGATTATCTGTATGGCTTCCTCGTGGGTCCTGCTGGACTTGTAGCTCCGCGTCATGGTGATGGCGGAGTAGGTGTCCACCACCGCGATGAGCTTGGCCCCCAGCGGTATTTCCTTCCCCGTGAGCTTCTGGTAGCCGTTGCCGTCGATCCGCTCATGGTGGTAGCGGATCCAGTCCAGCATGCCGGTGAAGAAGCTGACGGGCTTTAGTATTTCCACAGAAATTTCCGGATGCCGCCGCATGATGGTCCACTCTTCGTCCGTCAGCTTTCCCGGCTTGTTCAATATGGCTTCCGGTATGCCCAGCTTTCCCACGTCATGGAAAAGGGCGGCGTAGCCGAGCGACTCTTCCCGCAGCTGCTTCTTCATGGACGATGGAAGGTGGGAATGGAGCAGCAGTGCCAGCTCGCGGACGTGGAGCGAGTGCCCGTTCAGGTTGGGATCCCGTGCCTCTATGATGCTTATGAGCGACTTGGAGAGTGCCAGGCAGTTGTCCTTTTCGGATTGGATGAGCTTGTAGATCCATTCCAGGACCACCGTGACGAAGATGGCCCCGCTGAACAGGATGAGCCCCACCCAGGCGGACTGCAGCTGCAGCGAGAAGATGACCGTGTATACGATGAAGAACAGGCAAATCAGGAAGAAGACCACGTAGTCGAGCAGGCGGTCCTTTAGTTTTCCGTTGGGAACGAGCCGCCGGTGGTAGGTGAGGAGCTTTAGGGCGCTGAAAATGTTGTATGCCTGCAGCAGTATGCCGAAGGCAATCATCACCTGCGAAATCAGAAACATGGGGTTTTCCCTTGGACCTCTGTCACACCTTGAAGCCGTTTATCATGTCGGAAACCTTCTTGGTCGCATCGTTGCTCAAATTCGTCGCCTTCACGACCTCCATGGCGGACTGCCTCATGTCCTCCATGTTCTGCCGGGTCTCTTCGGACTTCTTCTTGGTTTCCACAGCCATGGTATCCAGGTCCTGTGCCCCGGATGAAAGCTTGCGGGTGGCGTCCTTTATGAGGGCGGAGGTGCTCGTGATTTCTGCCGTGGTGGAATCCAGGGTCTGCATGGTCGAGGAGATGCTTTCCACCCCGATGTTCTGCTCCCTCATTCCGTCGCGGACCTCCTTGATGAGTCCGTCCAGCTGGAGGATCTTGGTGCCCACGGACTCGAATGAGGCCGCGGACTTCTGGGATGAGGTGACGATTTCCATGATTGCGTTGGAGATGCCGCCCAAAAGCTTCTTTATTTCGTCGGACTGGGTGGACGACGTTTCGGCCAGCTGCCTGATTTCGTCCGCGACGACGGCAAAGCCCTTTCCCGCGTCGCCGGCATGGGCAGCCTCGATTGCGGCGTTCATGGCCAGCAGGTCGGTCTGCTCCGCTATGGCCGCTATGGCCTCGTTGGCTTCGGTCAGGTTTTCCGACTGTTCGGCGATGTTCTTGATTTTTTCGGAAACTTCGTCCTGCAGCTTGCGTCCTTCCGAAGAATCCTGTACAAGCAGGGCGTATTCGCTGATGATCGTCTCGATGTGCCTGGTGACGGAGTTGATGCTGGCGGTGATTTCGGTTACGGCGGAAGAAGCGTTCCTGATGGCCGTGGACTGCTCCATGAGCCTGCTGTCTAGGCCCGCGATCTCGCCATTGACGTTGTGGGCCTCGCCGGTGATGGACTCTATCTTGGACTTTTGGGAGTTTATCTGCAGGGCGATGTCGCTCATGTTGTTGTCCGCGCTGTTTATGCCCTTTATGTGGGTCTTCATCTTGTCCTTGAGGCTCTGGCCCGTTTCCGACAGGACGCCAGTTTCGGCCTGCATGTCCTTGACCAGCGTGTTCAGGCTGCTTATGACGTGGTTGCAGTTGGCGGCCAGCGCCGCAAGCTCCGTGCCGCCTCCTTCGGGAATGCGGGCCGTGAGGTCGGCCGTTCCCTTGGAGATGTTTTCCATCGCCTCGGACACCGTGTTCATCTTTCCGAAGATGGACGACGTGAACATGGTTACGATGCCTATTCCAAGCAGCACGAACGAGATGCCGAGGATGGCGATGATGATTATCTGCATCTTGATGATGGAAACGAATTCGGTCATGTCGAAGTCAACGCCGATGAAGCCGATGACCCTGCCCGACGAGTTCTTGATGGCCCGGTAGCTGCTGACGATCCAGCCCCATTCATCCTGCTTCTCCAGGCCGGAGCAGGTCATTCCGCCCTTTGCGAGGGCTTCCCACGGGGAGCTCCCGTAGCTCGAAATGTCCTCGTCCGTGCCTAGGGGCGAGAAGTTTTCCGTGTCGCTGGGGTCGCAGCTCCCGTCTATGATATAGCGGGCGGTCTGCCCCTCCAGGAGGGGGATCATCGTATAGAGGTACTGGCAGCCTACGGTGTTCTTTATCTCCAGCAGGGCGAGCCGAGTCTTCTCGTAGTAGGGGTCGTCCTCGCTGGGGTTCTGGCAGAAAGCCTCGAATGCATCCCCGTCTATGACGCTGGAGGCCTTCTCCAGGATGGGGTAGCCCTGCCTGCTGGCCAAGTCGGAACTGGTCCTGACCAATGCCAAGCAGGAGAAGACCGAGATTATCGTGCAGGAAAGCAGCACGAACAGGCTGAATACCAAGATGAAGCGAAGTTTTAATGAGGACATCCGCCGACTCCTTCTTTTTATTTTTGGGAGTGCCGGCAGACGCCAGCCCCCTATCGCATATATCGCTATTTTCATAGTAACGCATAAGGGGCTTTTTTGCTAGTGGAAGATGGGCAAAAAACACGGAAATCGCAAGCACGCATGGGGACGGAGGCGGGGCCGTGGGACTCTAGGGGGCGGATTCCCCAAGATGGCTCCAGAGGCCGGCCCCGCATGCCCCCTTGAAGGACGGACGTTTTTTCCCGTATACTGGTTCCGTATTTTATGGATTTTTTATGGAAAAGAATATGAACGGCGGGGCAGAGCCCTTCTTCCACGCGTCCCTCCCGGTGCAGTTTGTCATGGGGGCGGTGTTCGGCATGCTGAACATCCTGTCAATCCAACTGGTGAACTCCCTGCACATCCCCCTCTTCCTGGACGAGTTCTTCAACGTCGCGGCCTCCTTCTTTGGCTTGGTGGGAGGCTTTACGTCCGTCATCGTGAACCGGGTGCTGACCATCGTCATTTCCTCCGTCGCGACCCCCGAGAAGTCCTTCTTCGTGCCGGTGGACGCCCTTTTCGCCCTCTGCGACATCCCGGTGGTCCTGCTGGTGTACCTGATGTTCCGCAGGGACAGGCACATATCCATCGTCAAGCTGCTCCTGTGCGGGGTCATCCTTGCCATCGTCATCAGCATCCTGGGCGGCGGGATCTTCACCTTCCTGTTCACCTGCTGCGGCTACGGGGAAATCTCCTCCGTACGCTACCTGACCATGATACTGACCGGAAGCCGCATTCCGCTCGCGCCTTCGGCCATGCTCAGCCGCGTCCCCATAAACCTGGTGGACAAGCCCCTGTGCGTCTTCCTGGGCTATTTCATTGCCCTCTTCGTCAGGCGTCTCCTGAACGCGAGGCGGCGCGGGACGTCGGAAGCGTGACCGCTGGGGGTGGGCAGGGGCTGCCTTGTGCGGACCTGTCGGACTGTTTCTTGGCGGGCTAGTGGCTGCCTTGTGCGGACCCGCCCCAATGAAGGGGGGCGGGAAGTGTCAGTGGTGCGGCCTGCCGCGGCCAAGGGCGTGACCGCCCGCCACGAGCTGGACCCGCCAGTCGCCCGCCTAATCGTAGTCGTAGTCGTAGTCCTGGGACATCCTGTAGCTGGGCGTGCGGGATGATTCTCCATCCTCGTAGGTGTCGAAGACGAATGTCTTTGTCTTTGCGTTTCCAATGGCCGCGTAGAAATCCGCCAATCCTGTGATTTTTTTGCCGTTGACGGCAGTCACCACGCTTCCTTCCTGTATGCCGATCGAGGCCACGGGTGAATCTTCGGCTACATCGGCGACGACGACGCCCTTTATGCGCTTGTCGCTTATGTTCAGTGCTTCCCGTTTTGCGCTGGAAAGGCTTTCCACGGCCATGCCCGGCCACACCCGGCTGCCGTCGGAGAGGGGGTCGTTTGCCGGAGTTCTGCCCAAGTTGACGGAAAGCTTCACTTTGCTTCCCCCGCGGAGCACCGTGAGCTTGCAGCTGCTTCCCGAAGGCAGCCTGCTGATTCCATCCAGCAGCTGGTCCGCGCCCTTTATGTCCGTGTCGTCAAGCTTTATGACGAAGTCGCCCGCGCGAAGGCCCCCGGACGCCGCAGGACCGTCTATGACAATCCCCTGTACGAAGGCACCCTCCTGCTTTTCCTTTATGCCAAGCTCCTTCTTGCGTTCTCCGCTGAGGTTCACGGGGTTTATGCCCAGCCACCCCTGTTTTGCAAGCTTTTCCGCCCTGGCCTTCTCCTCTGTTTCCTGCCGGATTTGGGCTTCAAGGGCGGCCTGCCGTTCCATTGCCCGCCTGGCTTCGGCCTCCTGCTCGGCCTTCTCTTCGGCTGCCTGCCGGGCCTCCGCCTCCTGCTGTGCCTTTGCCTCTGCCTCTTGCCGGGCTTGGGTTTCGGAGGCGAGCTTGGCTTCCGCGGTCCGCCTGGCTGCGGCCTCCTGTTTGGCCTTTGCTTCTGCAGCCTTCCGGGCCTGGGATTCGTTGGCGAGCAGGGCCTCTGCGGTCCGCCTTGCCTCTGCTTCCTGCTGGGCCTTGGCCTCTGCGGCCTGGCGTGCCTCCGTTTCCTGCCGGACCTGCATTTCGTTCGCCTGGGTGGCCGCAGCGGCCTGTGCCTGTGTACTCGCCTGTGTTCCAGCAACGGCCTGCGCTCCAGCTACAGCCTGCGGTTCTGCCTGCAGAATGCCTGCCCCGTCGGAAATGGCCCCGCTCCCGCTTATGTCGAACACGTGCCAGTACAGTCCTGATCCGCTTTGGGGAATGGCATAGGTCCGTATGCATTCGTTGTTTACATACAGGCGCACCCGCGCGGAAGAAATCTTCATGTCCGGGGCCTGGCTGTAGTTGTGTACATAGTAGCGGTATATGGCCGAACTTTCGGGGCTCAGCACGGTCACGGTCTCCGGTCCGTAGCCGTCGATGTCGTCATGGTCCAGCTGGATTTTGCCGCCGGCGTCGGTCTTGTTGCGGTAGTAGACGTGGTAGGGACCCATCCGTATGTGGGAATCCAGATCAAGGGGTGAAGCCCCCCAGTCCAGTACGACTTTGATGTTCTTCCCGCTGATGGAGGGGGCGATGGAAACCTGGTTGCCGGACGCGAAGCCTCCGTTGGACACGGTGATCCGGTCGGTCATCGGCATGTAGCCGTCCTTGCGTACAATCAGATCGTAGTCTCCGTTGTCGAAGTTCATCCGGTTGGAAAAGGAGGCGATGCCGGAATTGTCCGTCGTCGTGTTGGCCACGGGCCGCTCGTCCTGCTGCACCGTCACCAGGGCATTGGGCAAGGGATAGCCCGTATTGCTGTCTCGTATGAGGATGGAACGCTTGTCCACGGTCACGTTTGCATCCCGTGCGGCGGTGTTGGCGGCCGGTCCACCGTTTGCGCTGCCGTGCGTGCCTGAAGCACTGCGGTCTGTTCCTGAGGCGGTACGAACCATGCGGAATCCCAGGTCGTAGCTGCTTTCTGGCGAACTGTAGCCCCGTCGGTCGAAGACGTAGCATGCGTCGGCACTGTCGTGGCAGGAGCCGCCCCTGCACGCGCGGTATGAGGAGTTGACGTTCTGCTGCTTGTCCCAGCACCATTCCCTCACGTTGCCCGTCATGTCGTACAGCCCGTAGGCGTTGGGCTGCTTTGTTGCGACTTCATGCACGGTGTCGTAGCTGTTCCCTATGAACCATGCGACTGCGTTGATGTTGTTGCTGCCGCTGTATTTGAAGGACTTTCCCCCGCGCGCCGCGTATTCCCATTCTGCCGCCGTGGGAAGCCGCCATCCGTTTGCCGAAAAGTCGCAGGTTACGTCGTCGGCATCGTAGTCGTAGTAATAGCCGCCCCTGCCCCAGGTGCTGACGTCGCTGCTGCCCTTCACGCTGTAGCATGGCGTGAGCCCCTGCATGATGCTCATGCGGTTGCAGAATGCCACTGCGTCATACCAGCTCACGTTTTCCATGGGGAGGGAATCCCCTTTGAATTTGGAAGGCTCCGCATTGGAGACCACGCGGTACAGTTCCTGCGTCACTTCGGTGGCGCCCATCTTGAACGCGGACACTTCGATGCTGTGTGCGGCAATGCCCTGACCCAGTGCAAGCGTACCGCCAGGGACGTCCACGCACTGCCGCGAGTACGCTTCTATGAGCTTTGTTTCTATCCCGTTTTCTGCGGGACTGCCGAAAGCCGAGTTGAATGCCAGCAGGGCGAGCATCGTTGCAAAAGCCTTCTTCATATAATCCTTCTCATTTTTAAAACGAATTGTTCTCATTATACTGCCTCATAAAGCCTAAGTAAAGGAAAATCGCATGTGATGGCCTAAGGGCCGTCGCAGTCAGGGGCCACGTTGCAGTCAGGGGCCGAGGATCTCCCCTGCGGCGGCCAGGCAGATTTTCTGGTAGTTGAAGTAGAGCCGCCTCCTGCCGGATGGGAAGCATTCCTGTCCGAATGCCCGTTCCAGCGGTTCCCGGCTTTCCCGTATGCCCAGGTTGTAGGCGGCAGAAAGATACTTGATCCTGCATTCCCTGTCCTCTCCCGCAAGCCTCAGGACCCGCACCTCGTACTCCACAAAGGCTTTCAGGTACTCCGTCTGGAATTCGGTCTCCCGCAGCCGGAGGATTCGTTCCCGCCGTGCGGCCGCCGTGGACCTGTCGCCTGCAAGCGCAATGGAGGGGTATCTTTTTGTGAGGCCGGGGTCGGCACTGACTATCTCCTCCACCGTGCTGGCAAAGAGGGGCTTCATCTGCATCAGGCCGATGGAAAAGCCGTCGCTTTCTTCCGAGGCCGTGGCGAGAATCTCGTTGGCAAGCGACTCTATTTCGTCCTGGAATGTCGAATAGCGGAGCAGTTCGGGAAAGACGACCGCCGCGGCCTCAAGCGGGTAGGGGAAGCCTTGGTTCCTGAGCGTCCGGTACAGGTCCCGCGACTGCTTGAGTGCGAACTCGTATACCTGGGGTTGGTTCTCCCGGAAGAAGTCTAGCGGCTCGCCCCCGTATCCTGCTGCGGAGGCCCCTCGCGGGGTGAGGAGGAACAGCGCGAGGAGAAGCAGGGGGAGGCGGGAAAAACATGCGGGGAGGATCGGCCACGCAGGGATGCAGGCCCGTCTGCGAAAGGGTACCCGCACCGCTGCCGGCCCCGACCGCTGGGGCCAGTCCGATAGTGCAATGGCCAGCACCGCAGGATGGGGAGTCTTCTCCACTGCCGTCCTTGCCGGCCTACTTCTTCTTTTTCTCATTCTTTTTCTCGCGGTGCTGCTCCACCTTCTGGTCCACCTTGTCCTTGACCTCGTTCACTTTCTCTTCGGCCTTTGACTTCATCTTGCTGAAGAAGCCGTCCGGCTCCGCATCGTCGGGAACCTTCACGGCCTGCTGCTGGATGTCGTAGATGGCGGTGCTGTATGAGGCTCCGCCGCTGCCGTAGGTCTCGAAGGAGAAAGACTTTTTCTTGCTGCTGTCCAGCTCCCCGTAGAATTCCTCCAGGTTTGAAACTTTCTTGCCGTTGACGGCGGTTATGACGAGGTTCTCCTGTAAGCCCAGCATGTCGGAGGGGGAGTTTTCCTGCACTCCCTGGATGAGTACCCCCTTCACGTGCTTGTCGCTTATGCCCGCCGTCCGACGGTTTGCGTCGGAAAGGGGGACCACCGTCATGCCCGGCCATAGCTTGCTGCCGTCCGCGCTGCTGTCTTCCGCCGGGGTACCGGAAAGCCGTATGGCAAGCTTTTCCTTGCGGCCGCCGCGCAGCACCGTGCACTGGCAGCTGCTGCCCGCGGGGAGCTTCTTGATTTGTTCCGTCAGCTGGCCTGCATCCTTTATGCTGTAGCCGCCAAGCTCGATGACGTAGTCACCCGGCTGCATGCCGCCTTTCATTGCGGGGCCATCCATGACCAGTGCCTGCACGAACGCCCCCTGCTGCCTGTCCTTGAGGCCCAGATCCTTCTTGTGGTCACCGGAAATGTCGCGGAATGTCGCGCCCATCCAGCCCAGCTTGGCAAGCCGTGCCTGCTCTTCGGCCTCGGCCTTGGCGCGGGCTTCGGCTTCCTGCCGGGCCTTCTCCTCTGCCTCGGCCTTTGCACGGGCCTCAGCCTCCGCGGCGAGCCGTGCCCGCTCTTCCGCCTCGGCCCTGGCTTTTGCCTCGGCTTCTGCGGCCAGCCTGGCCCGCTCCTCCTCTTCGGCCTTTGCCCTGGCCTCGGCTTCCAGCCGGGCCTTTTCTGCCGCCTCGGCTTCGACGTGGGCCTTGAACTCGGCACGGGTATGCGCGTCGGTGTTCCGTGCGACGCGGAAGCCCAGGTACTTGTTGTGGCCGTCGGGGGCATAGCTGGACGAATTGGAGATGTCGCAGCCTTCCGCGGAGTTGTTCCAGTCGCCGCCACGTACGACGCGCATGCTGCCGTATGTGTCCCAGCACCACTCGCCCACGTTGCCCGTCATGTCGTAGATGCCCTTGGCGTTGGGCCGCTTGCTGGCGGCTTCGTGGGTTTTGCCGCTGCTGTTGCCGTCGTACCAGGCAACTTCCTTGATGTTGTTGCTGCCGGAGTAGGTGTGTCCGTCGTCAGCCGCGAGCAGCCACTCGGCTTCCGTGGGGAGCCGCCAGCCGTCCGCGTCCGTGTCCCATACGACGTTATTTGCCTTGTAATTCTTCCATGTCGCCGTGTCCGTGCTGCCCCGCACGCTGTAGCAGGGCGTAAGTCCGTGCATCGTGCTCAGGCGGTTGCAGAAAGCCACTGCGTCCAACCAGCGTACGTTTTCAACGGGCAGGCTTTTGCCCTTGTTTGCAGACGGGGCGGAGGTGGTCACGGCCTCGTACAGCTCCTGCGTCACCTCCGTCGTGGCCAGTATGAAGGGCTCCACGACAGCGGAGCCGGAGCTGCTGCCCTCTACTTCTACGCAGCGTCCCCGGTATGTTTCGACGATGGTCTTGGCGCGGGCCTCTGCTTCCCGCCGGGCTTTCTCCTCGGCCTCGGCTTTGGCTTTTGCCTCCGCCTCCGCTTTCAGCCGTGCCTTTTCCGCTGCCTCGGCTTTGGCTTTTGCCTCCGCTTCCGCTTTCAGCCGTGCCTTCTCTTCGGCTTCCGCCTTGGCCTTCGCCTCTGCCTCCGCCTTCAGACGGGCCTTCTCTTCAGCCTCCGCCTTGGCCTTCGCCTCCGCTTCCGCCTTCAGACGTGCCTTCTCTTCGGCTTCCGCCTTGGCCTTCGCCTCTGCCTCCGCCTTCAGACGTGCCTTCTCTTCAGCTTCTGCCTTAGCCTTCGCCTCTGCTTCGGCTTTGGCCTTGGCTTCGGCCTCTCGCTTTGCCAGGATTTCGAGCCGTGATTTTGAGGTGCGGACCATGCGGAAACCGAAACTGTTTGACTCATATGAGTATTTGTATGGGTATTCGTAGCTTCGCGAGGAGAGGGCGGCATAAGATGAATGGGTTCCGTATGATCCCCCTCGGAGCACGCGGGCCTTGCGGGTTCTGTAGGAATCGTTGGAATCAAAGGGTGGCCTATCCCAGCACCATTCCCATACGTTCCCCGACATGTCATAAATGCCCTTGGCATTGGGCTTCTTGGTCGCTACCTCGTGAGGGTCATAGTTGCTGTTGCCGTAGTACCATGCAACCTCGTCTATGTCGTTGCTTCCGGAGTAAGTGTGTCCGTCGTCCGCGGCTTCATTCCACTCTTCCTCTGTGGGAAGTCGCCAGCCGTCAGCATTCTCGTTCCACTCAACCATGTCGTCGTTGTAGCCTTTTTCATATTCGCCATAATCGTTAAAAAACGAAAAACTGTTCCACAGGTCTACGTCCGTGCTTCCGTTCACACTGTAACAAGGGGTAAGGCCCTGCTTTATGCTTATGCGGTTGCAGAATTCTATCGCGTCATACCAGCTGGCATCGCTTATAGGGAACTTGGAATAACTGTCATATCCCGAATACTCTTTTTTGACGATGGAGCGATATACCCCTCTGGTCATCTCCGTCCTCATGAACAGGAGCCCGTCGACATTGGCGGGACAAAAGAACCGGGCATCCGTATCCCGCTCTGCTTCCCCCGGCAGGTTGAACACGACTTTATGTGCGTCCAGCTCCAGTTCTGACAGGGATTTCATCCAGTCCCGGCTCGCGTTGTCGTAGTTGCTGCCGCACTTGCCGTATTCCAGCCACACGCCCACAGGCTGTATCCGTGCTTCGCCCGCATCGATGATTTTCATCGTTGCCTGCGGGACTCCCTTGAATTCGTAGGCATCCTTGCTGCCCATGCGCTTACGGTCGCTCGTCAGCAGCACTTTGCCGTTTTTGTCCGTGATGTTGAACTTCACGTCATAGAGGGTGGACTTGTCACTGCTGGATCGCAGCGACCAGAGAGCCGCCGTGGAGGCTGGCTGCAGTTTGTTGTAGCTCATGGATTTGAACAGGGCGATGCCGTCCTTCTTCATGCTGCTTGCCTCGTTGCTGTACACAGAGGTCTGGGGCCACTTGTTGCTACTGCTATAATAATTGTCGCTGCTATCAGGTTCTGGAATGTCCGTCCAGTCCTTCCGCCACTGGGACTTCAGCCCTGTCAGCACGAAGTCCGAAATGTCCTTGTACTTGCGGCTTTCGCCCACCGTGATGTCCACGTAGTAGGTCGCGGTGCGAGTCTTCATGTCCAGGTCGCCCTTGCGTATGCTGAGCGTGAATGCGTTGGGACAGGTTTCCGTCCAGTACTGCTCAAAGTCCTTGCAGAGCGCGAGCCAGCCGTCGTAGAGGTCAAACTCGTCGTACGTAATATCCCTGCCGGGTTTGCCTTTTTTTATTATCAAGGCGAGTTTTGTGTATGCGTCAAATGCCTCCGCCTTTTCCGGGTCGGCGGCCATCGCGTCCCAGTATGTGCCGAGCGCGTGCACGTATTTTTTGTCGGCCTCGTATTTCTTTGCCTTGGCGAGCAGCGTGTCGTAGCTTTCCGGTACGGAAGCCGTACGTGTAGTTTCTTTCTTGTCGCTCTTCGCAGTGCCCTTGCTGGCCTCGGCCTGCCGTTTGGCTTCCTCCTGCTGCCTGATGGCGTCTTTGTTGATGGTCTTTGTTTCCTTGAGCAGCTTCTGCAGAGCGATGGTGCTCTTGATTTTCTTGCCGCTGAAGAAGCTGTTGAAGTCCTGCTCGGAATTCGGGGAGGACTCGCTTGAGATGGCGTGGTCCTTGGGCACAGTTATCTTGGCAAGATTGTCGCAGTCGGCGAAGGCCTTGCTGCCCAGCAGGGTAAGGCTTTTGGGCAGGCTGACGGCGGTCAGACCGCTCGCCGCGAAGGCTTCCGACCCGATGTACGAGAGCCCTTCCGGCAAATCTATGCCCTGCAGGCTCTTGCAGTCTTTGAACGCGTTCTTTTCTATGCGGGCAATCTTGGACGGCAACAGGACGGTGCTCAGGTTCTTGCAATCGGAAAAGGCACCAGCCGGGATGACCGTGATGCTTTCGGGGATGACAACGCTGACAAGGAGGTGGCTGCCGGTGAAGTCTTTGGCTATCTCCGTGACGGGCAGCCCCTGTATGGTGGAAGGAAGCACGAGGTGGGGCATGAGCCCCCTGTATTTGGTGAGCCTGATGGCGGAAAAGCTTTCGTCCGTTGCCTCGAACTCAAAGGATTCATCCAGTGCAGGTTTCATCTTCTTAAGCGTGTCCTTGCTGGCGGGCGGGGCTTTCTTGCTGAGGGCAGTAAGTTTGGCATCCATCGTCTGGGGATAGTCCTGCAACTGCTGCATCAGAGACTGGACTTTCTCCGGATCCTTGATTGCGTTTAACCCTTGCAGTGCTGCCCAAGACTTAAAATTGAAGTCCTCGAACTTCGTCATCGTCTCTTCCAGCTCGGCGCTCAGGGCCAGCAGGGCCTTCTCGTCCTGTTTCTTGTAGGGGGCTTCCACTTTGGCCAGCCAGCTCTCCAAGGCATCTAGCGGGGGAATGCCTGTAGCCCCGCCGCTCTGTGCGGTCGCAGGCCTCGTCGCCAGAAGCAGCCCGGCGAGCAGGACTGAAAGAATCTTCGTTTTTTTCATGTTCTCCATTTTATTCCTCCGTACATTGCATACATTTCGTTTTACATGAAGGGCGTTTTAAAAAAACATCAGGTGACTTGTGCCGTGTGCCAGTCAGGTCTGTCCTCTGCCAGGAGCTAGCGGGGTCGGTCACGCAAAAGTTTCTTCCTTAATTACCCCCACCTCCCCCCATTTCTAAGGGGACTTCAACATATATCTCGCAACCCTCCCCGGGTTCCGTCTGTATTCTGAACGTCCCTCCCAGAATTTCTGCCCGGCTCTTCATCCCGTGCATGCCGTAGTGGCCCAGGTCCCCGCCTGGAGTTGCGGCGTTGCCGTCCCCGTTGTCGGGGGCGGATGCGGAGCCGGCTTCCATTGCCGTGGCGGCGGCTTGTGGGTCCGCGGGTGCAGACAGGAGTCCGGTGGCGTCGAAGCCCCTGCCGTCGTCGCTTACAATCAGAACCAGCGAACGGCTTCCGTCCGGCATCGTCCCTCCGCGGAACAGCACGGAAATTTCATCCGCCCCAGAATGGCGGGACGCGTTGGACACGGCCTCCTGCATGATTCTGAACAGGTGCAGCCGCTGTTCCTGCGACAGGGGTGCAAAGTCCACGTCCTTCCGAATGGAAATCTTGCATTCAACGCCGCTACCGCCGGATTCGGACGGGGCGTGCGATACGTTTGCAACCCATTCCGTCAGCACGGTGCGGAAGTCGCCCAGCAGGTCGGGAGGGATGATGTTCCGTATGACCGTGCGCACGTTCTCTATGTTTGCCCCCTCCAGGTGTTCAATCTTTTCGTACAGGCTCTTCGCGTCCGGGCTGTCGTTGATGTGGCGCCGCAGGTTCTGCAGGGCGAACAGGGCGCTCCGGCTGTCCTGTGCAATCGTGTCGTGCAGCTCCTTGTAGATCCGGCTGCGCTCGTTTTCCTGCATCTTGATGGTCGCCACGTTGACGGCCTTTTCCAGTTCCGCCTTGCGCCTGAGTTCGTTGATGTGCCGCTGCTGGCGCAGGAACAGGATCATGGATACGACGAGCAGGAGCGAAAAGAAGGAAAGCAGGAGCAGGATGAGGATGATTACGTAGGAAGAATGTTCGGAACTGAGGCTGGAAATTTTGCTGTAGTGCAAAAGCAGGGCTTCCAGACGGTCGGCGATGGCCTCCGCTTCAGCGGGATTGTTTCCGATGTCGCTGGCGGAAAAGGCGATGATTTCACGGACGGTCTCTTCGATTTCCGGTATGTCCTGGGTTTTCAGGTTGAATACTGGAGAGCTCGCATAGTCCAGCGCCTGGTCATGGAACTGTGCCAGGTGGGCGGCGTCGGGCCTTCCTCCGTTCACGCAGGCGTCTGCCCAGGCGTCCAGCAGGGGGTCCCCGTCCATCTGCGGCGAGCATGAGGCCAGGACCAGCAGCAGAATCAGGCAGAAAGGGATGGCGGTCCGTGTCCAGGTCCGCGGCATCTATTCCCTTCCCCTCAGCTGCAGAAGTTCCGCACGGGTCGTTACGCCGAACTTGTCGTAGATGCGGCCCATGTAGTTTTCCACCGTGCGGACGCTCTTGCCCAGCGCTTCGGCAATCTCCGCATTGCTCTTCCCCTCGCAGGCCATGTCCATCATCTGCTGTTCGGTATGCGTCAGCGCGTTGATTGCCTGGCGGGTCATGAGGAAACGATCGATGATGTCCCCCTGTATGAATTTCCGTCCGTGCGAAACTTCGTTGAGCGCGGTGATGAGCACGCTGGAGTCGGCGTTCTTCGTCACGTATGCGTCCGCGCCTATCTCGTTGCTCATGGCGTATTCCACAAAGCCGCCCCAGTCGAAGCTGGAGTAGACGATGCAGGGGCAGGGGTGGTCCGATGCCTTTATGTAGCGGATGATTTCGAAGCCGCGCGTGTTTGCCTGGCCTTCTTCACCCTTGTCTTTGAAAGAGGCGTCCACGATGGCGGCGAGGAAGCAGGGGCTTCCGTCGGGTGCGACTCCGCTGCCGGGTACAAGGCCGCCGCCGGATGGAACAATGGAACTGGCGACTTCGTTGAACACGAAGACGGCTTCCTCAAAGCTGGAGGCTTCGCCGGCGCACTGCCAGGAGGAGTTTTCCGAAAGCCAGCGCTTTACGCCGTCGCGGAGCATGGGGTGGTCGTCAAAGATGAGAAAAAACTGGCTGGTGGATTCCATAGAAACTGTCCTTCGTGTTTGATGCCCTCCAAAAAGAGGGTTCGCCCCCCTTGGGATGATGCCGTGGGTCGATTCCGTGCTTCGGCAGGGCCGGGTACACGCAATGACGCGGCTTACGGCAGCTTGCCTTCATCAGTATAGCCTCTTTTGCGTTTGAATGCTAGGAGGCACAGGGGCAGGGCGACAGTGGCCCGCAATGGCACGCGGCCTGCGGATGGCACGCCTCTTGTAACGGCACACGGCCCGCAATGCCATGTTTCCTGCGAGAGGCACACAGCCGCGAGAGGCGCACAGCACGCAAGTTGTATACGGCCTGCAAGAGTCACCTGGCCCGCCGCCCCTGCCGGCCTACATGTCCTTGTAGTCGATTGCAATGCCCGAAAGGTTGTAGTTGCCGCCACCGAACATCTTCTGGAAGAAGGTCGCATGCGCATCGACGACGATGTTCACCACGTCGTCGCAGTTGGGGTATTTCCTCTGTGCCTCCTCCAGCAGCTTCATGTAGCCGTTGGCCTTGCTGGCACCCTCGATGCTGACGCGGCCCAGAATCGTGTAGGTGCTGCTGTCGGCGGGGAAGCTGGTGCTGTCCCCCACGGGCGCATTGGTGACGCAGGCGGCGAACAGCCCGAGCACGAGCATGAGGCCCATCGCGGCGAGGATACCCCTGCCGGACTTCATCAACTTTTTTGCAAAGATAACCATAATAACACTCCTTATGGAACTGAAAGTGCGGCTACCATATCTTGTTTTCACAATCGACACTAGAGTACAACGCACGGAATTTTAGTGCGTTGGCAGGAAAATGTCGGGAAATTCGAAAAAAAACGGCATCCGGGCGCCCTAGAGCACCCCGGCCCCCGGGGGAGTGGGGACGGCTCCTGGCACCCCGGCCCCCATCCGTTGAAAAAAAGCCTGCCCCCGTGCTAGAATGTTCCCATGGTGAACAAGCGCAAGATGCCCATCGGCATACAGACTTTGAGACGCTCCGTACGGATGGCTGTGTTTATGTTGACAAGACTGACCTCATCTACGACCTTGTACAGAACGGAAAGCCCTATTTCCTCAGCCGTACGCGACTGGCGGCAAAGCTGCCGATGACACGATGCTCGGTCGTGCCATGCGCAACCTTCCCGAGCTTGCTGTACAAGCGCGCAGGACTGCATAACTGCGCCCTTCTGGAACAAGCCGGCGAAACACATCCCCTATATCCCCATGAATTGCCCCCGAAGGGCACGCTTCGCTCCATAGACAAAAATCAATTTTCTGTTATAATGGATTCATACATCTGAGCCAGTGCAAAAGCTGCGGGCGCTTGTACCCGTCGTTACGGGCGGGACCATGCACGGCATGGTCCGCCCTTTTTTCGTCCGCCCGGCAGCGCCGCTTGCCCCATGGCTTGAAGTTGCGGCCCGACGGGCATGGCCCCATGGCCTGAAGTGGCCTGACCCTTTCTTAGAAGGCGAATCCGCTCAGATAGAAGTTGTCCAGGTCGATTTCCTCCGTGGAGTCGGAAACCTTTGCCGCCGCCACCGCATAGCGTCCCAGCAGCTCCATGTACTTCGTCGCGTCGCTGAGGGTCCAGTCGTCCGTGTCCTCCATTGCCCCGCCCTTTTCGGCCAGTTCAAGGGACTCGTGGCTCATGTCAAACGTGGCGTTCTCCTTCTTCTGGGCTGCGGCCTCCGCCTTCATCACGAATTCCTCGTATTCCGCCAGGAAGGCGTCAATTTCCGCGCGGAACTTGCCGCTGCTGCTGGTGGGAAGGCCCGTGGCCGTCAGGATTGTGCCGAAGGCTAGCAGCGCAACAAGGAAAATGTTCTTCAACTTAATCATAATACTCTCCGTTTCATAAATAAAAACTGGAGGAACTATAATGCAATTTATCAATTGCGCCTAGAGTACAACGCACGGAATTTTAGTGCGTTGGCCAAAAAAACAGAATTTTTTCAAAAAACTGCCCTGTTTCCATTGGAAGGGGCCGTCCGGCCTGTCCGGGTGCGGGAGGACCTCTGACAATGTAGCATCGTGCCTCCGCCACTGTGCCAGAGCGGCTGTGCCAATGTAGCAGGGATGCTATGGCAATAAGCCGGAGATGCTATGGCAGTAAGCCAGAGAGACCGTGGCAATAAGCGGAGTGCCTGTGGCAATGTGGCAGAGAGGCTCTGGCAATGTGGCAGAGAGGCTCCGGCAATGTAGCAGAGAGGCTGTGGCAATGTAACACAGTCGCTCTGGCAATGTAGCCATAGTCGCTCTGGCAATGTAGCCATAGTCGCTCCGGCAATGTAGCACAGCCGCTTGCACAATGTGGGCCAGCCGACCTCTTGTGTAACCATACCAGCTGGATATTCATTTAAGAAAATATAAGGACTTGAAACGGTCCGTTATGGGAGGCGTTATATGGCGAAAAGTTCAGGGAGCGGAAGCAGCTCAAACAACAACACTGGCAGCTCCAGCAGCTCCGGCAGCAACAACAGCGGTTCAAGCGGCAGCTCAGGGAGCGGAAGCAGCTCAAACAACAACACTGGCAGCTCCGGCAGCAACAACAGCGGTTCAAGCGGCAGCTCCAGCAGCGGAAGCAGCTCGAACAACAACTCTGGCAGTTCCGGTAGCTCCGGCAGCAACAACAGCGGTTCAAGCAGCAACTCCGGCAGCGGCTCTGGTAGTAACTCCGACAGCAGCGGCAATTCCGGCAACTCCGGCAAGTCTGGAAGTGGCTCGGGGGGCGGAGGGTCAGTCGCCTATGAAGGCGACTATTTAGTCCACTATGACGAGAATGGTAATGTAACAAAAAAAGAGTATTTTGGTTCCGGTGTTTCAGGGAACGACTCCGGCAGCTATTCCGGCTCAGGCAGCGGCAGTGGCGGCTCTGGCGGGAGCGGAAGCAGCGGCGGCTCTGGTTCCGGGGACGGGGGCAGGAGTCAGAAAGTCAGCTCCATACGGAATGCATGCCAGTCCATCCGCACGGCAATAAGCAACATCTTCCAGACATCCCAGAACGATTATTCCGCCAGCCAGAAAAAACAGTCGGAGGGCGGCTTGCGGATTCTTGACAGCATAGTCACGGGTTTCAGGAACATGATTCCTCAGACCGGATGGGTAAATTCAAAGCAAAGCTCGGTGTCCTCAGCTTCGCAGAAAGACAGACAGCCGCCTAAAGTACAGGTCAAAGAAACCGAGAGCGACCCGGTCATAATAAGTTCCGGCGTAAACCGGCAGACCAACACGGACCTGACGCTCGGGACCTTCGGCGGGAGCTACGCCGTGACGCGGCACCTCGCCCCCCGCTCATGCAAAGGCGGCCTCCTTGGGAACGCGTGGACATCAGGACTGGACACCCGCATCATACGGGGGCTTGAGGCCGACCGCTCCGAGGAGATAGGCAAGCTCAAGGCAGCCCTCGCCGACATACAGGCAAAGAAAGCCGAGATAGAGGCGCTGGACTCCTCCTACGAGGAGGTGAAGGATGACATAGCGGCGGCACTGGCAGAGGCGGACTCCGCCATAGCGGGGCTGGAGGCGGAACTGGGGCCGATTGAGGCCGCGCAGTCCGCGGCGGAACGGGACAAGGGGCGCAACAGCTACGTCCTGTACGGCGGGGCGGAGGCCTTCGCAGAGTGCGGCGCGGGCAGGCTTGTCCTGATGAAGGACGGCTTCATCCCCCTCCTGTTCGAGAAGTCTGAGGACGGGAGCTACAAAGGAACGGGGGCTGCCCGCCTGCTTACCGTCAAGGAGACGGCAGGCGGCTACGCCCTGACGAACCCTGACGGAACTTCACAGGAATTCGACGCGTACGGACGGCTCGCGGGCGAGACCGACAGGAACGGCAGCGCGGTCAGAATCGTATGGGGGGCGGACGGCAGAATAGAAGAAATCATCTCCCCCGCCGGATGCTCCGCCAAGATACAGTCCGACGAGGCGGGACACATAACCGCCATGAGCCTCCTGCAGGACGGAAAGGAGACCGGCCGCAGCGTGAGCTACGGCTACAGCGGCGAAAGCCTGTCCGCGATGACGGACACGGACGGCGACACGACCCGCTACGAATATGACGGGGAAGGAAAGCTTACCGCAATAGTGAAGGGCGACGGCTCTGCCATGCGCTACGCATACACACCGTGTGCGGACGGCAGCATACGCGTCGCCTCCGTTACCGACGAGGAGGGGCAGGTCATGGCCTTCTCCCACGACCCGGCGGCCCGGAGATTCTCGTACAAACCCGCCGGGGGAGAGGAAGAAGTCAGCCTCTACGATGCGGAAGGCAGGATTACGAGGGAGGAGTCCGGCGGCCTTGTCATCGAATACGAGTACGACGCGGACGGCAACGTGACGAGCCGCATCGTGAACAGGGAGCGGACGGAATACTCATACGACAAGAACGGGAACCTCACCAAGGCCCTCTATGCCGACGGGAGCAGCGAGGAATACGGCTACAATTCCCTCGGCCAGCTGACCGGCATAAAGGACCGCGACGGCGTGGCGGAGAAATTCGTCCGTGACGGGAAGGGCAACCTGACGGAGCTGCACACCGGCGGTGTGTGCGTGGCGAAATACAGCTACGACGGGCACGGCCTTGTCACGATGGCGGAGACACTGCGCGGGGGCAGGACCGCCCGCATCTCATACAGCTATGACGCGCACGGCAGGTGCATTGGGCGCACCCTGTCCGGCCCGGACAACACCGAAGAATCATACACGGAGAAGTACGAGTACGACAGCCAGGGGCGGATCGTCAGGCTGACATCCCCGGACGGTAAGGAAACTTGTATCTCCTACACGGCCAAGACCGAGACCGTCCTGCTCCCGGGCGGCCTTGAGCGGAGGCTGACCTACGACGGCAGGAAGAACCTCGTCCTCGTCGAGGAGACGGACAGGAAGAGGGGCAGGAAGCTCTCGGCGTACTGCGAGTACGACAGGTCCCACCATAACACCAAGCGGGTTTTCTCGGAGCGGGACAGGACTCTCCTAACCGAGGAGATGACCTACAACGCAAGGGGAGACCTTGCGTCCGTGACCACCAGCGCGGCCGGGGACGGCACGAAGAAGCGGCAGCTGCTCTCCTACGACGGGGCGGGCCGTCTTGCCTCCGTCCGCATACAGAAGATAGGGCCGGACGGCAGGGTGGAGGACGAGACTGAAAGCAAGGCATCTTTCCGCTACATCGGGGCCGGCAGGGAGCTGACCCTTACGAGCGGGGAGGGGCGGGCAAGCACGATATACAGCGACGGCCTTGGTCGGCTTGAGAAGCAGACCAACGCATTGGGCGAGGAGTTCACCAAATCCTTAAGCCCGGCGGGAAGGCTCCTTGCGGAAAGCTCCTCGCACGGGGGCCTGTACGCATACGGCTATGACGCGCTCGGCCTCCTTGCCGCAGCGGGCGAGGAGGGGAAGGAGCAGGCCCGGGCCGACTACAACCCGGACGGCTCCGTAAAAAAGACGACGGACAGGCTCGGCAACGTGACGGAATACAGCTACGACATACGCGGCCTCCTCGTAAGTAAGAGCTCGGCTGACGGAACCAGCCTGTACGGGTACGACATTTCCGGGCGGCTGACGGACTTCCAGAGGGGCGGTCTTTCCATCCACTACTCCTACTCCGCCGACGGCAGGACGGTGACCGTCACGCGCGGGGACTCCGTCACGGAGACCTACGAGCTTGACGCATGGGGGCGCGTCATAAAGGCAACCGACGGCGAGGGAAATGCCCGCACGTTCGGCCGCGACGCTTTGGGCAGGCTGACGGACGAGGCCGACGCATACGGAAACGAGACTGCATACCGCTACAATGCCTGGGGCAGGGTCTCAGAGATAATCCTCCCCGACGGGAGCCGCGAGGCCTACGAGTACAACGCGCTCGGACTCCCGACAAGGAAGACCGACAGTGAGGGCACGGCATGGGAACGCCGCTACGACAGGGACGGCCTCCTGCTTGAGGAGAAGTCCCGCGCCCGGGCCGTACGGGAATACTCCTATGACGCGCTCGGCAGACTCACCGAGGTCAAAGTTGGCGGGGAGACGCAAGCCCGCTACGAGTACACGGCATACGGCAGGAAGGAGACCCTCATCCGGGCCGGGGGAAGCCGCTACGAGAAGGCCTATGACGCATACGGGCGGCTCGTGTCGGAGACTGACAGCCACGGGGCGACACGGACCTTTGCCTACGACGCAGAGGGCCACATAAAGGAGCGGACTTCCTTCGGCGGGGAAACCACGCACATCGCGGACGACAGGGCGGGGCGCAGCTACGGCGAGACCTTCCCCGACGGAAGTACGAACAGGATTCTCCTTGACGAGAACCGGGCGGTCATAAAGGAAGAGAACCCCCGCACGTCCGAGGAATACGAGTATGACGCGGCGGGACTCCTCGTCAGGCAGAAGTCCCCGCTCACGGGCGAGGTCATCGAGTACGGCTACGACAGGCGGGGCCTCTGCACCGAGGTCAAAAGCCCCATCCACCATGCCGTCTACGAGTACGGCAGGGCGGGCGAGCTGCTTCACGCGACGGACAGGACGACCGGCGTGAGCCTGTCCTTCAAGTATGATGCTCTCATGCGGGAGACGGAGCGCAGCTTCGCCGGTGGTGCGCGCCAGCTGACGGCCTACGACAAGGCGGGGCGCATTGCCTCCGTCAGGACGCTTGACCGCAACGGCGAGGTCAAGTCCGAGTACGTCCACCGGGGTGAGGGCGGAAAGATTCTCGCCACGATGGACGAGAAGGGGCTTGTCACGCTCTACGGCTACGACGCTCAGGGGCGCGTCTCCAAAGTCCTGTACCCATTCAGCAGTGACATCCTCAACAAGGCAAAACTGGAGTATGAGGCCGCGGGCGGCGACAGGAACGCCAGCGCGGACGGCAAGGACATCAGCACGGGCGATACGCTCAAAAAAGCCTTCAAGCAGTTGTCTGGCAGGGAATGTACGGACAAACAGAAAGTCTGGGAAGAGCTGTACGCATACGACACTGACGGCAACCGCATAACGAAGACCACGCCACTCGGCACGGTATACTACAAGTATGACAGCGAGAACAGGCTTGTCTCCTACGGAGTGACCGAGGCCGCTGACACAGCCCGCCTTGCCTACGACGCGGACGGAAACCTCATAAAGGAAAGCTTCTGTACCAAGGAAGCGGTCTACGTCTACAACTACAGCAACCGCATGTCGGAGAGCCACGTCACCGAGATACGTGACGGCTCGCGTCAGACACCCAAGGATACCGTATACTCCTACGACAGCTTCGGCAGACGCATACTGGAGGCTGACATATTGAACCGCTGGGTACGCCACACGGAGTACCGTGGCCTCGGCATGGATGTGTGGAAAAACGCCGCCGTCCACGGCATAAAGGAGCCTCGTGACAGCCGTGGCATAGACTCCACGGGCATGGTTTTCACCGGCCTCGACGACTTCCTTCCCGCGTTCGCGGACTTCAGCAGGGCATCGCCATACGACTTTACCCACGTCGCGCTCACGTTGCCGCTCAGCGTCGGTGTGGCTCGCGTTGACGAATGGGTTGAAGCCGATGCCCGAATGCTCGGTCTGTAATAAACCGAGCACCTCGCCGCCAGCTCCGCCAAGCGGCAACGTGAGCGCGACGTGGGTAAAGTCGTATGGCGATGCCCTGCTGAAGTCCGCGAACGCGGGAAGGAAGTCGTCGAGGCCGGTGAAAACCATGCCCGTGGAGTCTATGCCAC
>JAILON010000056.1 GCA_024690865.1 Treponema sp. | reverse complement strand
TTGAGCAGGTTTCGGCATACTTGGACAACCTTACGAACGACCTGTCTTCGTCCGGTGGCTATGCCAAGGAGTTTGCCGTGTTCGAGGGCATAAAGACCCGGAACGAGAATTCCTTGGGCCACATAAACATGATCATCGCGGAGATAGACGACGACTGCGCCCGCATCATAAAGCTCTTCACGTCCATGTGCGGCGAGATGGACCAGCTGATTACCGGCTTCGTTTCCGGCAGGTCTTCCCCTCCTTTTGGCTGCATCCTCAACTTGGGGAAGATACTGCGCAGGATGGGGAATGTGCAGGAGCTGCTGAAGGACATCCGGCTGAACTTTTTCTGTGCATTCGACCTGATAGGCAAGCTGCAGGCGATAGAGGACCCGGACAAGAAGAACTGAGCCGGCGGGCTGCCGGGCGGAACGGAGCTGCCCGGGTCAGAAGGGGCGGGCCGTCCGGGTTGGAAGGGGTCAGGCGAAACGGAGCTGCCCGTTTTTTTGCTTGCCAGGGCAGGCGTTTCAAGCTATAATCAAGCGAAGGTCAACGGGGAGGAGTTTCAGAAGCCGAGCTTTTTGAAACTCCCGTTCTCATTTGCCTCGTGACAACAGATATAGGGAGTATTGTTTATATGGCCGAGAAGAAGGACATCCAGATAGCGACGAAACTGGTCGCCTTGGTTGGTGCAGTTATCATTTTCAGCTGCGTTGTGGTCGCTACCCTGACCATCGTTGTCTTTGACAGGAAACAGATTAAGGATGCGGAGGCGACCATCGCCCATACGGCGAACGGGGCCGCCCGCATCTTGGTTGACTGGGTCATCACGCTGGACTACGGCTCGGCAATCTCCGCCAACAGCGGGGACGTGCAGGCCGCTGTCCTGAACAGGGACATCCCGGCATTGGATAAGCTGACCAAGTATTATGATGATGTCCTGGACTACGAGTTCATGGCCTTCGTCGACAGGAACGGCAAAGTCCTTGCCGGAGGCGCGAACGGCATTCCCAAGGGGACCGACCTTTCTTCGATATATGCGGTAAAGAAGGCCCTGTCCGGCCAGCAGGCCGACTCCTACGAGCCGATTTACAATTCCCCCTACGGGGCCGTATCTGCCTACCCGATTAAGAGCGGCGCTTCCGTCATAGGAGCCTCGGTCTTTGTCTACGACCTGACGACCGACGACTTCATCGGGGTCATAAAGAATGGTTTTGACTGCGAGTGCACGATATTCCAGGGGGACCTCCGCGTCAAGTCCTCGCTCAAGGACCAGAACGGCAAGAGCGTCGAGGGAACCAAGCTGACCAATGCCGACATCGTGAACGACGTCCTCAAGAAGGGCAACACCTATGTCGGCGAGAACACGATTGCCGGCAACCGCTGCTACACGGTCTACGCCCCGCTCAAGAGCGATGACGGGACGATTACGGGAATGCTCTTCATCGCCAAGAGCATAGAGGATTTGCAGAAGACCAAACGGGCGACCATAGCTATTATCATCCCCGTCGTGATTTTCATCGTCCTCGGGCTGATGGCACTGAGCTACCTCTTCATCCGCTGGCTCATGTGGCGTATTTCCAACGTGACCAACCAGCTGGAGGACATGGCGACCGGCGAGGCTGACCTGACCCGGAGGGTCAAGCTGCTTATCCGCGATGAGATAGGCCGGCTGGTCATCACCTTCAACAAGTTCTGCGACAAGCTGCACAACATCATATCCGAGACCAAGAAGTCCAAGGACGAGCTTATCAGCTTCGGTGACTCCATGGCCGAATGTACGGCGGACTCGTCCAAGGCGATAACGCGGATTATCGCGAACATCGACAGCATCTCCAACAACATAGAGCGGCAGGCTTCCTGCGTCCAGCAGACTGCGGGCGCCGTCAACCAGATTTCCTCCAACATCGAGTCCCTGAACAAGATGATTGAGAACCAGTCCGGCAGCGTGAACCAGGCTTCCGTCGCCGTCGAGCAGATGATAGGCAACATCAGCTCCGTCAACAACTCCGTCGAGAAGATGGCCGGCTCATTCGACGAGCTGGAGAAGAACGCGACCCAGGGATTCAACCTGCAGAACGACGTGAACGAAAAGATTCTCCAGATTGAGTCCCAGAGCAAAATGCTGCAGGATGCGAACACGGCCATTTCTTCCATCGCTTCCCAGACCAACCTGCTCGCCATGAACGCCGCAATCGAGGCCGCCCACGCCGGTGAGGCAGGAAAGGGATTCGCGGTCGTTGCCGACGAGATCCGTAAGCTCTCCGAGACTTCTTCGGCCCAGTCCAAGACGATTGGAGACCAGCTGAACAAGATAAAGGAGTCCATCGGCGACGTCGTCACCGCTTCCTCCGCGTCCAGCCGCTCATTCTCAATCGTCTCCGAGAAGATAAAGGAGACCGACCAGCTGGTTATCCAGATAAAGGCCGCCATGGAAGAGCAGAACCATGGGTCGCGGCAGATTACCGAGGCCCTCAGGAGCATGAACGACTCCACTCAGGAGGTCAAGACTGCCTCTGCGGAGATGTCGCGCGGCAACAAGCTCATTCTGGAAGAAGTGCAGGAACTGCAGGCCTCTTCTTCTGCGATGAAGGACGGCATGGACGAGATGGCCTCTGGAGCCAAAAAGATAAGCGAGAGCGGCACGGCCCTCTCCGACATATCCGCCCAGGTCCACAATGCCATCGGCAAGATTGGCGCACAGATAGACCTGTTCAAGGTGTAGGGCTTATGAAGCTGGCACTGACAATGCGGACCGCTTGTCTTGCGCTGCTCGTCCTGCTCTGCATGTCCTGCACTGCCAAGCGGCAGGAGGGGAATGGCGGGCAGAAAGATGCCGCCGCAGAAGGACTGATACAGGCGGGTGCGGGGGATGAGGAAAGTTCAAGTTCCGGGACCACCAGTTCCAAAACGGAGAGTATTCCCGCCGCTGACGTTCAGCCGTCTTCTGCCGGGACGAACTCCGACACGGAGGCGGCCTCCGCGTCGGCTGGGGCGGCGGGCGGCACTTCTCCAGCCGCTTCTTCCGTCCGGGGCATAGGTGGATTTAACTGGGATGCCGCCCGCATACAGCCTGCCTGCTACCTTCCGAACCGTGACAGCTTCTTGTCCATGTCCTACTATGAATCTTCCGTACTGTATCTGGTGGGCTTTTCGCCCGACGGCAAGATGGCTTTCCTGAAGGAGCTTTTCCTTGAAGGCAAGGGGGGCATAGACCTGTACTTTGTCGTGCAGGATTTGGTGAGCGACGAAATCCTTTGGGAGCTCAAGGCCCCCTCCGATGACGACTACGAGTATGCGCCGGGACAGGGCCTGCACGAGCGCTTCATAACGGACTACGAAAGCCAGATAGACGGGAAGCTTGCCGAATACGGCATAACCGTCTCCCCCTGCTCCTACGAGCGGCTTCCATATACGGCTGCGGACGGCCGGACTTTTTCAGTATCCATAGACGAACACGACACCGGCAAGCTCATGTACGATATGTTCAGCGTGACCAGCTACTCCTGTATCGTGACGGATGGCAGGGGACGGAGCAAGAAGGTGATTGCGGACAAGGAGTTCATGGGACCGGAGGCCTTTGCCTGCGGCTGCATCAAAAGCCCTTACGAGGACAGGCTCGCCATCGTCGTCGCGGAGGCAAGCTTCGGCTTTGAAGGCAGCGACATACTGTTCTGCATTGCCGGCTGCGACATGAAGAAAGGCTTTTAACCCCTCCCTGTTGTCCTTCATAAGAGCCTCCGCTGCTCGTCCTTTCTGATTTCGCCTCTGACCTTCTCGTTGCGGTTCTTCTGTATGTGGAAATAATCGAACACAACCTGTATGTGCCGGCACTTCTCCTCGAAGTTTTCGTTGAATTTTTATTCAATAAGTGCTTGACAGTTTATCGATTGTTGTGTATGTTGAATATGTATTCAATGAATTGGTACTCAATCTAACGAGAAACGGAGACGGAAATGGACAGGAAAGAAAAGGTTGTCATTATAGGTGGCGGTGTGGCAGGCCTGACGGCAGGAATATATGCACTCAAGGCGGGCTTCGATGCGGAAATTTATGAGAAGAACGCGATTTGTGGCGGAGAATGCACGGGATGGAACAGAAAAGGATACCACATTGACAACTGCATTCACTGGCTTACGGGAACAAAGAAAGGAACGCAGATGTATGACCTCTGGAAGACGGTCGGTGCATTGGCTGACGATACCGAATATGCAAAGGTTGACGCATTTTATACTTCGACTCATGGCGGAAAGAGCGTGACGCTCTGGAATGATTTGAAAAAGACCGAGAAGGAGCTGGTCGAAGCCTCACCCGAGGATAAAGATGAGATAAAGAAGTTCATCCAGCATGTGGAGTATTCCAAGCAATGCCTTTTCCCCGCCGAAAAGCCTATGGAGATGTGGGGAATAAGGGATTATCTTACCATGGGCAAGAATATGGCCGACGTGCCGAAGGTCATGAAGGAATACGGCAAGATATCTATTGGGGAATACAGCAAAAGATTCAAGTCCCCCCTGCTGCGCAAGATGATATGCGATTATCTGCCCCCGGAGTATTGCGCATATTCGCTTCTGGTCTCCTATGCGACGATGGCTGACGGCAACGGGAATATACCCCTTGGTGCTTCTTTGCAGATGGTGCTCCGGATGGAAAAGCGCTTTAAGGAACTCGGTGGAAAAATATACTGCAACAGCGGAGTGGATTATATCGTGCTCGGAAAAAAGAGGGCGGACGGTATAAAGCTGGAAAGCGGCACCATGGTTGCTGCCGACTATGTTGTTCCTGCGGTTGATTCTCATCTGCTGTTCAACAGCTTTATCCCCAGCCGGTATATGCCCAAGGATTTTAAGAGGACCTATGGCAATCCGAAAGACTACCCTGCCATAAGCGGTTTTCAGATTGCATATTCCGTACGTGCGGATTATAACCGGGGTGAGACGGTGTTTGTTGACATCGCTCCCCTGAAGGTTGGAAACAGGACCTTTGACAGGATGTATGTAAAGGCGTACGGATACGACCCCCTGTTTGTCAAGGACGGCAGGCAGGTCATCCAGACGGACATCTCGCAGACGGATGAAGACTATGCGTATTGGAAGGGTTTGAGCGAGGCGGAGTACCGGGAAGAAAAGGAAAAGCTCACGGCGGCGATAAGCGAAAGGATAGTGAAGAACTTCCCGGAGCTTGAAGGCGACCTCGAAGTCCTTGACTGCTGGACTCCCCTTACATACGAACGATACTGCAATGCCTATCACGGAAGCTATATGAGCTTTGTATCGACTCCCGCAGGCAAGCAGATAAAATCGAACGGAAGGATAAGAGGCATTAAGAACCTGTACATGGCGGGGCAGTGGACGGGATCCATCGGCGGGCTCCCGGTGGCGGCATCAAGCGGCAAGTTTGCCGTGCAGCGGATATTGAAGGATGCGGGGAGGAATATCAATATATGACCAGAAAAGAACAGAAGGATGAAAGGAGAAAATCTATACTCATGGCGGCCCTGAATCTCTTCGTCGAGCGGGGGTATCACGATATAAAGATAGCGGACATAGCCGAAGCCGTGCCGATGAGCACGGGGCTCATGTTCCATTATTTTGAGTCAAAGGAAGAGCTGTTTGTAGAGCTTGTAAAAATGGGAGCGGAAAGCGCCAAAACATGGAGCGGGGAAAAGGATGTCCCGCCGGATGCAGTGCTCACAAACTTTTTGAGGGAACTGTTCTCGTATGCGAAGGAACAGCCGTGGGTATTCTATATGTTCGTTCTTATGGGCCAGGCACGGAAAGCCGGAATGCCAGAGAAGGCCAGGGAAATCGTAAATTCGATGGATTCAATCGCGGCTACATCGAAGCTTATCAAGCAGGGGCAGAAAGCGGGCGTGTTCCATAAGGGAAACTCCGAGCTTATGTCCAAATGCTTCTGGGCATCCGTCCAAGGCATCATGGAGGAGATGGCCGTTGATAAGGAAATGAAAGCTCCTGACCCTGAGTGGATCGTAGCAATGCTTACCAAAGGTGAATGATTGGCGGCGGACGCTTGTAGGTATGGATTCCCGCGGCAGGATGTGGTATAATAGAAGAAATGGAGGAGGTGATGTTATGCAGCTTACAGGGACACAAGAGGAGCGCGTTGCCGCCGCCATAGAGTTTTACAAGGTCCGGCGTTCTCCCGGGCTGGACCATGATGCCGTCGTAGAGGCATACCGGAAGGCGGGGGTTCCGTTCACCGAGGCGGCGGAAAAGCTCTTCCGCGAATGGAACGGCGTGTTTGACGGCGAACGCTGGTACGAGGAGGGGCACTCCTACCGCATGGATTTTTTCATGTCCTTGTTCAACTGCGACTTCAGCTTCTACGAACCTAAGCCAGTGGATGAGTCTGCCGAAGATGAAAATCTCAGCGCACCCGCAATCATGAGAAAGCACTACGGCGCGGACACCGTTCCCGTCGGCTATGGCGGCTACTATTATCAGGGCTATGTTTTTATCTGCCCCAACGGCAAGCTGCTCATGTGGCATGATTACAACCCCCGTGACGAATTTTGGGAATACGACAGCCTTGATGAATTGATTCAAGGCGAATTGTCGTTCCACTGTGTGGGGCGGGTAGAGAAAATCGTTGACAGCGTTGGTTTTGAGGGGTCCGTTGAGGAGCGGCTTCTTGCCGCCGTGCAGTTCGCTCGGAAGCACGGCGGATTCAAAAACTGCCAGCTGATACGGTACAACGGTTTTCCGTTCGACACAAGCCGGATGCCCGCTGACCTCTCCCTGCCCGATGGCGAGCTCTGCGAACTCCTGCTAAAGATTATGCAGGAACAGGAGCTTCTCGGCGAGCACGACATCAAATGGATGTTCATTGCGGAGGAATGATGACCGAACTGACATTGCAGCGCCTTAAGGACGCGGGCTGGACACCCGGACGGAAGGTTGACATCACGCCGATAGAGGAAGCCTACGCGGACGCGGAGATGGAGATTCCCCCAAAACTGCGCGAGTT
>JAILON010000125.1 GCA_024690865.1 Treponema sp. | reverse complement strand
CCGGACAGGATGATGACCTTTTTAGCATCCAGCAATGATTCGATGAGTCCCGCGCAGTGCCGTCGTATCATGGTGTGCCTCCGTCCCTTATTTTACAACTTTGCGGGATTATAATCCATAAAAATCCAGACTTTTCGGGATTACAATCCTAAAAAGTCTGAAAACACTGTCCGCCGGGGTGCTTCTGGACTTTTGCAGCTGCTTCCTATATACTTTCTTCTTATGGAACAGTACAAGAAAGAGTTCATAGACTTCATGCTCTCATGCGGAGTGCTCAAGTTCGGTTCGTTCACCCTCAAGAGCGGACGCCAGTCCCCCTTCTTCATGAACGCAGGCGGTTACGTGACCGGCGGCCAGCTCAGGAAGCTCGGCGAATTCTACGCCAAGGCCGTCCATGACCATTTTGGAGACGAGGCAGATGTCTTCTTCGGGCCCGCCTACAAGGGAATCCCCCTCGCCGTCTGTACCGCCGAAGCCTACAGCAGCCTCTACGGTAAGGAAATCCGCTACTGCTCCAACCGCAAGGAAGCCAAGGACCACGGAGCGGACAAGGGAATGCTCCTGGGCAGCCCCCTGAACGACGGGGACAAGGTGGTCATCATTGAGGACGTGACGACCTCCGGCAAATCCATAGAAGAAACCTACCCCATCCTGATGGCGCAGGCAAAGGTGCAAGTCGTCGGTGAAATCGTGAGCCTGGACCGGATGGAGCGGGCCGCAGCCGACAGCCCCAAGTCCGCCCTCCAGACCATCAGCGACAAATACGGCTTCCCCGCACGGGCCATCGTCACGATGCGGGAAGTGATGGACTGCCTGGACGAAAAGACCCTCAGCCCCGAAATCCGTAGCGCGCTGGAAGCCTATTACAAGGAGTGGGGCGCACGGTAAGCGTATGCAGGAGCAGAATAAGTTTAACACCACTGCCCGGGACTCCCAGGCGGAAGCGTTCGAGCGGCAGCTTGATGAGCGGATTTCCGCCATGGAGCAGCCCGGCTATCAGTTTCCCGCCCGCTTCGGCAGAAAGGACTATATTGCCGTTGCCATAGTTGCGGCGGTATGCCTGGTGCTTATCGTCATGGGAGGTACGCTGTGAGCGGAACGGAAAAGAATACTGCAGAAAAGAATATTGCGGCCGGGAATACCGCTGCCGGCGACCCCAAGGCGGGCACCGCAAGTACAGCTGCCGCCGCGGGCACCGCAAACACTAACGCCGCGGGCAATGCGGCCGTGGAGCGCGAGGCGATGTTCGGCGTGCTTCCCGTCATGGCGCAGGAGAAGCTCTACGGATTCCTGGACGCCTTCCTGGTCCTGTCCGGCTACTGCATCGCGACCTGGAGCTACACGCAGGGCTCCTACCTCGCGACGCTGGTCGGCTTCAAGCAGCTTTTGATCGGGGCCTTCCTCGGCGCAATCCTCATGCTCGTCATCTATCAGCTGCCGGTCATCCTCTCGGTCAGGTTCGGCATAGACATCTGGGTCTGGCTGCGGGCGGCGTTCGGCCCGGTCGGCATCCTGATCATGACCGTCACGATAATCATCATAAACTACCCCTGGTATGCGGTCTGCGGCGACCTCTTTGCTTCATCCATGATCAACCTGCTGGGCTTCACGGGCCTGCACCTGCCGTCCCCCTTCCACATGCTGCTTGCAATCCTCTGCGTTGCGGGCGGTACCTTCATTGCCTACCGGGGCCTTTCTGCAATCACCTGGACGACGCGCATCCTCGTTCCGCTCCTCTTTGCGGTCGGAGCAGTCGTCGTCATCGTGGGCTTCACGTCAGTCCCCTTCGACTACATCATGAACTTCAGGCCTCCCCGCCCCGAGGGCGAGGTCAGCGTCATTCCCTACATCATGTCGGTCGAGGCGAACTTCGCATTCGTCATCACGCTCGTCGGCGGCATGGCGGAAATCCCGCGCGTCGCCAAAAGCGAGCGGGGCGGCTATTGGGCCGGGGTGCTCGGGCAGGGCCTTGCCGGTTCCTTCTTTGTCGTCGTCGGTGCGGTCATGGCGATTGCGATGCAGTACGTGTGCGGCGAAATGATAGACGACCCCACGACCATGCTCGCAACGCTCGCGACCCCCGCGCTCGCCTTGTGCTCCCTCCTGCTCGTCGCCTTTGCGAACATCGGTACGCAGGCGGTCGGCGCCTACATTTACGGGGTCATGCTCCGCAGTGCCTTCCGCAGGGTCAGCTACAACACGCACATCACGATCCTTGCCCTCTACGGCATCCTCTTCTGCATCTGGGGCAAGATAATCGAATACTTCGGGAGCTTCCTCACGATAACCGCCTGCATCTACGCCCCGCTCGCGGCAATCCTCTTTGCGGATTTCTTCTTTGTGCGCAGGCAGCAGATTGACCTGCGGGCTGCCTACGGCATGAAGGGGCATGAGGACGTGTACCGTTTTACCGGCGGCGTGAACCTCGTCGGCATCGCATCGGTCATGCTGGGGGTGGCGGTTTCGCTTGCCATCTACAACCCGGTGACGGCGCAGGTCCACCTGCCGGTCCTCTTCTACCTGACCCCGACGGGGGCCTCGTTCATTGCGACCCTGCTCTTCTATACGGGGATGTCCTGCATAGCCCCCGTGCGGAACTACATGCTGGGGCGGAACCCACAGGTGAACGTCCGGTAACGGTATGAGTAACAGAGAAACGAACGATAGCAGACGAACGGACGGAAGTTGCCAGGCCGCCCGTGCCGAAGGCTGCGGCAGGATACATCCGGGCGGCATCGGCCCGGACGGACGCGACTATCGGAGCAGCCTGACTGCACGGAAGGGGCGGAAGATAGACCCCACCCCTTTTGACAGCGAAATGACGCCGCCACGGCAGAACCTTTTCCTCCTGCCCTTCGTGCACCTGATCTGCTGGTTCAATACCGTCGGCTACGGGCTGAAAATCAGGAAGGAAAACATGGCGGGCATCAAGCCGCCCTACCTCCTGCTCGGCTCGCACCATTCCTTCATGGACTTCTTCGTGACCCCGCTTGCCGTGTGGCCTCACCGGGCCAACTACATCTCCGAGCTGGAAGGCTTCGAGGCCTTCGGAGAATGGATATACCGGCAGGTGGGATGCCTGGGAACGCGCAAGTTCATCAGCGACCTGCCGCTCGTGCGGAACATCAAGAAGGTCGTTGACCGGGGCGACATCATCGTCATCTACCCGGAGGCACGATACTCCAACGTCGGGACGAACTCCCGCCTGACCCTCTCGCTCGCCAAGCTTGCCCGCCTGCTCAGGGTGCCCGTCGTCACGCTCGTGATGAACGGCAACCACCTGCAGTCGCCGATATGGAACCTGACCCCCCGCAAGGAAGTCCGCCTGCGGGCAACGCTCAAGTGCATCCTGACGCCGGAACAGACGGCGGCCATGTCCGCACAGGAGATCCTCGCCGTCATGCAGCGGGAACTGACCTACGACGACTATAAGTACCAGCGCGATACGAAGCTTAGGATCACGTTTCCCGCGCGGGCGGAAGGCCTGCACAAGCCCCTGTACATGTGCCGGGAGTGCGGGGCGGAGTTCTGCATGGAAAGTGAGGGGGCGGTCCTGCGCTGCAGGAACTGCGGGGCGGCCTGGGAGATGGACGAATACGGGACGTTGCACCGGGTGGCGGAAACGCCATGGAGGGCTGACAAGCCACGGACAAGCTCCGGGCTGGGCGATAAGGCCGGCACAGAGCAGCCCGCTGACACAGCTCACCCTGCCGCTTCCGCCGGGGCCCTTCCCGCCAGCCTCTTCATCCCCGACTACTACGAGTGGGAGCGGCAGCAGGTCCATGCCGAAATAGAGCGGGGCGGCTATCACTTTGACCAGAAGGTGCGCGTTGAAGCCCTGCCCGGCACGAAGAACTTCATCGCGCTCGGCGAAGGCAGGCTGGTCCACAAAGCGGAGGGCTTCTCGCTAACCTTCCGCGGCTACCGGGAAGTGGAAGAAAAGACCCTTTTCTTTGAGTCCAAGGCGTCTCCTTCAATCCACACGGAATACGA
>JAILON010000099.1 GCA_024690865.1 Treponema sp. | reverse complement strand
GTTCCACTCATTGACGAGGTCGTTGTACTCGTCATGAAGCTTGTTGTAGTCATCGACAAGATTCAAATTCTCCTTGTTGAGGGCGAAGATTATGCCCGCGGCCACCCCGCCCAGTATCAGTCCCGTGACCTTCAACGCCGTACCCATAGTTCCCTCCTCCTGCTAGTCCTGCATGACTGGCGGCGCGGAATCCCCGGCCCCTTCAATACCGCCGTCCCAGAATGCGTCCGAAACGGCCCGGGCCAGGTCGCGGCAGTCCGCAACGAAGTCATCCCTGGTCTTGGCAAGCTTGTCCTTTATGTCCTTGAGCCCGTTCCGCCCCTCCGCATACTCCGAGAGCTTCTTCACGCCCACGGCCACCGCACCGGCAAAGACGACACCGGCTACGAACCTTTTCATCATACAGACCTCCTTTGAATCAATTACAGTCTACGCCGCCCTTAAGTGCGTTGTAGATTGCCCATAAAATGGAAAGCATGATTTCTGTCATATAGCAATTCTCCTTACCCCATTTAGCATGAGAACAGTATAAACCGGCTACCATGACAAATAGTGTCATGGGTCAGGAAAAAAATCACTTTTTTGAGATTCCCTTGACGAAATTCTTTTCCATCTGAATCAAGGAACTTTCTGTCGTTTCCGTGGAGAGTAATATCAGAATCTCAAGCTTTTCTCTTATCATTTTCGCCCCTGCATGACAGGATACACCACAGCTGGGAAAATGCCGCCTTCCTGTCACTTCCCTGTCACTTCCCTGTCACTTTCCTGTCACTTCCCTGTCACTTCCCTGTCACCTCCCTGTCACCTCCCTGTCACGAACGTCGGGCATGGCTATCCCCCCCCCCTCAGTACACGACCGCCGGATTCTCCTCCATGTTGCGGCTGCCGCACCCGGGGCTCTCGGGGCCGAACGGGGGCGGCAAAAAGGGGGGGGGGAAGGAAACAGAAGGTAAAGGACAAAAGCTGCCTCATGATAGCGACCAAAGACCGCTTTTCTTGTCATATCTAAGGGGAATTTTTGACTTCATCTCCTGTACGTTCCTAAGGATTGTCCGCCTGTTCACACCAAGGGCTTCCGCGATTTCCTCGACAGTGATTTCCTTGTTCTGCAGAATCATCTCGTGAATTTTTGATTCCCGTTCGGTAAGCTTCGTCAAGCTTTTCTGTTCCGAGCTGGCAGCCTTTGAGAGAGGAACGGTGATTTTGAATATGTCGTCCTCATACAGAATCGGCTTTCCTCCGTCGGAATACATCGGCACATACTGGTAAAGGTTTTTCACGCCGGAACCTATGGATTCCGACCGACCGATGGCCGTAAAAAAGTTCGCAATCAAGGGGTTCTTTGGATAAGGGGAGAATTCATCTTCCAGTATGTTTCCATGCCGCCTTGCCCTGCACCAGTTTTCAGATCTGAGACAGTCACCTTCTATTATCAGCTTTGCGGGAAAAGCACTCGAATAGTCACGGTGGATAAGGATGTTGGAGACAACCTCTCGGGCTATTATGTCCCTCACGGAGGTGCTTGTATTGTTGATCAAGAAGAATTTATCCGATGTGTGAACCTGTATGAACTGCATCAACGTTTCATAGCTTTCTATCAGGTTTGCTTGAACCCGTATGCGGTCATCATAACGGAGGGAATTTTCAACACGGTAAATCGCATCAGTAATATAGCCGGGAACACAGGAGCGTATCGTTGGCTCCTTCCCGAACAGCATTACGGCGGCAAGGTTGTAGCCCTTCTGACCGGTGACAAAATCCTTTTCATACAACCCCGCACTTATGAGCAGGTCGTGGTCGGACATCTTGAGCCATTCGTGCCTGGAGTTTTTGTTCTCTATCAACTGGCGGACTGCAGGCATTAGTTCCAGCTTCAAATCAGAGTCTTCGACAAACGGAAATATCTTGTGTTCGTTGAACGCCCCTATCTTACGCGCATACATGTTTTCCACCTGGATGGGTGAATCGGTGATGTCAAAGTCTCCGTCCTCGTTTCGGTCGTAAATTCTGCCACGGCACTTTACGACCGTTGACGATGAAGGCACAAAACATGCAAGCACGATGTTACCGTCCAACTCGAATTCTTCAAGTGAAAGGTATAGCGTCGGTGACATTTTGTTGGGATTGTTCAGCTGGTTGACGAAATTCTTCTTCATCGAACTTAGGGAATTCCGGTTTATCCCGCATGGAATGCCGTTGTCATCAACCCCGAGAATGATGTATCCTCCATAGCGGTTTGAAAAGGATGCTACGGTTTCATAGACATTTTCTGGAATTGCCGACTTGCTTTCCTTGAATTCGACAGTGACTCTCTCATGATTTGCCAACAGACTCTCAAGCTTTTCCCTTGTCATTTTCGCCCCTGCATGACAGTATACATCACAACTGGGAAAATGTCACCTTCCTGTACTTCCTTGTCAAGAACGTCGGGCATGGCTATCCCCCTCAGTACACGACCGCCGGATTCTCCTCCGTGTTGCGGCTGCCGCACTCGGGGCACTTGGGACCCTGCAGGCCGAACAGGGGCGGAAAAGGGCAGCAACGACTATCCGCCGGTGATTTTTCTCCCAGCCGCCCCTTCTTGCAGTCCCGCCCCTGGAACATGTGCCCGCAGTCCTTGCAGATGAAGCATGTTTCTTTAAAAGTTGGTGGAATAAAACTCGGCATAATCGCAAACCCTCGTGTCGTATCGACAATATTTCATCATGCTCGTGCTAATCCATTATTCTTACAATTATCAGAACGGGCAAACACAACGAACAGACGGTATCACGCCTCCGTCTAAAGTCCCTCTTCCTTAAGGAGCTGGGCCAGATATTCGCTGTCCGTGCTGGCCCTGCTCAGGTCATCAATACGCCCTGACTCAATCAGACGTTTGTTCAGAGCAAGGATGGTGTTCTGGCCGCTTATAAAGCCGTCATGCTGCCCGGCGATGAAGCCGTCATGATGGCCCAAATCAAAGCCCCTTTTCTCTACCCTGTCAAGAACCTCTCACATGGCTATTCCTCCTTCCGTACTTGTCCCTACCTGTGCTTCCTCAAAACGCCTGTCTTTCGTAAGCACCGCCATCAACTGCAGAACCTCGTGCACATGGCGGATGGTCTCCGCCGACGGCTTGTATTCCTTGTTCTTGCGGACCTGCACGAAGTAATCCGCCACTGCAGGCTGTGCGCCTTCGTAGGAGAATTGGGGCAGTCCGGACCCTTGGAACATGTGCCCGAACTCCAAGGCAAGTTTTGTCAGAGAGCCTCTACATCTTCAGGAGAAAGCCCCGTTGATTGTGAAATCAGCGCAGCATCAATTCCAGTCCGCTTCAGTATCCGCGCCGTTTCCAGGGCCTGTTCCTTGCGGCCTTCCTTGAGTCCATCCTCGCGGCCTTCCTTGAGTCCATCCTCGCGGCCTTCCTTGATGCCGCGCTGCCTGACATCGTAATCATGGAGGTTCCATGCCAGATACTCGTTCACGAACGTCTGCTCGAATCTCTTTGCCTGTACCATATTCGCAATCCTCCTTGTCAAATCAGATTCCGCCGTGTTGTTTCTCACGAAGGAGAGGAAGGCCCGTATGCCGGGGTCCTTCTCCTCCTTGTAAGCCTCCGCGTTGAAAACGACATGGTGAGTCTTGTCGCCCAGATCCACGGACCCATCCTCCCTGCACTTCCGCTCGAACGTATAGGCGGGAAGCCCCTTGTCGAACGGGTCATCAAGGCAGATGAAGATTATGTAGCTCTCCTTCAGCTCCGAATAGGCCGCGCCCTTCAGGAGGCTGTCAGCGTCTATCATCGCCTGGTAATACCGCGTCCGTTTCCCAATGCTCTCAATTTTGTAGGTCTGACACTCTACACGTTCGCTATCGCGAACGTTACGACCTCGTGCTACACGTTCACTGACGTGAACGTTACGGCTTACGCCTCGCACGGGTCGCGAATCTGTCTGCCATCCGTGAGTTTCCGCAAGGGAAGCCGGATACTCAATATGGTCTATCTTGACCTGCAGGAGCAACTCCAGAACGCCCTTGCAGATATCAGGCTCCCGCATGACGGCTCCGAACATGAAGTCGTCACTGAAAACGAGCTGGTTGACCGGCTTGAACTCGTATGTCCTGCGTCCGTCCATGCCTACAGGATAGCACGGATGAGCCAAAAAGTCCACTGGACGCAGGAAGTGACAGGCAGGGCGAGAATCGACCTTCCCGCCCTGCCTGCCCGCTGTTAGTAGCACACAAACATATTCTTCTCCGTGTTGCGGCTGCCGCACTCGGGGCACTTGGGCCCCTGCAGGCCGAACCGGGACAGCAGGAGAGCGAAAGGTCCTGTCGGCATCTCCAGCATCCCTTTCTCGCAGTCCCGCCCCTGGAACCAGTGTCCGCAGTCCTTGCAGACGAAGTGCATCTCTTCAAAAGTTGGCGGCAGAAAGTTAGACATAAGCGTTAAGCCTCCAACTGATCAACGGTTCCTCACAATTATCAGCACGACAAAAGCGGCAAACAGAATGAGCAACACTCCCACTGCACCCTTTAGCCCGCGCAAAAGCCGGGGCATAATAAACCTACCCGCGCTGTCCGTCGCCAAAGTCTTGAGAAGATAAATGGCGGCGGCTCCGTCATCAATAAACCCGACTGCACCAAATACGGCTTCCGGGATTAAATCGACGGGTGAAATAATATACACCAAAGCAAGCACAATCTTTGCGAACTTTGATGCCTTTAACAAATGAAAAATCGCCTTAAACATATCAGCTTGCGGCTCCTGTAAGGAGTTTTATCTGCTCCAGCTGGCTGACAATTTCTTTCTTTGCCTCTTCAAGCTTGGTCTTATTGGACTTTGCTGCCTCCAGTTTTTCTTCTTTGTTGCCCTTGTCCTCCTTGCACTTTTCAAGCTGATCCTTGAGGGGTTCAATGATTTCATCGATACATTTTTCCTGTATCTTGTTTATTGTATCATCAAGCTTTTCCTTAATTTTGAACTCATAGGGACTGGTGTCAAGCTGGGTTCCTATTTCAGAAAGCTTGGCCTTTATGGCATCCTTGTTACTGCCACGGGAAAAAATCCCCTTGGGAAGGGAAGACAAAAAGCCTGCGAAGTTCTTACTCAGTTCTGCGCAGTCTTTTGATCCGTCGTCTTGCAACTGCATGCTCTTCTTGATTTCTTCGATGAAGTTTTTTTCTTCAAAGTCTTCAAGATATCTTTCGCAGATGGAGAGTGCTTCATCGAAGAAACCGTTGCTTTCAGAGCGGATAGATTTCGTTATCTCTCGGGTTCCATCTTCAAAAATACGGGAAACCTTTCGGGACAGGATGTTCATGTCTCCATCGAGTCTTATCCTCAAGGTCTCAAAGTTTTTGCCGAATTTCCAGTCGTCCACCTTCGGCATCATATCCCTGCAAGAACGTTCAACCGTATCTTCTATTTTACGTTTTATGGACGGCCATTTTACCTTAAGAACATCCTCTTCAAGAGAGCTTTCCAGCCTTTCAAGCTTCCTTTTGAATTTCCTTTCGGCCGTCTTAAGGTTATCCAGTTTTTCATCCAACTCGCTGTCAGGGGTTTCGAGGATTGTTATGCTGTTGACGCAGTCTTTCAGTTCCTTTTCAACGGACTCCTTTTTGACGTTCCCCGCCGCCTGAATCTCGTTCCGTGGCTTTGCGAGCAGTATCTGCCCCTTCTCATTGGTGATGAGGTTCATGACGGCTTTGCCGAGGTCGTCAATATGGCTGTTCTCCAGGAACTGCGGCTGGGTGCTGATTTCAAAGCCGTCACAATACCGCTTCCAGTCAAACTGGTATTTTTCGTTGGAAGTAATCCGTTCCATGGGGAGCTTGGACAGCAAGGCCATGTTTGCAGAAAGGGGGATGGGCTCCACGTCTTTCAGAATTTCGGCGACAGTAGCATCGTTCAGCTGACGGCACGCCTTGCCTATCTGTTCTTTTACGTATGCCTTTATCTCCTCTTCATCTTCCGGCTTGTTCTTGTCCAGATAGGGAATGTCATATTTATTGATGCCGATAAGGACTTTTCCGGGACCGCACTTTCGGACATCGTTAAAGAGGATGTTGTGGTCGGTGGAATCAAAGGGACGGCCGGCATAGAGCATCATCAGGACGACATCAGCCTTGCTCAAGAACTCCCTCGTGCGTTCCTCCCTGGAAACGATCGGGTCGTTCATACCGGGGGTGTCCACGATGTTTACGCCCTTCAAGTATTCTTTCGGATAGTAGACGGTGACGGCCTTGGTGATGGACACATACGTGCCGTCGGCACCAACATAGTCTTCAAGCTTTGAAAGCTCGTCATCCTGTGTTTTGCCAAGCAGTGATTCCAGCCTGCTCCCCAGCTTGGCCGATTTTGCGACGAGTTCTTTCGCAGCCTGACGCTTGGATTTTTCCAGCTCCTCTATTGAATCATCAATGGGCAATGCTGCTGTCTGCTTCTGTTCCGCCCATTCGTCTTTCGTATAAAACTCAGCCGTTATCTTTTCTTTCTCGCCATAGGTTATGAGGGAAAGGGCTGCCGTCATGGGCGTCGTGGCAGAGGGGAGTACGTCGTCACCAAATACGAACGCATTCAAAAAGGTTGACTTTCCACATTTCATCTGTCCTATGACACCAACCGTGAGGATGTCTTCGTTCAGCTTTTTAAGCATCTCCCCGCGTTTTGCGCCGTCAATCCATTTGAATTCAGCGGCCTTCTCTATGAGAGCCACCATCGCAGCCTTCTGTTCCTGAAACTCTTCAAATATGTTTTGTGCCATAATCAACTCCTGCTTCCAATGCTTTTTCCAATCACATTAAGTCTTGCCAATCCGAGGATTTCCCGGAAACGTTCTGCACTGCACGGCTGCCGGCATTTTTCGAGTCAGGCTGTCCGCTGATAAATGCCTTGACACGTTTCTGCAGGCCCGCAACACAGTTCTCAAGCTCCTCTTTTTTCTGTCTTTCCTCATCATCCTTCTGGTTGGCATTTTGGTATTCTTGAACGGTTTCCGCTATGTTTCCAACAAGGTCCGAAAGCTCTTTCATTTCATCATCAGCGATTTCGTCCATCAGAGCAAGAAAACGATTGCCTTTTTCCACTGACATCTCAAACTTGTCACTGTGAAAGAGATGTGATGCGTATTTTGGCATATCACGCGCCTCTCCACATTTGTCTTTGACATCTGAAATCTTAGATGCAAGCGCGTCCTTTGCTTCATCAACTTTATTGTCGCACTCAAGCCATTCATCACGGGCCTGCTCAGAGGCTTCTTCCTGCTCCTGGACACAAGAATAAGCAAAATTCATAAGATTTTCAATGTAATCCTGTGAATTATTCGTCCGCTTTACAGACTTCAAGGCGTTGACAATTGTTTCCGTAGGAACGGTGGCAGGGTCATTGCTGTATCGGATAATCTTCTCAACTTTGATACCCTTGTTTTTGAAGGTCTCGGATATTTTAACCTCAACCTTATCCACCTCGCTGGGTGCAACAGTGTCAATCTTATTGATGACGACATACAGGGGTTTCTTCAGATGGTCCTTGATTGTTTTCAACGAGCTTTCGTTGACTTCACCGTTGTTCACGTCAAAGACCCAGAACAGGGCATCGCATTCATTAATGACTTCTATGGTACGTTCCGCATCCTGCTTGTCTTCTGAAGAGAATCCTGGGGTATCCAAAATGCTCAGATTCTCAAGGTTCGGATTGTTGTATGACACGATGAAATACTTAAAAAGCGTCTCCTCGCCGTCTACGGAGTCAAGCATTTCTTTCGTCACGTCAAAGACTTTCGGATCGAGCACCTTCAATCTATTGTCGGTTGTGAAGAAAAGGTAGTTTTCCTTGCCGCTGAGCGATTTTGAGATGTAGGTCGGTATCGCAGTCGTTGCCTTGGAGCTTGTCGGAAGAAGCTGAGAGTTCACATCATTCGCCTTGATAATGCTGTTTACGATAGATGTCTTTCCGGCAGAAAA
The DNA here is from genome assembly GCA_024690865.1 of Treponema sp. GTDB lineage: Bacteria > Spirochaetota > Spirochaetia > Treponematales > Treponemataceae > Treponema_D. Next base: position 5,410 of record JAILON010000099.1, on the reverse strand, counting down.
CTCTCCGACGAAGGCTACGGAAATCTTGTCCTTGAGCCAGGTCTTTTTGGCGACCTGTGCCCAGACATCAAGATCTGAACCGAAAAGACTTTCATCCCTAGAGAAACTGTTTTTGTTAAGACAACTTGAAAAATCATCCCTCACATATTCAACTATGTCATCGATGGTTTTATATTTTTTCCGTATGTCGGCATCATCAACGTCTTTTGCCATGAGTATCGCGCTCATAAAGTCGAGGGCTCCGAGTTTCACCGACAGGGTTTTCTCATTTTCCGTCAAAGCATTTTCCTTTTCCGCCAAAGAGCCCTTCACCTGCTCATACTCTTTCGTGAGGCTATTGAGCTTCTCGCTTATTTCGGTGTTTTCTTCCGTCTTTTTCTTGAGCTTCTTCTGGGTATCCTCAAGGTCTTCTTCGGCATCCTCGAGGTCGCTTTCGGTATTCTTCAGCTTTTTCTGAATGCTGGCAAGCTCCTGCTTTGTAGTGTCAAGTTCAGAACCAAGCTCTGCGATTTTTGAATCGGAAAGGGCCTGCTTCATTATCTCCGGATCGTTGTTGTTCACAACGTCAGTAAGTTTCTTTTGCAGTTCCTGCATCTGGTTGTTTTTTGACACCAAGTTCTGGTTGAGGAACTCCTCTTTTTCCTTCAGTTCGGAGATTGTTTTTTGCAGGGATGCATTTTCAGTATTCACCTTTTTCAATTCCGCAGGATCCACATCCTGCTTTTTGTTCTTGGAAGCAACAAGCAGGATTATAGCTATGACAAGCATGATGAAACCTGCTCCAAGGGCAATGGCACTCGTAAGGGTTAATCCAAAATTTTCAAGCAATTCGTTCATAATCAACTTCCTTTTTTTATTTCTCCAGCTCCGACTCAAGCCGGGCAACTGTCGCTTTGTAGTCAGCTATAATCGATTCGGAATGAGAAAGCTGCGCCTTGAGGGCCTTTATTTCTTTTTCCGCATCCTTGAGCTTATCCTCAAGCTCCTCAAGCTCCTCATCATTTGCTTCAGATTCTTTTCTGTGCTTCTTGTTTGAATTCACCAGGGAATCTATCTGCTCCTGCATCTCCTTTATGCGTGTACGGAGCTTCTCATTCTCTGATTCGAGAACCGCAGCATCAGCGGCAGTCTTAGATTTTCCTCCCGATGAAAGCTTTATGAAGCTTGAACCGACAAACCCGGATGCAGCCCCAACAACAAACGGAACAAAAAAAGCCATATATTCTTCTCCTTATTAAAATATTTTACCGTGCAAGCAATTCCTGCTTGTAGCTCTTGATTTTCTTCATCTGCGCCTCATACGCAGAACGGGACTGTTCCAGCTGGGCCTTTAACGTTTCCAAAGCCTGTTCCTTCTGGCTTATTGTTCCCTGGGCTTCCATATGAAGGGAGTTCCGGATTACAGTCAGCAACTCGTTGCTTACCCTTCTCATTTCGTTTTCGAATGCAGGGACAAGGGTGTCGCTTATATAATCGTGGACAGCTTTCTGGCGTTTGGGCTTGCTGGCTTTATCCGTCATGCGGGAAACAAGCCCTTCGACAAGTCCGTTCTTTTTTTGTGCCAGCTGGTTACCAGCCTGCTGGTTGAAATTGTTCACCGTATTGAGGCTGTCGGAGAACTGTTGCGGTGCATTCTGCATAATCTGCTGAATCTGCCTCTTGTTGTTTTTTTGTGCTGCAATGCTCACGGCCCCAACAGCAATGGCATCAGCAGACCCTGCAAGAGTTGTCAGCAAAGCACTTCCGCTAGTTCCGGCTGCCGCCCCGGCTCCGGCAGCAGCTCCGGCTCCGGCAGCACCGGCACCAGCTGCACCCGCACCAGCTGCAGCTCCTACACCCAAAGCACCAGCCGTCGCGATTGTTCCAGCGACCAGAGCTGCCGCAGAGAGGATTTTAGCTCCGCCAGACAGAATGCCGTCATATTCATGTCCTACAGTATTGAGGTTCATGTTGTATGGTATGTCAGATATGTTCAGGCCGCTATAGTCAAGCTCCTCAAGCGAGCGGAGGTTTATTCCGTCTTCTCCCGAGCGCCGTTCCCGTGCGTTCTGATACATCAAATTCTGTATGCGGTTTTTATACTCGTTGAGATACAGGGTTACTGTTCCTCCGATGGACATTCTGGCCTGAGTGTCAAAATCTATCCCATGGGATGCTGCAAGCGCATCGAGTTTGTTGAATATGGTATCGCAGAACTCCTGATTTACAGAACGTTCTATTTCTTTTATTCCATCCTGCGTATCGTCAACCAGCCTGTCTATATTCCGGTTCAAACGGTCCAGCTCCTTTTCCTGAGCCTTTATCTTGTCTGCGAGTTCGGAATCAGGATTCTGGACCGCAAGGAGTTCATCAATTCCTTCGACAAGACGTTTGGACAGGGATTCAACCCGCTGAGCCGTCACATCTGCAACTATCTTGGACTTGTCGTTGCTGATTGCATTCAGCATGTCAAAAAGCTCCTGGACATCCCCGTTCGCGGCAGAAACGCATGCTACCTGTGAAAGAGGAAGCTTGCAGTTTTCGGCAATGTACTTCCGTGCGGCATCGACATCTTCTGGTGACTTTGTATCCGATTTGGTGATGACAAGATACAGCCTTCTTTTTGCCAGTTCCATGTCCTTCGCAAAATCCGTCAGGGAACGTGTTACCTGCTGGTTCACATCTACGGTGAGCAGAACACCATCAGCCGAGGGAAGAAAATCCATGAGGACTCGTCTGTGGTTCTCATCGGGGGAAGACAGTCCTGGGGTGTCCACAAGGACTGTGGTCGGTGGAACCTTTGTGCTGGTGTCTTCAACCAAAACTACAGAAGCATCCTTTATGGTGTCATTTTTCAGCTGGGAGATGTCCGTAAAAACCTCCTCCCGCCCGTCAGCGTAGACAACGGTAGCCTTGCATTCTTCTTTCCCAAAGAATATCTGGTAAATGGTCGCCGTTGTCGGCTTGGTTGCAGTTTCCAGCTGCCTGCTGTCTGTAAGCGAGTTTATCAAAGTTGTCTTGCCCGCACTGAATTCCCCGACGAGGGGAAGCATGAGGGGGACATTCCCGTCCTGCAAACGGTTCTGCGCATCGCACAGCGACTGGGCGACATCTTCCATGCCTACGTCCTGCGCTATTTGAATCATCCGGTTTATATCCATATATACACTCCTCTGTTTTTTCTCGTTTCGTCCCCTACTGCAGGCAGTGCGCCTTTGTAGGGGAATTGGGGCAGACCGCCCCGTAGTTTGTCCGCAGGCTTCCGTTCATGGGCTTTGCGGGCCTGCCGCAGTACACGCAGCACGAACCGTCCGCCACACCCACGTGTTTCCCGGAAGGGCTTCCCTTGCAAACAGGGCCGAGACTGCTCCGAAGCTCCTGTCCCTGCGTCCTTAGCTCATATCCACAATACCGGCACGTCATTCAGAATCTTCCTCCTCATCATCAGTGTCCATCTTTGGCAGCTTGTCCAATTCCTCCTTGGCAGATTGATAGTCCTGTTCGGCGGATTTTTTTAACCATTCGTATGCTTTCTTGCAGTCTTTTTCTGTTCCACAACCATTCAAATAGCAGTCACCAAGCATCTTCTGTGCGGCAGCATATCCCTGCTCTGCGGATCTTTCAAACCAGAGGAAAGCTTCCGTATCGTTCTGTTCCGTTCCAGATCCCTTTAAACAGCACATTCCAGATCTGAACTGGCCGATGGCGTTCCCCTGACAGGCAGATTTTTTATACCATTCAAATGCGGTTTCATAGTTTGGCTCAGTTTCTTTGCCGTGAAAGAAACGGCTGCCAAGTTCTGCCTGAACATCAGCAGCGTGTGTTTTTTTCTCAAGCTTGATAAGTTTTTCCAAGGAGTATGTCTCCAGATTCAACGTCTTCCTTGCAGGAGCTTTCTGAGCCCCACCTTCATTTTCATCACTGCTATCAAGAATTTTATAGATAGCATACAGAAAAGGATATACCAATGCAGCAATAAAAAAAATTATGGGAGGCATTCTATTCCTAAAAACTGTATAGACAAGAAATCCGACTGCAAGTATACTCCATGGGTAAAAGGCTATCATTGCAATCGTGTTGTTTCTTGCTTCTCTTTCTGCAATGAAATCATCTTCTGAATTCTGCGCCTTTTCAATTCGTGAACGTGGAATATGTACTTTCCACATGTAGATGATGGAAGGCAATCCCCCGAATACTCCCAATACATAGTACATGAAACTTTGAATATGCAAAAGTTTCGTAATTACATAGAATAACCTTGTACCTATTATTGCTACTATGCTGAAAATATAGTATATGACATTCAATGCTCTCGATGAGAATTTTTCCAGCGCTGGAGATGCCTTTTCGGAACATGTTCCATAAATGGAGATTCCAAGAATTACAAAGAATATAAACATTTTTCCTCCTGTTGCCCAGTTTCGGCTGGACAAATCTTTCCATCTATTCTACCGCCCCATCCATGACAAATAGTGTCGTGGGTAAGGAATTTTTTCGAAAAAAATGCCCATGGCCACCGTACCGGGCCACGCGTACAGGCTCATTCTTCTATCCCCCGTACAGTCCCCGCATCTTCTCCAGCTCTGCTTTGACTTCCGCAACGAGCTCAGGCGGTGCGAGGACTTTGACCGTGTGCCCCTGACCCAGCACCTGCCGCAGGACTTCCTGCCGCTGCGTCGTGGTGAACTTGACATACACGCTGCCGTCTTCGTTCTGCCGTACCTCCTGCCCGGTGTGCCAGCTCCGGTTCAGCGCGAAGGTCCCCACTTCCTTGTCGAACAGCAGCTCCACCGTCATCGGTTCGCCCTTGTTCAGCCACACGCCCATCTCCGTGTCAAAGTAGTCCGAGGTCTTGAAGTCCTTGGGAATTGCAAAAACCTCGTCCGTGACTGACAGGTTCCTCATCCTGCCCAGCGAGAAGATGCGTATGTCTCCTTTGCCGTGGTCGCGGCCCAGCACGTACCAGTTGCCCCGCTGGCATACAGCGTGGTAGGGGTCGAGTTTTCTTTCCATATATGAGGCCTTCTTCAATGGCCGATAGTCGAACCTGAGCGTGCGGCAGGTCTTGAGCGAGTCGAACACGGCGCTGAAGCAGTCCGGGCTTATCGTCTCCGCGCGGTCGGGGATGAAGGTGATCTTGGGGTTCAGGAAGGATGTGTCCACGGTAATCCGGTCAGGCAGGCAGGAGGCGATTTTGGAGAACACAGATCGCAGCTGCTTTTCCAGCGGGGTGTTGCGGTACTGTTCAAGCAAGGGGTTCATCACGGTGATGGCGAACGCCTCGCCCTCGGACAGGGGGATGCTCTTGATGAAGAAGTTCGGCTCGGTGTAGCGGTAGCCCTGCCTGCCCGACTCGATGGGGGCGTTCAGGCTGTCGCGCATGAATTCTATGTCGCGCTGGATGGTCCTGGGGTCGTAGCTGCCGTCCTCA
>JAILON010000072.1 GCA_024690865.1 Treponema sp. | reverse complement strand
ATGATAAATGCAGTCAAGCAGCATTCAATCACCCTGGAAAAACTTGAGGCGATGACCTGCGTCTGCTCGGTATGACTTGACATGATAGCGATTCCCGGCGACACGAGCGCAACGACAATCAGCGGCATTATGGCGGATGAGATGGCGATCGGCATGGTCAACAACAAGACGACCGCCGTCCGCCTGATTCCTGCCCCGGGTAAGAAAGCCGGCGACTGGGTGGAATTCGGCGGCCTGCTCGGCGGCTGCCCCGTCATGGACGTGAACCGCTTCAGCTGCGCCGACTTCATCAATCGCGGGGGCCGCATCCCCGCCCCCATCCACTCGTTCAGGAACTAGGGAATACTACCGGTGTGACAATTCCAGCATTCACGGCCTGCACGCCTTCCGCCTGCAGGCCGTTTTTTTGCCGGTGCGGCCCCGGTCCTGGCGAAAGAGTCCCGGAGCTATAGATATTCTGGCCCATTTTCGTTATACTGTTTGCCAACTATGATCAGGATAGAGAGAGCCAGCAACATAGATGAGAGTTTTTTTGAAGGCAGGGACTTCGGAGATTCCTTGGATGCGGTAAAGGACGTGCTGAAGGACGTCAAATCCAATGGCGACGGGGCCCTGCACTGCTACACGGCCAAGTTCGACATGGCCGACCCGGTGGAATTCGAGATTCCTTTGTCCGCGCTCAAGGCAGCGGCGGACAAGATGCAGAGGGAGAATCCCGATCTGTACAAGTCCATCTGTTACTCCCATGAGCTGGCCCTGCGTTTTGCCAAAAAACAGAAAGAGTCCTTCGGGGACTTCGAGACTGAGCTGGAGCCGGGCGTATTCACCGGGCAGAAGAACATCGCGGTGGAAAGGGCTGGGGTCTACGTTCCCGCCGGCCGATTCCCGTTGGTCTCTTCGGTCGTGATGACGGTCACCCCAGCGGTCGCGGCAGGGGTCAAGGAGGTCATCCTCTGTACTCCGCCCCGCGTCCACCCCGACGACCGAGCCAACGCGGAAAAACAGGGGCTGGGGCTTCCCGGAAAGGCATATATCGGAGGCAAGGCCTATGCCGATGAGAACATCATGGCGGCGGCCTACATCTGCGGCGTCACCAAGGCATACGCCTTGGGCGGATCACAGGCAATCGCCGCGCTCGCGTTTGGCACGCAGAGCATACCTCGGGTTGACGTAGTCGTGGGGCCCGGCAACAAGTTCGTGGCCGAAGCCAAGAAGCTGGTCTACGGAACAGTCGGAATAGACATGCTGGCGGGGCCGACCGAAGTGTTCATCATAGCGGATTCGAGCGCAAGTCCAGAATGGGTCGCCGCCGACCTCCTGGCCCAGGCCGAGCATGACGTGGTTGCCCAGCCTATCCTGGCGACACCGGACGAAGAGCTTGCCCGGAAAGTCGCGGCCGAGATAGACAGGCAGCTTGAGGACCTCCCGACCAAGCAGACGGCGGCAGCTTCCATCGAAAGCTTCGGCAGGATACTCATCACGCAGGACCTTGACGAGGCCGTCGCCATAGCGAACAGGAAAGCACCGGAGCACCTGGAGCTTGCGATGGAGGAAGGAGCGGAGCGTGACAGGATTGCCTCGCTCGTGCACAACTACGGATCGCTGTTCATCGGCCACAATGCGGCCGAGGTCTTTGGCGACTACGCGGCAGGCCTGAACCACACGCTCCCCACCTCCGGCAGTGCCCGCTTTACGGGCGGCCTTTCGGTCAGGATGTTCCTCAAGACGGTGACGACCCTCCGCGTAGAAGCCGATAAGAAAGGAGCGGTATGTTCCGCACGTGCCGCGACATGCCTGGGCAAGGCGGAAGGGCTTGCAGCCCACGCGCATTCGGCGGAGCTTCGCTTGAACGCGTTCACTGGCGGAAAGGTGGTGTAGGATGAAGATTTACAAGATTGGAGACGACATACTCAGGCAAAAATGCGAGCCGGTGCAGCCGGAAGAGATAAACGACGAGCTGCGCGCAACGATAAACGAGATGTTCCAGACGATGACGAGCGCAAACGGGGTGGGCCTTGCCGCGCCCCAGGTAGGCATAGCCAAGCGCTTTTTCGTGATGCGGTCGGACGACGACGTGAACAGGGTGTTCATCAACCCGGAAATCATCAAGACTTCGAGCGACCTGTCTGACTACGACGAGGGCTGCCTTTCCATACCGGGGGTGTCGGAGACCATACAGCGGCCCTCCACGATTTCCGTGACCGCCCTCAACGAGCGGGGCCGCCACTTTACCTTGAACGACGCGACCGGCCTCCTTGCCCGCATCATCCAGCACGAGAACGACCACTTGAACGGCATCCTCTACATAGACAGGGGCGACGAGGACTTCAAGAACAAGACGATTGAAAGCTTCAAGAAGAAGGCCGAACGGGCCGCGCTCAAGGCCGCAAAGAAAGCCGCCAAAAAGGGCAATAAGGAAGACTAGGCCATGCTCCGTGTCCTCTACGGCGGAAGTCCCGCCGCATCTGCAAAAACACTGGAACTCATCCTCAAGGACAGCGCGATGTCCTCCTCCGTTCCTTCGGAGGCGTACAAGATTGTCGCCGTCCTCACCAACCCACCGTCGGCAAAGGGCCGTCACAAGGAGCTTATTCCCACCGACGTGGCCCAGTATGCCGAAATCTGGAACCGGGCACGGGGCGACGACATAAAAATCCTGACGCCCGAGCACCTCAAGGAGGAGGCCAGGAACGAAATTTCGGCCATACAGCCGGACATCTTCGTCTGCTTCGCCTACGGGCACATCCTGGGACCAAAGTTCCTGTCCATGTTCAAGTACGGTGTGGTCAACCTGCACCCCTCCCTCCTGCCCAAGTACCGGGGGGCCACGCCGGTTCCCGCCGCCATATTGAACCAGGACACGGAGACGGGCTTTTCCCTGCAGAAGATGGTGCTGGGGATTGACGAAGGGGATGTGCTGTATGAGGAGCGTATGGGGCTGACCGGAACGGAGACGGCGGAACTGCTCCTTGGCAAGGCTGCCCTTTTCGGTGGCATAGCGATAACGACGCTGCTCCGCCACGTGGCAAAGGAAGGCACCCTTCCCCCGTCCAGACCGCAGGAGGGAATCCCCAGCTACTGCTCCACGATAAAGAAGGAAGACGGCCGCATAAACTGGAAGGACAGCGCGCTCCAGATAGATGCGCAGATACGTGCCTATACGCCGTGGCCCGGCTGCTACACCAGCATGAATGGAACGCAGCTGAGAATCCTCAAGGCGGCGGCGGCAAGCAAGGTCGCCTCCCAGGACACGTCGATTCCGCAGAACACGGGGGCGGTCCCGGGAACGGTGCTGTCCTACTCCAAGCAGCGGGGCATCCTGATCCAGACGGGCGATGGGGTCCTGCTGGTGACCGAGCTCCAGTGGCAGGCGAAGAAGGCGATGGACTACAAGTCCTTCATGAACGGAACAAGAAACTTCATCGGTTCGGTGCTGGAATAGCGGCAGGGCAGCAGGCAGCCGACGGCAGAGGATAGAGATACTTAATTATAGAAGGAAAAGACTATGGACGAACGGGACATCAAGAATACGGAAGGCGAAAACGAAAAGAAGGGCGGATTCGGCAGCAGGATTTCCGGCAGCATAAAGAAGCAGGCCGACGGCCTTGCCTATGGAGGTGCCCCCCTCTTCTTCACGATGATACTGACCCTCATCGTCACGGTCGTCGCATGCATCGCCGTCTTCTTTGCCAGCGTGCAGGGGGAAGAGCAGGTCATGGTCCCGGACGTAGTGGGAAAGAGCCTGACCACCGCCCTGCTTGAAATGCAGCAGAAGGAGCTTTATGCGAAAATTCAGCTCCGCTATTCCGACGAGGAGGACGCACTGACGATTCTTGAGCAGGATCCCGCTCCCGGCTCCATTGTAAAGGCCTACCGGCGCGTCACGCTGACCGTAAGCCGCGGGCTGGAAGGAAGCGGAATAGAAGACCTTGTCGGAAAAAACATAGACGAAGTGCTTCCCCAGCTAAAAAGCAGCTATGGTGCAGACGGTTCGCTCGTAACCGTGGCGGATCCGGTCTATAAAAAAAGCAGCAGGCCGGCAGGAACCATCCTTGGCCAGACCCCTGCGGCGGGAAGCATCATTTCGGACATGACGAGGCTCCAGCTCATCGTGAGCAAGGGAACGGAACCGGAAACGGCAGAAGTCCCGGATTTGGCAGGCATGAAGGTTTCCGAGGCGCTCAAGGCAATGTCGTCGGCGAAGGTGATTTTCGATTTCACCAGCCACGAAGCCTTTTCGTCGGAAAAGGCCGGGACCGTCACGAGCCAGGACGGTGCGGGCCAGACCGTAGGCGCATGGAGCCACGTCACGGCGGACTTCGCCTTTGCGCCGGCAAAAGAAGGCGATGAAAACAGCACCGGCATACTGAACGCCTCCATCAGCGAATATCCGTATCCGGTGCCCATGACCGTCAAGGCCAGCAGCCAGGAAGGGAAAACGACGACGCTTGCAAATTTTCATCATGACGGCGGCAGGATCACCCTCCCCTACTCCGTCGCAAAGGGCAGCACGCTCACCCTCTACGCGATGGACCGGGAAGTCTATTCTGCAACCGTAAACTGACGGACATAAACTGACGGAACAGACCGTTCCGTCATGAATTTTTCCCCCTTTTTTCGTAAAAAAACTAACTTTCCCCCTGTAAACTTGATTGCATCCAGAAAAGTACAAAAAAAATCTAATAAAGTTCAATGAAAGTTGATAAGAAATTCAATTTACTTATTGGCAATTGCTGGTAGAATGTAATCATAAGTTCAACATTTAGGAGGAACGATTTATGAAAAAGATTTTGGCTGTTTCAGTTCTGGCAGCATTTGCTGTGACTTCAATCTTTGCATGGCCCTGGTCATCAAAGAAGAACAACAAGAAGAAGACAATCACCGTTGGATACGCCCAGGTCGGAGCGGAGTCAGACTGGCGCCTTGCCAACACCCAGTCCTTCAAGGACACCTTTACCGAGGCAAACGGCTACAAGCTGATATTTGATGATGCCCAGCAGAAGCAGGAGAACCAGATCAAGGCCATCCGCAACTTCATCCAGCAGGACGTTGACTACATCGTCGTCGCCCCTGTCGTCGAGACCGGATGGGAGACGGTTCTTCAGGAAGCAAAGCAGGCTGGTATCCCGATCATCCTTTCAGACCGCGAGATGAAGGGTGTTGATGACCTGTATGTTGCATGGGTCGGTGGAAACTTCCTCAAGGAAGGACAGGACGCCTGTAAGTGGCTCGATGCCTACCTGAAGGCAAAGGGACGCTCAAACGACACGATCAACATCGTTGACCTGCAGGGAACGATCGGTGCTTCCGCCCAGATCGGCCGTACCCAGGGACTTGAGGAAGCCGTCAAGACCCACAAGAACTGGAAGATTGTTGCCCAGCAGACCGGTGAGTTCACCCAGTCCAAGGGACAGGAAGTCATGGAGTCCATCCTGAAGTCCACCCCGAACATCGACGTCATCTACGCCGAGAACGACAACATGGCTTGGGGAGCAATCGACGCTGTCAAGGCCGCCGGTAAGGTTCCTGGAAAGGACATCATCATCATCACCTTCGATGCAGTCAAGGAGTCCTTCAACCGCATCATCAACGGCGAGGAAATCAACTGTGCCCAGGAGTGCAACCCGCTCCACGGCCCCCGTGTTGCCGAGATCATCCAGAAGCTTGAGAAGAAGCAGAAGGTTGACAAGAAGCAGTATGTCGTCGAGGAGACCTTCGACAAGGACGGAATCGGAAACGCCCGCAAGGCTGCCGATGCCCTCCCCGAGCGCAAGTACTAATGTAACTTGGACATAAGTTAAAAACACGGTATGGAAATGAGGCCGGAGACATGGAAATGAAAGTCCTGCTCCGGCTTTATTTTTCTGTTGTTTCCTATAAGAAAGTTAACAAAGGAAAGGTGCGCGATGGCAAATGAAGCTCTGCTTTCGATGAAAAAAATAAACATGACGTTTCCAGGCGTGAAGGCTTTACAAAACGTTGACTTCACGCTCCGCAGCGGGGAAATCCATGCCCTCATGGGAGAAAACGGGGCGGGGAAAAGTACGCTGATCAAGGTACTGACAGGTGTCCACACGAGGGAGTCTGGGGAAATATACCTTGACGGGAAGATGATAAACAACAGGTCCCCGGAAGAGGCACAGATGAACGGCATAAGCACGGTGTTCCAGGAAGTGAACCTGTGTACGAACATCTCCGTCGCCGAAAACATCTTCGCCGGGCATGAGCCGCGGAACAAGCTGTTCATGATTGACTGGAAACAGATGAACCAGAAGGCGAAGGAAATCCTCTCCTGGGTAGGACTTGAAGACATAGACGTGACCCGCTCGCTCGGCGAGTATTCGGTCGCAATACAGCAGATGGTCGCGATTGCCCGCGCGGTCAACTTCAACTGCAAGGTGCTGATTCTGGACGAGCCGACCTCATCGCTCGACGACAAGGAAGTAGACAAGCTCTTTGCCGTCATGCGGCAGCTCAAGGCGGACGGCAAGGGAATCATATTCGTCACCCACTTCCTGGAGCAGGTCTATGCGGTCTGCGACAGGATTACGGTACTGCGGAACGGCGAGCTTGAGGGAGAGTTCGCCATCGCCGATTTGCCCAGGCTCAAACTGGTCCAGACGATGCTCGGCCACGAGGTCGCGGAGCTTGACTCCCTGCACAGCAACAACGCAATCGAGGAGAAGAAGGACGTTCCCATCATCCTGAAGGCGGTCGCCCTCACCCACACGGGGACGATAAAGCCCTTCTCCGTGGAAATAAAGAAAGGCGAAGTCGTCGGCCTCACCGGCCTGCTTGGCTCTGGACGTTCCGAGATGGCGCGTGCCATCTACGGCGCGGACAGGCCGGACGGCGGACAGCTGACCTTCAACGGCAAGGACCTCAAGGCAAAGAGCCCGCTCGACTCCATAAAGAGCGGCATGGCCTTCCTGCCCGAGGACAGAAAGGCTGAAAGCATCATCGCCGACCTTTCGATACGGGAGAACATGATGATTGCGCTCCAGGCCAAGACCGGCGTGTTCAAGCTGCTCCCCATGTCCAAACAGCTGGAACTGACGAACAAGTACATCAAGGCCCTGAGCATAAAGACCCCGTCGCCCGAAACCCTCATCAAGCAGCTGTCCGGCGGCAACCAGCAGAAGGTCATCATCGGCCGCTGGCTGGTCACCAACCCGGAGTTCCTGATACTCGATGAGCCCACGAGGGGTATAGACGTTGGAACAAAAACAGAAATCCAGAAGCTCGTCATAAAGCTCGCCGAGGAGGGCATGACCGTCATGTTCATCAGTTCCGAGATTGACGAGATGCTCCGTACGGTGAACAAGCTCTGCGTCATGCGCGACGGTGCGAAGGTCGGGGAGCTGATGAACGACAATCTGACGCAGGACGACGTCATGAAAGCGATTGCGGGAGGTGACAAATAATGCCAGGCAAAACAAACATATTGGGCAAGATACGGAAGAGCCAGCTGCTGCTTCCCGTCGCGGCCCTGATTCTGATGCTGATTGTCAACGTCATAATCACGCCCGACTTCTTCAAGATTTCAATCAACAATGGAGTTCTGTACGGCTTCATCATCGACGTGCTGAACCGCTCCTGCGAGCTGATTATCCTCGCCATCGGCATGACGCTGGTCGTCGCCGCCTCGCGGGGAACCGACATCTCGGTAGGAGCGATTATGGCGGTTGCCGGAGCGCTCATCGTCCGCAACTTGGGAGAAAGCTATGACGGTTACGCCACTCCGATGCTGATAGCCATCTTCATCGGTATCTTGGGCGGAATCGCATGCGGCGCCTTCAACGGCCTCCTGGTCGCCCGCTTCAACATCCAGCCGATGATTGCGACGCTGATCCTGTACACGGCGGGACGCGGAATTGCCCAGCTGATCAGCTCCAAGCTGACCGAGACCGGAGCGAAGGCAACGGGAGTCATCCTCTACGTCCGCATGGAGTCCTTCCGCTGGATCGGAGGATTCCTGCCGCACGTCGTCATACCGACACCGATTTTCATCGTAATAGCGTTCCTCATCCTGACCCAGCTCATTCTGAAGAAGACTGCGATTTCCACCTACATCCAGACCGTCGGAATCAACCCGAAGGCCGGACGCCTGGTCGGAATCAACTCGACGATGGTCATCTTCTTCTGCTATGTCTTCTGCGGATTCTGCGCGAGCATCTCCGGACTCATAGCATCCAGCCGCATCTATTCAAGCGACGCGAACAACATCGGTCTGAACTTGGAAATGGACGCGATTCTTGCGGTCGCCTTGGGCGGCAACAGCCTGGGCGGAGGTAAGTTCAACCTCGCGGGCTCGGTCATCGGCGCAATCACGATACAGTGCCTTACGACGAGCCTATACGCCATCGGTGTTTCCGCCGACCAGCTGCCTGTCTACAAGGCCGTGGTCGTTATCCTTATCGTCCTGCTGCAGTCTCCCGCATTCAACCGCTGGAGAAGGGCCATGAAGCTCCGTAAGCAGAACGCAATGGCAATCGGAGGGGCAAAATGAAAAGCAAGAAGAACACGAACGAGACCGCCCTTGCGGCGGACCAGAAGAAGAAAGGCAAGATTGACAGCTCCAACTTCCTGCTGTTCATCACGGTCTGCCTCTTCCTGATAATGTACATCTTCGGATGCCTTATTTACGGGGATGCGGGTTTCGGCAGAAGGCAAGTCCTGCTGAACATGCTCATCGACAACGCGGGCCTCTTGATAGCGGCCTCCGGCATGACAATGGTCATGATTACGGGCGGAATCGATATCTCCGTTGGATCGGTGATAGGATTGTCCTGCATGATCCTGTCCTACTGTATGGAAAAGAAGGGCTTCAGCGCGTCCGCATCGGTCGCCATAGTCCTGAGCCTGGGAGTCCTCTTCGGCATCTTCCAAGGCTGGCTCATTTCCTACATGGAACTGCAGCCATTCATCATCACGCTCGCCGGTCTGTTCGGCTGCCGTGGCCTTACCGCCATGCTCAGCACGGAGCAGATTGCGATCACCGACGCAAACGCGGGTGGAAGGGCTTTCATCGCCGTGGCGAACAAGAACATCTACTTCCGCACGGGCTCGGATGAGAACCCGGGAATTGAGTTCATCGACTGGCTTCTGGGTGCGACGCAGAACAAGCGCGGGGTGGTGAGCTATCCCTTCGTGCACCCGAGCGTCCTTATTGCGATTGCGGTAGTCGTCATCATCTGGTTCGTGCTCAAGTACACCAAGTTCGGCCGCAACCTCTACGCCATTGGAGGCAACGAGCAGTCCGCACTTCTGATGGGAATCAACGTCAAGCGGAACAAGTTCGTCGCCTACGTCGTGGAAGGCTTCATGGCCGCCCTCGCGGGAACGGTCTTCTGCCTGAACACGACATCAGGATTCGTCGAGCAGGCACGCGGCTTTGAGATGGAGGCGATTTCTTCCGCCGTCATCGGAGGCACGATGCTGACCGGAGGTGTGGGAAGCATCGTCGGAACCTTCTTCGGTGTCCTCATAAAGGCGACGATTGAAACGCTCATCCGCAGCCAGGGAACGCTCTCGTCATGGTGGAACAAGATAGTCCTTTCGATTATCCTCTGCTTCTTCATCGTGCTCCAGAGCGTGTTCATCATCATCAAGAACCGTAAAAAAAGCTAGTTTTTTATCAGGGGGAGCCCCCTGCCCCCTGCTGAGGGGGAGAGAGAAACCTCTACACAGAAGCGGGTTTTCCTCTCCCCCTCCCCCCCTCTTCTTTCCAACGGCTGCCTAGGGGCAAGCCCCTAGGAACCCCAAATGTATCTCAAGTTCCATATAGATTTCTTATTATTTTCTTGATATAATGCATTAATCCATATATTTCATTAAGGAGGCTTATATGCCGTTCATTGACTCAAAGATCACCGTGCCTGTCGCGGCGGAAAAGAAAGAGGCCATCAAGTCCAAACTGGGCAAGGCCATTTCCCTGATGCACAAGGGCGAGTCCTACCTGATGGTAGGTATCGATGATGAGTACGACCTGTGGATGGCAGGAAAGAAGTTGGACAAGGGAGCCTTCATCTCGGTCTCGGTGTTCGGCAACGTTTCGGCGGACGACGCGGACAAGATGACCGCGGAAATCTGCCGCATCATGAACGACGAGTTGGGCATCCCCGCCGACAAGGTATACGTGAAGTACCAGGGCGTGTCGGACTGGGGCTGGAACGGAAGGAACTTCTAGGCCCCCGGCTTTCGCAGGACGCGGCGGCACACAAAACACAAGCTTCAAGGCAACCGCCAGCACAAGCTTCTAGGCAACCGCCAGCACAAGCTTCTAGGCTGCAAGTGTGTGGCGGTGTGGTGCCGTGGACTTATGCACTGGCTCTGGGGCATCCCTGGACTACGCATACCGGCCCCGCTCACAGCTTTTCCGCCGCGTCCTCCCAGCTGGCGTTCAGCCTATCAAGTTCCTCTTCCAATGCAGCAATCTTTTTCTGGACATCCTTGGCCTTCTCGCCGTTTGAATACACTTCGGGAAGGGACAGTGATGCCTCCAGCTCACCCTTCTTTGCCTCCGCTTCTCCTATCAGCTTTTCCAACCGGGCGACCTCCTTCTCTATCTTGCGCCGTTCTGCCTCTTCTTGTTTCCGCTTTTCCCATGCCTCCTTGCCGGAAGCAGAAGCGTCCGAAGTAGCGGCCACGACAGGCTTTTCACTTGCAGGGCCAGCCTTTGAAGCAGCGGCCGGTAGCGGTATTTCTCCTGCCGCCTCCGACTCCAGCCGTTCCATGTAGTATTTGTAGTCGCCGGGAAAGACGCGGTGCCTGCCGGGGTGCAGCTCCAGTACGCGGGTGGCAAGCTCCTCGATGAATCCCCGGTCGTGGCTTACGAACACGACCGTACCGCCGAAGTCCTTGAGCGCATCCAAAAGCACATCCTTCGAGTGCATGTCCAGATGGTTCGTCGGTTCGTCAAGGATCAGCAGGTTTACCGGACGGAGAAGCAATTCCAACAGGGCTATGCGGCTCTTTTCGCCACCAGAGAGGACGTCTATGCTCTTGAACACGTCGTCGCCCCGGAACAGGAAGGAACCGAGCATGTCGCGCAACTTGGGGATGAGGGCAAGCGGAGCCTTGGACTCCAGCCGCTCAAGGATCGTTTCGCTTCCCGTGATCTTCTCCGCATTGTCCTGGCAGAAGTAGCCCACGGCCACATCGGTACCAAGCTTGACCGTGCCGGAATAGTCGGGATCTTCCCCGGCCAGTATACGGAGGAGGGTGGACTTTCCCGCGCCGTTGCGACCGGCCACGACAAGCCGCTCCCCCCGCTCCACCACGATGTCCAAACCATTGATGACCGCCGGACCGCCATACGACTTGCACAGCCCTTGTATCGTAAGCACGAGCTGGCCGGAATGGGGCGCGGCAGGGAATGAAAAGTGGATCTTCTTGAGATTCTCCGGGATTTCTATCTTGTTGGCAAGCAGCTTGTCCAGCATCTTCTGCCGCTCCTGGGCCTGGGCGGCCTTCGTCGCCTTGTAGCCAAAGCGGTTTATGAACTCCTCCAGGTGGGCTATTTCATCCTGCTGCTTCTTGTATTCGGCGGTCAGCGTCTCCAGTTCCTGGGAACGGACAGCTTCGTAATGGCTGAAGTTCCCCGGGTAGCGGCGCAGCTGTCCCCCAAAGAGCTCGTAGACCTCGTTTACCGTGTGGTCCAGGAAGTAGCGGTCGTGGCTCACCAGGAGGAAGCCTCCCTGGAAGTCCGAGAGGAAGCCTTCCAGCCAGTTGCGGGCCTCTATGTCCAAGTAGTTGGTCGGTTCGTCCAGAAGCAGGATGTCCGGCTCCGCCATGAGCGACTTGGCAAGGGCTATCCTCATCTGCCAGCCGCCGGAAAACTCCTCGGTCCGCTTGGCAAAGTCCTCCCTGCTGAATCCCAGTCCCAGGAGCACCTGCTCCGCAAGGGATGCCCGTCTGTACCAGCCGGACTCGTCCAGCTTGGAAAGCAGTTCCGCCTGCTCTACGGCCAGCTGCCCCGACTTGTCTGGATCGGCCTTCATCCGGTCACCCAAGGCATCTATCTGGCGCTGCCATTCGTAGCCATACTCAAAGGCCTTGTCGGCCTCCTCCATCAGCGTACAGCCGGAGTGAACAAGGCCGCTCTGGGGCAGGTAGGAAATCCTTGCCCCCTTTTCGGCTATCCGCTCGCCGGAATCGGCCTTCACCAGCCCGGCCATGACCTTTATGAGCGTGGACTTGCCCGCTCCGTTCGCCCCCGTAAGGGCGGCCTTGCTGCCTTTATGCAAGTTTATGGAGGCATCCTTCAGGATGTCCCTGTCGCCAAATGCAAGCGAAATCTTTGAAAACTGGACGAACGACATCGTGCCCTCCCCTCCTACATGCCGTCGGACATGGCCGCCGCCGTTTGGAAGAACATCACGAGCGGACTTGAAGATGCCGTCACGGAACGGACTTTGCGGCCCGTGACGCTGTCCTCCTCCTCTTTGATCCGGGCAGGGGCAAGCCGCAGTCCACCCGAAGCCTTCTTGTACAAGAGGTTGACTTCGCTGCCGTTCTTGTCAAACTTGAACGTGAGCACACCGTCCCAGTCCTTCTTGAGTGCCTTTCCAATAAAATAGCGGACCGCCACAGTGCCGTCCTTGCCGGAATTGCGGCTGACCAAAGACGGTACGACAAGCTCGTAGTCCGTCCAGCTGAACGTGCCGCCGTCCGCAGCAGTTGCCGGGGATGACGCGCTTACGGAAAGCGTGCCGTATGCGGAACTGAAGAACTCCGGCCCGAACTTGGCAAGATCGTTTATCACGGACTGCCGCCGCTCCTTTTCGTCCTTTATCAAGCTGGCTATGTCGGTATCCGGACCAAGGGTGACGAAGCCGAACGAACGGGGCTTGCCACTTGAATCCGTATATTGGAGGACTATCGACGTCTTGCCTTTGACCGTGACCTGTATCTGGGTTCCGTTGAAGCGGTAGACCCCGCCCCTCAATTTGGTAACGCCCGCGTAGGGATAGCTTTCGTCCACATTGAAAAGCTTCAGTATCACCTCGCCCGTAGAGCTACCCGTGTCGAACCTGTAGTCCTCGGAGAAATAGTCCAGGTCCATTTCCCTGGAGGAAATCATCTTCTGGTAGTAGTCGGGATACCAGACGGAAGCCAGCAGCAGGTCAAGCTCGTCGTCGGCGGCCTGCACCTCGGCCTCCTCTGCCCCGTCCCCGTACGTACCGTCGGAATTCATCGTGAACAGGCGGAGGTTTTGCGAAAAGCACCAGCCCGCCGTACCGCCTTTGGTGATGACTCGCAGCCAATCGCCCTTGAGCAGCTCCTTGCCGTTGGTGGGAATGACACCATTCCCCTTGTAGAGGGTACGGATTATCTCGTCCTGCCGGAGCCTGTACACCTGCTTGCTGCCGTTTTCGGGAGCCTCCCGTATAGGAAGCCCGTCCAGCACGCACTTGGCGTACTGGTGCTCGTAGTCCCGGTACTTGGCGGCCCGCTCCAAGGCCTTCTTCTTGGACATGGGGGTAGAAAGGGCACTGAAGGGGACTTCTATCTTCTCGACAGCCTCGGTGTTGGGGTTGTCGATTACGTATTCCTGCATTATGTTGGACTTGAGGTAGACGGGCACCACCGTGCCGTCCGCTATGCCGTGGTCCGCAATCGTCCACAGGACGACGCTGTATCCTATCACGCCAGAACAGCCGCCCAACAAAAGGGCCAGCGTTGCAACGAGACCGAAAAAGACTGCCTTGCAAAGTTTCATAACAGTCCCATCATACAACAACAGGGAAAGAATTTAAAGGGCAGGGATATGCCTTGGAAACAGCCAAAAAAACGAGGGAGACAGGCAAAAGCGCCCATCCCCCTCCGGAGGAATCAACCTTTGACGGCCCCGACCGTCATGCCGCCGATGAAGTAGCGCTGGAAGGCGAAGAAGACGACCAGCAGGGGGATGACCGAGAAGCAGGAGCCTGCAATCAGGAGGTCATAGTTGTTCCCGTAAGGGGTCATCAGCGTGTTCAGTCCGATGGGGAGCGTGAACTTGCCCGGGTCGCGGTAGACGAGCATGGGCCAGAGCATGTCGTTCCATGCTCCCATCGCGGACAGG
>JAILON010000054.1 GCA_024690865.1 Treponema sp. | reverse complement strand
CATTTCTCTGGCGAAGCGACTCCGTGGGGCATCTTTCCTGTTCAGCCGGCTACGCCGCTCCTTTTGGGGCTGCGTTTTTGTGCGATTTATGAAAAAAGTAATTGGCAGAAATCTAAAAATGCAGTATCATGAAACTGTCAGCGAGAGCTGGCGACGATGTTCTGCAGCGATTTTCTGGGGGTGTCAACATGAAAAGCATTCTGTCCAAATCGTGGCCCGTGTTCGTGGGGGCGGGCGTGTTCTTTGCTCTGAGGGCTTTCTGCCCGGGGGCGTCTGCCCGCGAGGTCGCCGTCAAGTGTGCGGCATCCGCTGTCCTTTTGGTTCTTGCCGTTGTCCTTTTTGTCCTTCACGGGAAGCGGGGTAGGGCCGATGGACGCTGAGAAGAAGGACGGCAGGGGAGGCGCAAGGCCTGGCGCGGGTCGCCCTGCCACCGGGCGCAAGGTCATCTTCTCCTCTACTACCATAAGTGGGAGCCCGGAGGAAATCGCCCTGCTCAAGCAGAAAGCGAAGGAAGCGGGCAAAAGCGTCTCCCGTTACGTGCTGGACTGGGTGGGGAAAGCTGATGCCGCTGGGGTGTCAAATGGAACTGTCAAGCGTCAGGAGGCAAAATAAGGAAACAGAAAGCTTTACAAGGAAATGTTTTTACTATATACTCGTACCATATTCAAGGAAAAATGAGCATGTAGGTACAACCCAATCGGGCATTCTAAGCAGTGGGTCGGCGGTTCGAGTCCGCCATGCGTCAATATGGCTAAAGATGGCGGCGTGAATGTAACAGAATTTGGCGAAGGAACGGTCTTTGAAGGCGAGCTTTCCTTTACCGACACCCTTATCATCAACGGAAAATTCTCTGGAACTATCGAGGCGACTGGTGAACTTCAGATAAACAAAGGCTCTGAGTGCGACGTCAGCGAAATGAAGGCGAAGTCTGTCGTTGTATACGGAAAGGTCGAAGGCAACATAGACGGTGAAGAACGGGTTGAACTGTGCAAAGGAAGCCGTGTCAGTGGAAATATAAAGACTTCTGCCCTGCGCATTGCCGACAACGTTGAGTTTGACGGAAGCGTTTCCATGGTGGACAGTCCGGCAGAAAGTTATGACAAGCTTTTCCTGTCTACATCTGAAGAGTTCAAGAAGTCCCTCGTTATGAAATCAAGCTAGGACTTCCCCTGCTGTATCACAGTTGCGGACCGCCTGAAAGCCGTTCGTAGCGGTCTTCCCACTTGCTTTTTGTAGTTTTTAGCAGCTGTGCGGCCATCGGCTTTTTCGCAGGTTTTAGCAGTGGCAGTTTCAAAAGTCCTTGTGGCTTCGCCACAACGGACTTTTGAAACTGAATCAAATCAAACTGAAGGGGGCTTCACCACTGGTCCAGTGGAAGCCCTTTTTTTTAGCGGATGTCCACTATGGTAAGCTTGTTTCCCCTGCCTACCTTAAATGTGAGGGTGACGGTATAGATGCCGCTTGAGCTGTCCCAGGGACGGCGGTAGCAGAATGTCGCGGTGGTTTGGCCTTCCCCGATCCCCGTGAATATGTACTGCTGCCTTCCGCCGTAGCCTACTATCCCTTCCGTGTGCCCATCCGTGATGTATGAGCTGGACTCTTCTTCTACAACTCCATTCCCGTCAAGGGTGTATTCCCATGAATATCCCGTAGTTGCATTTGCATCGAACGATATGATGGCGGTGTCGGCATTTTCTACCGCCTCCATTCCTGTTTCTTTTAGTGATTCGGGGATGCTTACCCTCTTTCCTTCGATTTTTTGTTTGGCAGTGCTGCTCGCGCATGAAGCAAGAAGCAGCGCCATTACGAGTGATGCCGCTCCAACAGCAGTTTTTTTCATAAAGAGCCTCCGTATTTCAATGACTTTGGCATGACTTTCCGCCGCAAGGGCGGAATCCTTTGGCATCCTGAAAAATGTTGGGCATTTTTTAAGGATGCCCATATTTCAATAAAACATCCGTGCCTGCGGGAGGTAACGTTTTTATTGCTTTTTGGAATTTTTTTTGTGGATGCTTTCAGCGAGGGGCAGGAGCTTTTCCTTCGTGTTCATGGCCGGAGAGTCCGTCACCGTTTCAAACAGTTCCTTGAGTATGGCGCCCATCTCCTTTCCTGCGGGGATGCCCAGCGCCATAAGGTCGTTTCCGTTCACGGCGAGGTCCTTGAGCGAGAAGGCTGCCTCTTCCTCCTGTACCTTTTTGACCCTGTCCTGCAGTTCCACAAGCAGCTTGAATGCGGGCGATCCCAGTACCATGGGCATGTTGTGCTGGCCATAGTTGTCGGAGAGGCGCAGGGCAAGCAGGTCCGTGAAGTGTTCCCTCCCAACACGGATGATGAATCGGCGGACGGCTGCGTCGGACCAGTGTTCCTCGTAGTGGAACATGTGCTCTTTCACTAGGTGGCAGACCTTGGTTATGGTGTCCTTGGGGAACTTGAGGCGGGTCATCGAGGCTCTGGCCTTTTCCTGCGAAATTTCTTCGTGCCCGTGGAAGTGGATGATCTGCGTGCCGCCAACGTTTTCCACCTCCCTGGCTTCCGGCTTTCCTATGTCGTGGTAGAACGCGGCCAAGGTGACCGCAAGGCTGTCGTGCGGGAAGTCTACCGTCCTGGAGCCATCTACCGCATACAGAAGATGGTCCGCCACATCGAACTCGTGGAAGCCCCGCGCGTCTTTCTGGGTGCAGTTCCGGCAGCAGGAAAACTCCGGTATGAACAGCTCCAGCATCCCGCTTTCTTCCAGCAGCCGCAGGGCGGGGGAAGGATGGGGGGTAAGCAGGGTTTTGCACCATTCGTCGCGGAAGCGTTCGACCGAAACGGAGGCCACCTTCTTAAGTACCATGTCGTTCGACAGGGCTTTTAGGGTGTTTTCCTCTATGGAAAAGCCCAATTGGGCTGCAAATCGGACCGCACGGACCGGGCGCAGGCCGTCCTCATTGAATCGCTCAAGGGGATTTCCGACCGTTCTGATGAGTTTTGCCCGTATGTCGTCCCTCCCGCCGTGGGGGTCCACTATCCTGCCGTCCGACAGGCTGGCGGCTATTGCGTTCATCGTGAAATCGCGCCGTGCCAAGTCTTCTTCTATGGTCTTTGCGTAGGTCACGCTGTCTGGATGCCTGCCGTCGGAGTAGTCCGACTCCGAGCGGAATGTCGTGGTTTCTAGCTCGTGCCCAAATATCCGTATGGTCACGGTGCCATGCGCTATGCCGGTGGGGATTACCGACCGGAAGATTTTCATGATCTGCTGGGGCGTCGCGTCCGTCGCGAGGTCCCAGTCGTGGCCTTCCCGTCCCATGAATATGTCGCGGACGGCCCCACCGACCAGGTATGCCTTGAACCCGTTTGCGTTGAAGATTTTGTTCACCTTGACCAATTCGTCAGGGATTCTTATCCTGTCTGAAGAAAACATGACATGATGTAGTATACAGGAGGCGGATTCAAAAGTCCAGACCGGCGGGGAAGGCTCATGAAAATCTGTTTTCATGGGAAAATCCTCCATAAAAAACGTATGGGGACACCCAGCGGGAACACGTTTTTATACTGTGTACATCCGGTAAAAACTGATACACATGTGAACTCCCTGGCTGTTTGGGTGCTGGACCGCTTGCCGCCAGTGGCCACCGCCAGTGGCAGCATGGTGCCGGGGGCGATGGCCGCAAGATCGTTCGGACCGCCTGCTGCCGTGGCCACCGCCAGTGGCAGCCTTGCCTTTTCCAGAGAAATGCTTTACTATTCGGCTATGAACGAGTTTCCTCACATCATTTTGAAGGCAAAAGAAGAGCGGGAGCTGCAGCAGGGCTTCCCGTGGGTATATGACAACGAGATTCATTCGGTAAAGGCCTTCGCCAACGATGGCAGCGGAGTCAAGACTACGCCGCTTGCCGAATGCCAGGTGGCGGACGGGGCTGTCGTCGAGGTGTACGGCAGCAAGGGCGTCTTCTTGGGGAGCGGCGTCCTGAACCGCAAGTCCAAGATTGCGGTCAGGCTCATAGGACGGGATCATGCCGACCAAATCATGGCGGATCCTGCGGCCTACTGGTCCAAGGCCGTCCGCGATGCCGTCAACGTGAGGAGGCTTTGTTTTGGTGACGGCGAGAGTGTCCGCCTGGTGTTTGGCGAGGCCGACTTCATCCCCGGTTTGGTCGTGGAACGGTACGTGACTTCCGACGGTACGTACCTTGTTGTCCAGTTCCTTGCCCTTGCCTGCGAGCTTTTTAGGAAGGAGCTGGTCGAAGCCCTCGTGGGGGCCTGCAAACCAAAGGCGATATATGAGCGCAGCGATGCGGCCATCAGGGCAAAGGAAGGCCTTGAAGAAAAGTACGGCTGGATCTATAAGAGCGGCAAAAGCATTGTTACTATAGAAGAAAATTCCCTCCGCCTGCGGGTGGACATAGCCCAGGGGCAGAAGACCGGTTACTTCTTGGACCAGAAGCTCAACCGTGCCGCCATACGGAGTTTCTGCCACGGAAAGAAGGTGCTCGATGCCTTCTCCCATACGGGGGCATTTGGCCTCAACGCGTTCAAGGCCGGGGCCCGATCGGTCGTCTCGGTGGACATCTCCGAGGAATCCGTGGAGCTTATAAACGAAAACATCCGAGAGAACAATGCGCAGGCCGTCGTAACGGCCAAGTGCGCCGACGTGTTTGATCTCCTGCGGCAGTACGAATCTGATGGCGAGAAGTTCGATGTGATTATATTGGATCCTCCTGCATTCACCAAGAGCGCCAAGCAGATTCAGAAGGCGTATGGCGGCTACAAGGAGATAAACCTCCGTGCGATGCGGCTTTTGAACGAGGGCGGCATCCTTGTGACCTGTTCATGCTCGTATTACTTTGACGCCAACACCTTCTATTCCATGCTGACACACGCCGCCACGGACAGCCACCGTCGGCTCCAGGTTCTGGAGAAGCGGGGGGCCGCGCCCGACCATCCTGTCCTGATGGGGTACCCCAAGAGCGAGTACCTCAAATGCGCCATCTGCAGGGTCCTCTAGTTTGCTGGCGAACGGAAGCGGGGAAGGGCCGTATAATGCCGTTGTTCTCCTTGGCCCCACGGCAGTGGGCAAGACCGCTATAGGGATTCGGATTGCCGCCCGCTATGGCTGGGACATCATTTCCGCCGACAGCAGGCAGGTCTATACGGGGTTGGACATCGGCAGCGGCAAGGACCTTGCCGAGTATACGTATGAAGGGCAGCAGATTCCCTACCACCTTATCGACATCCTCACGCTGGACGGTGAATACAGCGTCTATGACTTCCAGAGGGATTTCTACGCCCTCTTTGACTCCATGCGCTCGCAGGGCACGGTTCCCTTCATGGTGGGGGGAACGGGGATGTACGTGGACTCGGTGGTGCGCGGCTACGAGCTGGTGGAAGTTCCTGAAAACAAGAGCCTGCGCGCCCGCCTGGAGTCCATGAGCCTTGAGGAGCTGGCCGCGGAGCTGAGGCGTATAAAGCCCTGCCTGCACAACACGAGCGACCTGGAGGACAGGGAGCGGGCAATTCATGCGATAGAAATCCAGACCTACATGCAGAGCGAAGAATACCGCGCCCTCAAAGCGCAGAGCGGAACCGAAGCGGAACGGCACGGGGTGAAGCCCTTCGTCCTCGGCACGAGCCTGCCGCGGGAAAAGCTTCGGGCCAACATAACGAGGCGGCTGGCGGAACGGCTGGACGGCGGCATGATTGAAGAGGTGGAGGGGCTGCATCGCCAGGGCTACAGCTGGGAACGGCTGGAGCGGCTGGGGCTGGAGTACCGCTTTGTAAGCGAATATCTTGAAGGGAAGATAGCCGGCAGGGATGAGCTTTTTGAGCAGCTGGAGCATGCGATACACCGTTTTGCCAAGCGGCAGGAGACATGGTTCCGGGGCATGGAGCGGAAGGGGGTGTCGATTCACTGGCTCCCCGAGCTTGAGGACAAGGACGCGCGTGCCTCCGCCGCAATTGACATGCTGGAAAGGGAGGGCTTTGCCACCCCCTGACAGCTTGCATGTCAACAGGTGGTGGCGGGTTCTGATTATGGGGGTGTGGTTTTATGAAGGAACTTTTTTTTGATGTTGACGGGCTTGCGGATTTTTTCAACAGGGAGCGGTTGGAGGCGGACAGCCTGTTCGTGTTTTCCACCGATGTTGTCAAGGACTCGTGGATAGACTGGATAGTCAGCCATCCCGAGCGGACGGGAACGAGTGCAGTTCCGCTGGAAAAGTTTACCGCCTGGGACAAGTTCAAGGGTGACTTTGCTTCCTCCCGTGACAAGGACTCCGGCAAGGGAACGGTTCCCGCCTTGCTTAGGAAGCTGTTCGTCAGGAACCTCTTAAGCCGGAACAAGACGGAGCGGCTCTTCACGTCCCTTGTTGTTCCTGAATATGCGGACGATGCGCTGAGCTTTACGGATTGGATTGCCGCAATGCTCCCCTCTCTGGATTTCTGGCACAGGAGCTATCTGGGCTACCTCAAAAAGGCAGGGATTGCCGAGGGAGCAGACGGCGATGCGGAAAACAGGGATCTGCTCTTTTTGTACAGGGAGTATTCCTCTTTCTTGGATACGCATGCCCTGTATGAGCCTTCTTGGATAGAGCCGGACTTTACGGGCCGGGCAGACTACTACCTGATATATCCCGAGCTTCTGGAGGATTTTTCTGACTACGACGATGCCTTCAAAAATGCATCGAACATCACGCTTGTCCATTTGCCCCCGCTTCCTGCGGAATCATCGGGAACAAGCGGGCCTGCATGCTATATGCACCGTGATTCCCGGTCGGAGCTTCGCCGCACACTGCTGCTCATACGGAGGCTCGTTCAGGAAGGGAAGGCCCGCTGGCAGGACATAAGCCTGAGCGTCCCCGACATGGACCTCTACCGTCCCTACTTGGAACGGGAGGCGGAACGCTACTGCGTGCCGGCCGTAATACACGCGGGCGAGAGTCTGCTCAAGTCAAGTGCAGCGGTTGTGTTCAGTGAGATCTACAACTGCTACAGCTCGCGCTTCAGCTATGACAGCGTGCGGAGCTTGTTGCTTGACGCGCACATCCCTTGGAAGAAAGAATTCCGCACCATGATCGGGAACTTGGTCCGCGAAGGTTGTCAAATGCACTGCGTCTGCCAGTACGACGACAGGAAGGACATCTGGGAGGAGTCGTTACGGGCAACCAGCGACAGGAACGAACGAGAGCTCACCTTTTACACCGAACTCAAGAAAGGAATCGCTTCCATCTGCAGGGCGAACTCTTTTGCAGGAATTCTTGCCGCATGGATGATTTTTAAGCAGGACATGCTGGACACGGGCGACTTCTCGTCGGAGTCAAACCTTATTCTGGGGCGCTGCGTCGAGGAGCTGAAGAAGCTGATCCTTGTTTGGGAAGAATATGTGGAGGGAACGGGCCTTGCCCTTGAGAACCCCTACGAGTTTTTCCTGTCGGAATTGAAAGGTTCCCGGTATACCCCCCAGAACAAGTCCAACGGTGTCAGGGTATATCCCTATAGGCTTTCGGCAGGAGCGGCCTTCAAGTACCAGCTTGTCATCGACGCAAGCCAGTCTCATTTGGAAATTCCGATGAAACGCCTCTCCTTCTTAAGCCCGGCGAAACGCCAGAAACTGGGGCTGCTTGAACGGGAGAAGCGGGAGAATCCTTCCGTCCCATTTATCCGCCTGTATGGGGGACTGCACGGGGGCGATGATTCCGCATATTCGGGCCCGGTATTCTCGTTTGCCCAGAACTCGTTCTCCGGTTTCGCCATTGCGCATTCCTTCCTGCGTCCTGTTGAATGTGATGCATCCCTTGATTCCGAGGACTTTATTGCGGAGGAGCGGAACTGGTTCCTTTCTGGAGGATCGGGGAAACCGTTTGCCTTCAGCGGGCAGATGAAGAAGGAAGCCCTGCACTGGCTGGAGGGGAGGGAACTGCCGCCCGGGGCTGAAAGCCAAGACGTATTGAAGAAGAAGGTTTTGGCGCTTGTGATGAACAGGTACGGAAGTCGCGACGACGGAAAAATCAGGATTTCCCAGAGCGACCTAAAGGACTTCTTTCCCTGCCAGCGTTACTGGCTCTTCAACCGCCTGCTCAAGATAGACGACGACAGCCTCACCGCAGAATTGTCCGGGCCGTTTGACATAGGAAACATCAACCATAAGGTCTTGGAACGCTTCATGCTCTGGCAGATGGCAGAAAAGGGCAGGCTGCCGGTGACGGAACCCGACGGGAGCTTCGGCGACGAGGAGGAGGCTATTTACGATAAGCTCCGCCTTTTTGCCGAAGAGAGCATAGAGGATCCGGACATGGACTTTAGTGACAGTATCCTTTCCAAGCTCAGCTTCCGGGTCCAGAAGGATTCGATTGCCCGGACGGTGCTGGACTGCCTGCATGCGATGTGCCGCCCGGAGGAGGACAAGAAGCTTTCGTTTGGCGGTTGGGGGATTTTCGCCGCAGAAAAATGGTTTGACATGGCGGGAAAGGACGGCAAGTGGATATACGGGGGCAAGGTAGACTGCATCCTGAAGGATGATGTAGGAAGCCTTGCCATCGTTGACTACAAGAGCGGGAAAACCCCTGCCATTGGAGACTGCATTGCCTCCGAGGACGGGGCCCTCGGCGACTTCCAGATGCCCATGTACGTGAAGCTGTGCGAGGAGTCCGGCCAGGCGGGAGACGTGGAGTCCGCGGCCTTCTATTCCATAAAGGATGCGAGCGCGACGGTTATCGTACAGCCCAATGAGAAGAAGGGGAGTAGACAGAAGAGCGTTGATCGGGAGACATTCGATGTAACGATGGACGCATTCTCAGGCTATGCCGAAAGCTTTTATGAACGGCTGACTGCCGGTGAACTTGCTCCCGCTGCGGGTGGGGACGACTTTTACAACAAAGTGGACACGTATGAGGATTGCGCGGACTGCTCGTTCAAGGCCGTCTGCCGGACGGCCTTTAGGGTTTCTGGACGGAGGCTTCAGGCGGAGTAGGGCAGTATGCGGGCTGTAATCCCCGCAAAGCCCGGGGCTGCCGCGGATACGGGGACTGCCAGATCTACAGCCTCTTCCAGCGTACGGCAGGATTTGTTCCTTTCCCTTTTGCTATAATCCGATGGCGGGACGCTTGCGGAAACCTTGGGGAGCAGGTATACTGCTTGTATGCTATACTATCGATGAATTACAGTGGAGGTAGGAAAATGACTCTCAACGAACGGGCAGAAAAGGCGGTGGAGCTCAAGACTTCCGGCGGCTATAACTGCTGCCAGGCAGTGACAGGGGCTCTCGCGGACCAGACGGAACTTTCCGGGGAACAGCTCAAGCAGGTTTCCGCCGGATTCTGTGCCGGAATGGGAAACCTAGAGGCGACCTGCGGCGCGCTTATCGGGGCAGGCATGATAGCCGGGCTCAAGACGGAAGGCAAGGGGACGCTCAAGATTGCGCGTCAGATGCAGGAGACATTCCGCGACCGCTGCGGGGCCATCACCTGCAAGGACCTGAAGGCTGTCACTGACGGCAAGCCCCTCTGCCCCTGCGAGGAATGCGTGCGGAACGCCGTGCTCATCTACGGGGAAGTAATGGGGCTGCAGTAATACATCATGCCGGAACGAGGGCTGTCAATCAGTCTGTTCCTGCATTTCCGAAGCAAATCCAGAAAGAAATCACCGATGGAAAAGCCCAGATCCCTGTAGTGCTCGGATATTTCAGGATATGCCGTTATGTGCCGTGTCATATTCATCAGCTCGTAGAGCGTGCTGATCCGTGCATCCATCTGCCGTATGACAGCAGTACCGTCCCCCCGTTCCATGACTTCTGCCAAGAGCCGCTCCGTCAGTACCGACATAATGGAAAGGTCAAGGCTTTCCATGCTCCGCGCATCAATCAGGGAATCCCCGAACGCCGTAATATCGACGATATCCTCTTCCGACAGATGGCAGGACGTCCTAATCAGGGGAAAAAAACGGTTTCCAGAAAATCACGGTTCTTTGCCGCAAGCGCACCGATTTTCTTGAAATTTTCCCTGAGCTTCTTCGCATAGTCATTCGCACACGCAATGTCCTTTAACGAGGGGGTTGAGAGCGACCTGATTTCTGCCGTCCTGCGTGTGTAATCCCTATATGTATTGCCAGTGGCCACTTCCGCCCCTCCTACTTCCCATAGTTCAACCTTCTCCATAGGCACATAACCTTGTCACAGTTTTCCCTGCATCGCAGAAACTCACGGACTTCGCCCGCAGATTCAATCCGTATAAAGCGGGCAATCACAGTAATCATATCCCAGTCAGATAACAACCGATTGTGGCTCCTCTTGTATTCAGCGACCACTTTCTCAACATTCCGAAAGGTCTGCGCAAGCATAGTCCTGATATCGGAATCCGTCACACGCAGGTTGCTCCCGCCGTCGCTGTCCCAGCCCCAAGTGTCCGCATGAGGAGCATCAACGTCACGCGGGGTCACCGGAACATCGTCCGTATCATAGGCCTTGGTTACACCCCAGATCCATTCGCGGATTACCGTCCGTATAGATTTGTGCCACAGACGCTTGTCTCTTTTGTCGCTCCGTGCAGTTGTAATCTTCCCGCCACAGTTTCTCTTATAGTTCCTGCTCATGCCCATAAGCATAGCCGGTTTCGGCACAAGAATCATTAAACATCTGATTTAATCTGATATCAACTCAAAATCTCGCCTTCAATCTCGGATGCAATACTTGCATTGACAATACGCATGGTACATTCATCTGCCTCCGTATAGCCTAGGAAATGGTATAGCCCAGTAAAGAATTAGCGGAGTCCTTCCGTTTCTCACGACATCCTTCACATCGTCCGCAATCAAGCTATTTCTTGCCTCATTCACAACCAGCTTTCCATAATACTCGGTAATGCTTGTTTTTCCTAATTCTACAATATTATCAATATCTGGTACGTAATGAAAGCCTGAAAACCGTGGGGTAAGGTAGTGCTCGAAACCCTGCGTCTGGTTCACTTTTCCTGTGGCGAACTGTCCCGCGTACGGATGCACAGACAGCTTCAGAAACCATAGTACCCGAAGCATCCACTGGCATTGAACCACCTTCGGAAGACCTTCTCACCACGGCCTGCAAGAATTCTCTCACACCTGATTCACTCTCCGCAAGTCTCTTGATGAGAGCAATCAAATCTGCCTTTGACAGGGACTCAAGATAGTCTTGAAACTCCATCCTACCCTTCCCACAATCTCCGAATCTCTTCCTGAAGCTCCGGGCTGAACTCGGACAAATCTTCCAACATTATGACCTTTTCCTTAAGGAGCCGTAGAAGGTTCAATTTGAAAAGGTTCCGGCTCATTTCAATTGTCACACCTGAAGTTTTTTTCTCGCGGCTCATCATTTTTTCGGCTTTCCAAAACCGGTCACTGGCAGGCAACGTTTCATCGGTCAGAATCTTGGCGAGCCTAGCATTCAGTGTTTCCATGTACCGCTCCTGCCATCCGACAATTTTCATACGGAACAGCTTCCAGTCCGCCTCACTGCACTCTTTCATATTTACCCCTCCTCTGTTATGAACTCTGTGTAGTTCCCCCTCGTTACAACGGAAAAAGGAATTTCCGGATAGTTCGCAGAAAAGGTGAGGGGGCACTTTGCATTGGATTTTTTAGGATTGTATTTGAATTCGAAGACCCGGAACGTGCCGTCCATACCCTGCATTATACAGCAGATTTCACTGCTAATCAAGAAAAATCATAATATTTTTCGATTATATTCGGAAAATGTTATGATTTTTGCCTGCTAAGGTCTCCCGCCAATCCCCGTCAGCTCCTCGCACAGCGAATCCCACACCCGGACATTCTTGTTCTGACTCAGGCAGTATGTTGCCTTCGCCTTTCCTTTTTCCACGCAGGTTATTCTATAATCAAGGCCAAATGCTTTCCAGAAATAATAGAAGGTCAACGTCTCGGCAAAATCATCCTGCCAGTTCTTTGCGCTGTAAAGCGTACTGAACGGTGTTTTGGAAATATACCGAAGCAGCTCACTCGCCTTGGAAAAGGGAATCTGTTTCCCAAAATAGTAGAAACTGAATTTGGGAAGGAGCTTGCTATCAAACTCCTTGACGGGATGCGAATTGTCCCGCCAGTACCTGTAATAAACGGAATCGGACCTCTGGCCTTCCTCAAAAGAATCTGCGTACGGCGTGACATGATTGATGTAATCATAGACATGAGCTGTTTCATGAGTCAGCACATGCAGGAAGGCCTTCCATTCCCTGCTGCATTCGACTTTGATTTTGTTCGCATCATCCGTCCTCGTAAAAATGCTGTTGTCCCTCAGCTCAAACCATTCATCAAGGGTATACTGAAAGGTGTCGATATTAAAATACACCGTGCAATACATTTTCTGATTTTCATCAAAGACAAAATCCGTTAATCCGCCATAGCGCATCCCTTCAACAAAATACACGGCATAGACATGTTCCAGAAAGCAGGCTTTAAGCTTCTCAGGGAGACAGGAGAAGTACTCCGTGAAAAAAGCCTTTTCTGCGTCGGTCAGAACATGGTTTTTATATTCATAACAGTTGTCAAAATCCGAAAGAAAGCTTTTTGCGTTCCCCTCGAAGTCCCTGACCTTATCAAGCAGCTCAGATGAGAAACTTCCCCCGTAGAAAGCGGTCTGCTTATACGGAAGCTTCTTCAGTTCCTCAAAGGTATAGCAGAACACCTGAGAACAGAGCAGCATCAAAAAAAGCAAAAGACAGCTTCGTTTCATTTTGCTGTTCCTGCGGCTCATGTTACCTCCATCTGATTAAGCCTAATTCTACAACAAAGCAACAAAAAAAGAAAGTAAAGTAATAGTAAAACAGCCCCCCCTTGACATATTCCTAGAAAGTAGATTGTTCCGCCTGTGGTACTGTTCAAAACAGCGACAATACTCCGCTCGAAACTATCGTTAAAACAGGTATTTCGCTTTGCCCTTCTTGACCATTGCGATGACATCTGCCCCCTTCTCCTTTATTGTCACGGTGTGGTCGAAAACCTGAGCACAGAGCTCCGTTTTTTTCCAAACAGCCTTGATTTTTTATGCTTTATGCTGTTTTCCAGTCTGCGAAGTATGAGTCATTTTTGCTTCTCCACAAGTGTCCCTGAACGTATACTCTTTAGATAGTCTCTCCAAAAATATAGTTTCCTTTACCGACGGTTTTACTTGCGCCGCCGATGATGACTTCTGTTTCAACAGGAGTTTCAATTTCGTAGCGGATGCCTGTATCTGTATATTTCCAGAATGAGCGGATTCTTCCGTGAACAGTATCGAGTACGGCAGAAAGGCTGTTCAATCGTTTGTCCGGGTGAGGTTCTATGCGTGCTTTTGCAAAGCCCGGTGCGGCAGGTTTGATTCCGCATGCAACGCCGAAAACCCAGTCTGCAACAGAAGCATAGGCGTAGTGATTGTACGAGTTCATGTCATCATCCCAGAAAGTCCCGTCCGGCTTTATTCCATCCCAGTGCTCCCAGACTGTTGTTGCTCCCTTGGAAACTGAATAAAGCCAGCTCGGATATTCTTTCCTTAATAGCAGCGACCACGCAATATCCGAATATCCGTAGCGGCTCAGTTCATGAAGGAGATACGGCGTTCCAAGCAATCCTGTCTGAAGCTTCATTCCGCAATCCCGTATCTGCTGTGCGAGTGAATCAGCAAGAGCCTCTGGATTTTCCGAAAGATTAAAATGCAGCGTAAGAACTTTTTCGGTCTGAGTATTCAGCCTGTTCGCAAAAGTTTTTGTGTATGCTTTTTTTATCCGTTCGTACAGTTTTTCGTATTCGCTTACATCCTGTCCTAAGAGCTTTCCGACTCTGATTACGATATGTACGGAATTTGCATAAAAGGCACTGCACACAAGGTCGTCG
Source organism: Treponema sp. (assembly GCA_024690865.1). Lineage (GTDB taxonomy): Bacteria > Spirochaetota > Spirochaetia > Treponematales > Treponemataceae > Treponema_D. The sequence goes on along the minus strand of JAILON010000054.1, from coordinate 2,293 downwards.
TTACTGTAGCCGCGTTTGGAAAGTTCGATCGTTGGCGGCACATATCCTTCGGGATGGTCAAGGGCAAGCCAGTCACCATAGGTCCAGCAGCCGGTAAATAAATCAGGAGTTTTGGAAACGGTCGGGATATAGGCAATCCACTTTTTCATTGCATCGTACATGTCCGAAACAAAACTGATGTCGCCGTATGTTTCGTAAAGCTGCCACGGAATAATTGTAACTGCATCCGACCAGGCGGCACCTCCCGGCTGATAGGCAGTAAGGCTTGGAATAACTTCGGGAACCCATCCGTTGTCATGCTGAGCGGCTTTCATGTCGTTGAGCCATTTTTTGAAGAACTGCCTTACATCATACTGATATGTTCCGGCCTTGCAGAAAATCTGACCGTCGCCGGTCCAGCCGTAGCGTTCATCACGCTGAGGACAGTCTGTCGGAATGTCAAGGTAATTTCCTTTCTGTCCCCAGAGGATATTGCTGAAAAGCTGATTGAGCATTGTGTCACTGCTGTCAAGCCATCCGGTCCGCTTCATTTCTGAATGCAAAACTATGGCATGAATATTTTCTGCCGTAAAAGCTTCCGGTGCTTCATCAATCCGTACATAGCGGAAGCCGAAAAACGTGAGCTTTGGTTTATAAGACTGATGCCCTTCGCTGCAGATGTAATGGAGCTGGCTTCTTGCCGAGCGGTAATTTGCCGTATAAAAGTTTCCGTCCTTATCAAGCACTTCAGCTGTGGAAATGCTCAGTTTTTCTCCCGCATGGGCGTCCATCTCAAAAAACATATAGCCTGTCATGTTCTGGCCAAAATCTAAAACCCATTCATTTTTTTGAGTGCGGAAAGATTTGCAAGGATAAAGCCTTTCCTGCTCGTGAACTTCCGCACCTTCCTGGGGAATCAGAATAGTTTTAGGATAATCACATACTTCGGCAGCCTGGAATGAAAGTGCTTTTGTCATGTCGACATCTTCGCCAATAAAGATTCCGCTCAAAGTGATTGTGCTTTCAGAAACCTGCCAGCTCTGGTCTGTCGGAATAACAGCTTCGGTGCCGTCTTCGTACATAATGTGGATGACAGCGATGAGCATTGCCGGGAGAAATTCATCAGGATTTTTTGTTTTGGTCCACGGTGCATTCGTCCGGCGGAACCATCCGTTTCCTACCGTTATATCAAGCGTGTTGTCGCCGCAAAGTAAAGAGCTGATGTCATACGTCTGAACCTGAAGTCGCTTACTGTATTCGGTCCAGCCTGGAGCCAGGATAAATTCCCCGACACGTTTTTTGTTCAGAACAGCCTCATACACACCGTCGCAGGTAACCTCAAGTTCGGCACTTCTGATTTTTTTTGAAGTTTCGAATTGCTTTCTAAAAACCGGAACAATTGTAGAAACTGCATCTTTCATCCGTATCCATGAAGCGTTTTGAATCAGCATATTTTCTCCTAAGATACTCAATTGCATTTATTGCTAGGGAAAACCGCCAGCTACGGCTGGTGGTCTAAAACAGTTTGACAGTTGCGGGAAAAAAGAAACGGACATATACTCCAAAGTGTGAACCGCTCAAAGTTACACTATGGAGGAAAATATGTCCAATTATGAGAGTTTAAACCATTCGACGTGGGAATGCAAGTACCATATCGTATGGATACCGAAGTACAGGCGCAAAAAGCTGTACAAGTCAATCCGAGAGGATTTGGGACAGAAGATAAGGCGGCTGGCAAGATGCCGTGAGTGTAGGGTACTGGAAGGTCATATGATGATCGACCTTGTACATATGCTCGTGGAGATACCGCCGAAGTATTCCATCGCGCAGGTGATGGGGTACATAAAAGGGAAAAGCGCGGTATACATAGCGCGGAAATACGGAAACAGGGAGAAATACTTCCGCGGGCAGCACTTCTGGGCTCGCGGGGATTTCGTATCGACGGTCGGCAGGAATGAGGAAGCAATACGTGAGTACATACGGAATCAGGAAGTCGAAGATATGAAGATGGATCAGAATCTGGGGCTGTTCCCGGAGTTGAAGTAGAAACTTGAGAGAACCGCTTTGAGCGGTTCACGTCAAGCCACCACCTTTGGTGGTGGTACATGACTTTATAGGAAACGGCACATTCAGATGGCAGTCGTTGAACCTTGTAGCCTTTTCCTTCAAAGTATTTGATTACTTCATCAACGTAGTATTTTTTGTCGTATGTATAATGGCAGTAAGTGTTTTCACCAAGATGCTTTTTTACATCTATACCTTTGTTAATCTGTTCAATCTGATTTTTAGTTTCCTGAAGAGTTTTATCAAACTG
>JAILON010000052.1 GCA_024690865.1 Treponema sp. | reverse complement strand
GCTTCAAGTCAAACATGCGGGAGCTTTGCAAAAGCTCTCTGAAACAAAATAGAAAAACCGTGACGGAGGTCAGATTTACATGGGACTGTTGGACAGCTTTACGACTGATATAGGAATAGATTTGGGAACCTGCAATACCCTGATATACGTGAGGGGACAGGGAATCGTCATTGACGAGCCTTCCGTCGTGGCAGTTGAGAAGGGGACGGGAGCGGTCGTCGCCGTTGGTGCAGAAGCAAAAAGGATGCTGTGGAAAACCCCGAGTGGAATTGTGGCTATACGGCCCCTTGCAGATGGAGTAATTTCGGACAGCAGTTCCACAGAGAAGATGATTAAGTATTTCATTTCCAAGGTTCTTCCCCATCACCACCTGTTCAAGTCCATACGAATGAAGATTGGCATTCCCTCCTGCATTACCCAGGTGGAGCGAGATGCGGTCATGGCGGCAGCATTGAAAGCCGGAGCCAAAGAGGTCGAAGTCATCGAGGAAAGCCTTGCGGCGGCAATCGGTGCTCAGATTCCAATTTACGAGCCGGCAGGACACATGGTCTGTGACATAGGTGGCGGAACGACCGAGGTTTCGGTTATCTCCTTGGGAGGCATGGTCATAACAAGCTCCATCCGCACGGGAGGCAACGAGTTCGACGAGGCGATAATCAAGTATATCCGTTCCACGCACAGCCTCATCATCGGTCCGCAGATGGCTGAAGGCTTGAAGATAGAGATTGGAAATGCAACGGCAGAAGATGCCATCGAACACAAGGAAATAAAAGGAACAGATGCTGTGACCGGACTCCCCCGCAGGCTTGAGGTAGACTCCGTGGAGGTCCGCGAGGCCCTGAAGGATCCAATCACAAAAATTGTAGAGGAAATAAAAAGGACCCTCTCCCGTACGCCGCCGGAATTGGCAGCCGACATCGTGGAGCGGGGTATTGTCATGACGGGTGGAGGATCCATGTTGAAGGGCCTCCAGAAACTCATCCAGAAGGAGACGGGGGTTCCCTGTATTCTGGTAGAGAAACCTCTTGAATGCGTCGCCGTCGGCGCGGGCCAGGCATTCGAGCTGTTCCGTGACATGTCTTCCAACAGGTCTATCTACAACAACATAAACAATTAGGCACCATGAAGAAGCGGGCTTTCCTCAAGCTTCCAGAGTTGACCCTTGTGGTTTTTGTCCTTGTCAGCTCCCTGATGCTTGGTTTTTCATCGGGAGGTTTCATCATCAATGTAAAGATGGTGGGATTCTCCTGCCTGTCAGCGATGCAGATGGGCATTAACACTGTGACAAGCAAGGCGACGGCCGTGTTTACATCTGTCCGCGACATGGCACGGTTGCAGGAGGAATATGACGCGCTCACTGAAAAACTGAAGGATTACGAGTACCTCAGAAGAAGCAATGCCGAAATAAGGAAGGAAAACGAGAGGCTGAGGGAGCAGCTGGGACTGTTGCAATCCGTAACATACCGCAACATTGCAGCCCAGATCATCGGGCGTGATGCCGATAATATATATTCGGGAATAACAGTTGATAAAGGAGCAATGAGCGGCATACGGAAAAATATGCCGGTAATCGCCATTCAGAACGGAAGCGTAGGTATAGTGGGAAAAGTTGTCACCGTCGGCCTGACAACCAGCATGATCATGCCCCTCTATGACAGCAGCTGTAACATTTCGGCCAGAATCTTGAATACAAGGGACCAGGGGTTGGTTTCTGGGAACGGGAGCATTGACGCCCCCCTTTCATTGGGCTATATACGAAAGCGTGTCTTGAAGGACATCCACTATGGCGATATCGTCGTGACGAGCGGGGAAAACGGAAACTACATGCGTGATATCCCCATTGGGACCATTACGAAGATAACTGTGCTGGATTACGATTCATCACTTGAGATTGAGATGGAACCCATAATAGACTTTTCGAGGCTTGAAATGGTGTTCGTTGTTGACCAGAGCGCGCAGAACGAGGTTGCCATACCGCAGGCTGTGAAACTTGATGCTTCCGGGGATAAAAAATGAAGGACAAAAGCTACTTGAAAAGTACCATAGCTTCCTCCACGATAGTAATGCTGGCTGCCCTCATTGAGAATGCCATCCTTTCAAACATAATCTACCTTCCTGCAATCCCAGACCTCTGCCTGATATGCGTCCTGTTTATTTCCCTTCAGAACGGAAAGCTCTTCGGTGAGGCAACGGGGTTCTTTTCAGGCCTGTGTTTGGATTTCCTCGGGGCAGGTCCTTTTGGATTGAACTGTCTGTACAGGACTGTCATTGGATATCTGGGAGGAATATTCAACAAGGTGATACGGACAGACGGAATCTTCACGCCGGCCTTGTTGGTTCTGTTGGCCAGCCTGGTTAAGGCCCTGCTCCTGCTGCTCATCACAATCCTTTTTCCAATGATTAAGATACGATTCTCTCCATTTACGCAGATTTTCCTGTGGGAGCTTGCCGAAAACACCCTGATGGGACCGGTGCTATTCAGACTGTTGGGGTTGTTCAAAAAATATATCGTGGTCAAGACGGAGGCGGCAATCTAGAATGCCCTTCGACTATTTTTCGTTGAACAGGAGTCCTGTCTTTTCCTCCTCCGATGATAAGACGAAGAAAAGCCTTCGGCTCAGTTTCCTTCTGATCGTTTTCATTATTGTATTCATAAGCTATACATACCGCCTCTTCATCCTTCAAATCGTACAAGGAGGGGAATACAGGAGCCAGTCCAAACAGATTTCTAGTACGGTACGAACCATTTCTGCACAAAGGGGAGAAATCTTTGACAGAAATGCAAACATGCCCCTTGTTATAAACACCGATTCATTCTCCGTCAGCGTAATTCCCGGGGAAATTCCAAACAGTCTATATGACACTGTTATCCTAAGGGTCGCTGACTATCTTGGCATGACAAAACCGGAGATTGACAGGAAGATTCCGGCGAATATTCGGCGTTCGTTCACATCAGTTGAACTGAAAGGCAATGTCCCCTTTGAAGTCATCTCCAACATAGCTGAAAACATAACGGATCTTCCTGGAATTTCTTGGACCAACAAGCCTACCAGAAACTACGTGGTATCCGGCTCCATGAGCCACATCTTGGGATACGTCGGTGATATAACGCGCGATGAGCTGAACCTGCTGTACAACCAGGGCTATACGAAGAATTCGATAATTGGCAAAACGGGAATCGAGAAGCAGTATGACCAGCTGCTGCAGGGAAAGCAGGGGAGGGAAAGCCGGACCGTTGACGCTCGAGGGCGCATCCTTAGCGACAAACCCATAATCACCCCTCCTATAAGCGGCAGCAATCTCGTCCTCACGATAGATACAAACATTCAAACCTTGGCGGAAAAGGCCTTGGGAGAACGGGTCGGCTCAATAGTTGTCCTGAGACCAGCCTCCGGGGAGGTTCTGGCGATGGTGTCATATCCTTTCTTTGATGCAAACCTCTTTACGAGCGGAAATTTTTCATCCCAGTATGCAGCACTTGCCTCTGCCCCCAACAATCCCTTGCTCAACAGGGCGGTAAACGCAACATATCCACCAGCCTCCACATTCAAGATGATAATGGCAACGGCGATGTTGAACGAGAAAGCCTTTCCTTCAACGCAGTACATTCCCTGCGAAGGCGAATTGAACTACGGCGGTAGAATTTTCCATTGCCATGTGAAGAAGCCCGGACATGGACGGCTGGACTTGAAGAATGCCCTTGCCCAGTCCTGCGATGTGTACTTCTGGATAGTTGGTCGCGACTACCTTGGAGTTGACCAGATTGCCAGTTATGCCAAGGAGTTCGGCTTTGGCCAGGAACTGGAGATAGACCTTCCAGCTTCATCAAAAGGCCTCGTTCCTACGGCCCAATGGAAGGAGCGCCGTTTCCATGAAAAGTGGCTGGGCGGTGACACGATGAACATGTCGATTGGGCAGGGCTATACGCAGGTCACTCCACTGCACATGGCTGACATGATGGCAATGGTTTGCAATGGAGGAACCATATACCGGCCGCATCTTCTGAAGGAAGTACATGACGGGGCTACGGACGAGATTGTTCAGGAGACTCCCATAGAACCTCTGTTGACGTCTACCGTCGCACCGGAAGTCTGGCAGGAGGTACGCAACGGGCTTCGCTATACCATAACCGACGGAACACCTGCCTATCCAATGCACAACAAGGTTGTCCAGCTGGCAGGAAAGACAGGAACGGCAGAAGTCAACGGATATGCAAAGAACCACTGGCATTCATGGATGGTGGCTTACGGTCCTTTCGACGGTCCTGCGGAAGACCAGGTGGTGGTGGCCACCATCGTAGAAGCTGTCAACGAATGGGAATGGTGGGCTCCCTATGCGACGAACATCGTATTCCAAGGGATTTTCGCCGACCAGACGTATGACGAGGCTGTTGATGCGCTTGGATTCCGTTATCTGCTGAAGCTATATGGAAGGATGGAGTAATGAAGCTGAAATTCAATATACTGACAAAGTTTGACTATATCCTCATACTTTGCATCAGCATCCTTTCCACCATTGGGATAATGTTCATCTATTCCTCCGGTATAAATTCCGAAGGCGTCAATGTCTCAAATGAGTACCAGAAGCAGATTATATGGTTTGGAGTCGGTTTTGTACTCATGGTTGCCTTCACATTGTTTGACTACCGCAAGTTCAAGCGCTATGCACTGTACATATTTGCCGTCAGCATACTAGTTCTCCTGTATACGATTTTTTTTGGAAAAAATGTCAATGGAGCACACAGTTGGCTGGGAATACGGAACTTGGGAATACAGCCTTCTGAACCCGCAAAGATAGCCTATACGATTTTTCTGGCGTGGTACTTGGATAGATCAAGTGAATCCAAGGCTTTTAAACGATTCGTCAATTCGTTGCTGATAATGTTTGTCCCCATGGCATTGATCTTGGGACAGCCCGACCTTGGAACAGCGACCGTTTACCTCCCTATTTTCCTCTCCATGTGCTTCATGGCAGGAATTCCTATACGCTACATCATGCTGGTGATAGGGGTAGGGGCAACCACAGCCATTTTTACGATACTCCCCATCTGGCAGAGCGAGATCGCCCGGAAGACTATTCCGGCCATAAGCATCTTGACCGACAGGAACCTTTCCCTGATGGTTATTGCCGCGGCACTGCTGGTTACTATACTGTGTGCGGTGGGATTGGCAGTGTTTCGGAAAAGCTATTATTACTGGCTGACATACATATTCGGAATTGTGACCTCCGGCCTTGTCTTTTCCATTGGAGCAGGACACGTCCTGAAACCATACCAGATTCAAAGGCTCATTGTCTTCATAGACCCGTCCAGCGACTCGCTGGGGGCTGGGTGGAACATCATCCAGTCCAAGATTGCCATCGGATCAGGAGGTCTGTGGGGCCGTGGCTTCCTGCAGGGAACGCAGAGCCATTACCGTTTCCTTCCCGAACAAAGTACGGACTTCATTTTCAGCATTATTTCTGAGGAATCAGGATTTACAGGTGGCCTCTTACTGTTCCTTTGCTTTTTTATAATTCTCCTTCGCTGCTTGGCTATCATGAAGAGTTCCAGCAATCGATTTGGCTGCCTTATCGTCGCTGGGATACTGGGGATGTTCTTCTACCATTTCTGCCTGAATGTCGGAATGGTCATGGGCATCATGCCGGTCGCCGGCATACCGTTGCCATTCCTTTCATATGGAGGTTCGGCACTTATTACGAATATGAGCGCCATAGGACTTTTGATGGGAATCCATTCAAGACGCCTTGACTTTAAAGATAATGTCCTGTAGGATGCTTGTCCAGCCTTCCGCAGAAAGGAAGGCTATCTGGGGATAGGTTTTAGTAGACAGAATCCCAGTTATCTTAAGTGATCATAAGGTTGTTTTTCATCATTTCCTTTGGTTTCTGCAGTCCATTTTAGAATCCCTCCAGGGTCGCTTTTCCTTCGCACTTTACAATTGCAGCCCTTTTTGTTACACTCCTAATCAGAGGTGCTCACCATGTTTTCTACGAAAAGGCCTTTCATCGTATTCATTATAGCCATCCTTTCCGCCTTATTTCTTTCTTGTTTTACATCATGTGATGATTCAGCGGCGGGCTCTGACGAAGATACGGACGAACCTGCTGCCCTGACAACAGATTCCAGCTATGAAGCCAGGCTGGATCTTTACACAAAATGGAAAGGAATAATTCCAGATGGATGGACACGTAGCAGCAGACCCTATTCAGAAGACAATGAAAAAGGCTACAGTGCGGACACCTTGATAAATACATTCATGCAGAGTTCGAATGGAAAGGCCCTCTACATGGCCCACAACTTCAAGGATGAGCATGGTACCACGATGTACGACGACATACTGTTCTACTTTGATTACAAGGCCAACAATCCCGACGGGTACTACATCTACTTCAATACGCTCCCTATAGACGAGCCCGATGATTGACGTGCAGCCCAAGCCTTCGCCTGGACTGCACAAGCCTCCTGCCAAACGATTCAAACTCCGTTAGCCAACCAACTGCTCCAACTTGTCCCGGATGAATTCGCTTTTTGTATTCAATTCGATTGAGTTCGTCCTCAGAAGCAGCTGGTTGGGATGTTGGGAATCCAGCCGTACGCTGCCGGGATTCCTCTTGATAAGGCTCAGGACCTTGTCCACGTTCACCTTTGCTTCGTTTCCAAATTCAACCCGTACGTCGCCCAGCTTCTCGCGGAGAGAGATGATGGACAGCCTGTGGCAGAGTATCCTGATCTTTGCAAGGCACAGGAGGCTGTTGACCTCGTCAGGAACTGGTCCAAAGCGGTCCTGAAGCTCTCCTTCGACAGCGTCCAGCTCTCCCTGCGTGCCGATGGCAGCAATCTTCTTGTACAGTTCCATCTTTATCTGCGCATCCGAGATATAACTGTCGGGAATGAAGCCCGTGTACTCCAATTCCAGCAGTGTTTCGTCGGGTGCCTTCCAGCCACTCCCAGACAGCCGCTTGATGGCATCGTTGAGCAAGCTGAGATACATTTCGAACCCGACGGCGTAGACCTCTCCGCTCTGATCCCTCCCAAGCAGATTTCCCGCTCCACGTATCTCCATATCCTTCATCGCAATTTTGAAGCCCGATCCCAATTCCGTAAAATCACTGATAACCTGCAGCCTCCTCATGGCGACTTCGCTGAGCGCCCTGTTTTCTGGGTAAAAAAGGTAGGCATACGCCTTGCGGTCGCTTCGCCCTACCCGCCCGCGCAGCTGGTACAGCTGGCTTACGCCGTACATGTCTGCCCGGTCAATGATTATTGTGTTCACATTGGGAATATCTATTCCGTTTTCGATTATTGTCGTCGCAACAAGGACATGGAAGCCCCCCATTTTGAACCTGTGGAAGATGTCGTCCAACTCCTCGCTGGACATCTGGCCATGGGCAACTTCTATAAGCATCTCAGGCACAAGCTTTTCCAGCTCTATCCTGGTCTCAAGAAGGTTTTCAACCCGATTGTGCAAATAGAACACCTGCCCCCCCCGCTCGACTTCGCGGCGGATTGCCCGGGCAATTTTATCTCCCGAAAAGGATTCTATCGAGGTTTCTATGGGCTGCCTGTTCTGCGGTGGAGTCGTCAGGAGGGACATATCCCGTATCTTCAGCAGGCTCATGTGCAGAGTCCGGGGAATGGGGGTCGCGCTCATCGCCAGACAGTCTATGTTTGTCTTTAGGGTCTTCAGCTTTTCCTTGTCCTTGACTCCGAACCGCTGCTCCTCGTCAATTATCATCAGCCCCAAATCCTTGTAAACGATGTCCTTCTGTATAATCCTATGGGTTCCAACAAGGATATCCACCTCCCCCTGGGCTAGGGCCGCAATGATCTTCTTCTGCTCTGCCGGGGCAACAAAGCGGGAAAGCATGGCAATGTGGACGGGGAAATTCTTGAACCGTTCAACACAGCTTTCATAATGCTGGTCGGCAAGAATCGTCGTCGGCGCGAGAAAGGCAACCTGCTTGCCTCCCATGACGGCCTTGAACGCAGCCCTCATTGCCACCTCGGTCTTGCCGTAGCCGACATCACCGCACAACAGGCGGTCCATCGGGATGGGCCGCTCCATGTCGTCCTTGATTTCCTTTGCCGCTTCCACCTGATCCGGCGTGTCCTCGTACGGAAAAGCTGCCTCAAAGGCCGTCTGCCACTCCCCATCCCTGGGGAATGGGAATCCCCGTGAAGCCTGGCGCTTGGAATAGAGGTCGATGAGCTTTTCCGCCATCTCCTCAACCTTTTTCTGGACCTTGTCCTTGCGGTTCTTCCAGCTCTTGCTCCCTATGTGGTCCAGCTGCGGATGGCTTCCTTCGTTGCCAATGTAGCGCTGGACCATGTTCACCTGCTCTATGGGGACAAAGATGAAGTCCTTGTCGGCATACTCAAGCTTTATGTAATCGCGTTCCGTGCCTTGGGACTTCACCCGTTCTATACCCTTGAACAGACCTATCCCATAGTTTGCATGGACTACGTAGTCGCCAGGATTCAGCTCCACGAAATTGTCGATGACACGTGATTTTGCACGGCGTATGGAAGCAGGAGCAGCTTTCCTGCGGCCAAAAATCTCGTTTTCCTGGACGACAAGGATTTTCTCCCCTTCTATGGAGAAACCTGCCGTCAGCGACAGGGGTTCGACTTTGACGGGGAAGCCCCCCTCTTCCGTCATGAAATCCTTCAACAGCTCGCCAATCCGCAGGGACTGGTTTGGATTGTCGGCGAAGACGAATATGCGATATCCCGCCTGCCTGAGCGAAGTCAGCGTCTCCTTGAAATAGTTGATATTGCCAAAAAAGCTTTGGGAATCCTGGCTTGGGACCAGAAGTTCCTTCCTGCTGGCAAAAGAAAACTCTTCCTGCAGTACATCTGTTCCGACAGTACGAAAAAAGATACTATTGGCTATGCAACGGATGGAAGTTTCAAAGTCGAGGACCATCTCTTTTGGTCGCAGCACAGGCATCTTTTGCCGGGCAATCCTATAGGCGGCCGTATATTCGTTGTAAAGCATCTTTACGGCATTCACCTGCCGTTCCCATTCCATAAAGAAAACAGGAGTTTCTTCCATAATATAGTCAGCGAGCCCGTACTTCTTGTCCCAGAGGCTTCCATAGAAAAGCTCCTCCCCTTCGCTGCAACCGTTCACCGAAAGTTCAGTCAGGAGCCGCTCCTTCTCTTTCCGCCCCTCGTCAGTTAATCCCAGGTGGATATCCCCGCTGTCCACCCTTCCTATGTCTTCAGAAGAGATTCCTTCCCTATCCTCCTTCTCAAGGACTTTTTCCAACCGGGTGCAAAGGTCGTCATCCCAAACGACCTCCTTCATCGGGTACAGGACCAGGCTTTCCTGTTCCTCGTTTTTAGAACTGGTTCCCTGCGTCTCTGGATCAAAAGCCTTGATGTGCTCTATCGTATCAAAGTCAAACAGTATCCTATATGCGTTCCTATCGCCAGGCATGAAGATGTCCAGAACCTCGCCGTGAAGGGCAAACTCTCCCCGAACCGTAACACGGGGAACCCTGACATAGCCCAAGGAAATCAAGTCTTTGGCAAGGATCTGCGTGTCCACAGTCTGCCCCTTGGAAATCTTTCGCAGGAGCTTCCGCTCATATTCTGGAGGTGGCAGCGGGGTCAACAGCGCCCGCTGCGGAACAATGAACATCCTCCGTTTTCCTCCGGCAGGAGACCTGACCGACAGATGGGCCAAGAAGGCAGCCCTCTCTCCGAAGACCGAAGAGCTGGGGGCCGCGCTCCTGTAGGGCATGGTTCCCCACCAGGGCAATTTGTATATGGACACATTCTGCCCCAGTATAGTCTCAAGATCGCTTTCGCATTCGTCCCCTTCCTTCTGCCCCGGTGTAACGATTATGCAGTCTCTAGAAGGGGATTCCCCAGCCACGCTACCTATCCGTTCCATATACAAGGATATAAAGAAGCTGGGAAGGCTGCCTTTGAGTCCCTTTATATCAATAGGACCAAGATCCGTCCTGCCTGCCACAGCCGCCACGGCATCGGCCAAAGGCGGATATGAGCTGATGAGGCTGGAAAGCTCCAGCCTATTTAGTGATAAATTTTTTTCCATAGGATTCCGATAAACTGAGTATAAAGAAGAATTTAACTAAGCCTGGTGAACAGGCGGGAGTTAGCAGTGAAAAAAACATTTGTAGGCATTATAACATCTTTAGCGGTCCTTGCCCAGATATGCGCCGTAGAAAGTATCCACAAAGCGGAGGAAAAGGCCGCCGAGAATGCAAAAGTTTCCATAAAATTCTATGATAAAAACATGTACTATCCGGGGAACGGAGACGACAACCCCGTGAACATCCACATCACGATAAAGAATACGGGAGCGGACACGCTCCGCTTCAAGCTGGCCGACGACAGGAGGTTCAGCATAGACTTCGATGCCGTGGACGTAAAAAACAGCAAGCTGGAAGAAAACTCAAGCCTGCTCAAGAAGCGAACGACCAACCAGACCGTCTACTTCCGTGAGATTGCCTTAGAGGCCGGCGAAGAGTATTCCTTCGTAGAAAACCTCAAGGACTTCATCAACATAAACAACGCATCCATCTACTACATCAACATGAAGTTCTACCCGGAGCTGTATTCCAACCGCTACGACTACATAACGTCAAACCGCTTGAGCCTGGAGATACGCCCCTCTTCTTCCGCCGCCTCCTCAACGGAAATCCCGGTGGCAGTGACGACAGCCGCAATCCTCCAGCCAGAGGCAATCAGCCCGGACAAAGTCGTTGAACAGACGATAATCGCCCGCCAGAGGAGCCTCTGGGACCAGTACTTCCTGTATATGGACGTCGAAGAGATGCTCAAGCGCGATCCCGCGCGCAGCCGCAGGTACAATGCCGAAAGCGCGGACGGCCGCAACAAGCAGATCCTTGCCTTCAAGTCCAGCCTCAAGCAGACGAGGATTGAAAGTGACATAGTTGCCATTCCCGACAGGTTCGAAATTGAAAACACGACATATTCCCAGACGGATGGAAGCGTAAAGGTCTTGGAGTACTTCAACAACGGAACCTTCACGGAAAAGAAGCGCTACACCTACTACGTCCGCCAGCGGGACGGCATCTGGTACATCTACAACTACATCGTCGATAACCTCGGCACAGAGTAATGTCGGCACAAAGCACAAAACCGAAGTATTTTTGCGAGAACTGCGGTGAGGAAGTAGCGGCAAACGCCCGCTTCTGCCCTCACTGCGGCAAGTTCTTCGCTGCAGTCCGTTGCCCCAGCTGCGGCTACATGGGCAGCCAGAACGACTTCAAAAACGGCTGCCCCCGTTGCCACTACGCAATGAGCCAGGAGGACATCTATGGACCGGGACAGGTTCCATCTTTCCTCCAAGACAAAAAAGCAAAAAAATCAAAGAAAAAAAAGAAAGCCCACGCACTTTCCTCCGCATCCCGTGGAGCGGGTACAGGAAACGATGTCCCGACCTGGCTTCTGTTCGTCAGCATTGCAGTCCTGATAGGACTGGTCATCGCCCTTCTCAACATAAAATCGTAAAAAATATTGTAGAGGGCTTGACCAAACAAAACGTTTTCTATATACTATTTTCACTTGCCCGGATGGTGGAATTGGTAGACACGCTAGGTTCAGGTCCT
>JAILON010000046.1 GCA_024690865.1 Treponema sp. | reverse complement strand
GACGACGACGACATGGTGACGCAGATCATGTTCCTCTACGAGATTTCGGGCGGCGACGAGCTGTTCGACTGGATCAGCGACGACTATTCCACCGCCTACATCCGCATCGAGATGAACGGCTACGATGCGGAGAAGGTCGTGGAGGACCTTGACAATGCAAAGGCATTCAGCGCGGAAATCTTCCCGGATGCGAAGGCCAGCATCGTCGGCGACGTGGTCAACTATGCGATGATGAACGGCAAGATCGTGTTCGGCGAGCTCAAGAGCTTCATCGGCTCCTTCATCATCATCCTCATCCTGATGGCGATTGCGTTCAGTTCCCTGCACACGGGCCTCATCGCGATGATCCCCAACCTGGCCCCCGTCCTGATGATCGGCGGCGTGATGGGCTACGGGCACCTGGCGCTGGACATGATTACGATGACCGTCATGCCGATGATCCTCGGAATCGCCGTTGACGACACGATCCACTTCACCAACCACATCAAGTACTTCTACGAGAAGGGCCTGGGCTACAAGGAGGCGGTGCTTTCCAGCTACCGCGAGATCGGCAAGACGATGGGCATGACGACGGTCATCCTCTGCTCCATCTTCATCATCCTCGGATTCAGCCCCATGGCCTGCATCGGCAAGCTGGGATGGCTTTCCATCATCGGCCTGGGAAGCGCGCTCGTCGCGGACTACACGCTGACCCCGGTGCTGATTTACCTGACCAAGCCCTTCGGCAAGGACAGGCCGGACGGCAGCCAGAAAAAGTAAGCGGTATGCAACCTTCCGCAGGGAAGGTTGTTATATAGATAGACAAGAGATAGTATTACGGAGGAACAAAATGAAAGCAGTAAACGTATTCAAGGGATTTTCCAAGGCGCTGGCGATCCTCGCCCTGTGCGCCTCATCGCAGGCACTCTTCGCACAGGAGCTGACCGGCTACGACATCGCCAAGAAGGCGGACGAGGTCCCGGAAGGCAACACTTCCGCCTACACCGCCACCATGACACTGCTGAACAAGAAGGGGAGCAAGCGCGTCCGCCAGATAATCATGCGCAGCAAGGACTTCGGCGACACAAAGAAGTCCGTCCTCTCGTTCACCCAGCCCAAGGACGTGTCGGGCGTGTCCTACCTGATGTTCGACTACGACGACGCTGACAAGGACACGGACAGCTGGCTCTACATGCCCGCCATGAAGAAAGTACGCCGCATATCCGGCTCGTCCAAGGGCGACGACTTCATGGGAACGGACTTCACCTACGAGGACATGGAGGGCACCGACCTTGAGAAATACACTTACAATCTGCTGGGCGAGGAGAACGTCGGAAGCGAGCCCTGCTGGAAGGTGGAGTGCATCGCCAAGGACAAGGACAAGAAGAACCCCCGCCGCATCGTCTGGTACTCCAAGGACAGCTACGTCAGCTACAAGGCCGAGATGTACGACAGGCAGGACAAGCTGCAGCGCACGCTCACCTGCTCGAACATCCGCAAGGTGGACGGCTACTGGACTACCGGCAAGATGGTCATAGCCAACGTGCAGACCGGTAGCAGCACCACGCTTGAGATGACCGATGTCAGCTACGATCAGCCCATCGCCGACAACATCTTCACCGTCGCCGCGCTGGAGAAAGGCAAGGTAAAGTAAGTCCAGCTGTTCCGGGGGCAGGGCGGCCCCCGGCGGGACGGCCCTCCTGACACAATGCAATGCAATAGCCCCGCCCGCTGTCAGGCAGGCAGCGTAAGCCAGCCGCAGGAAGCGGGAGGCAGGACGGCCCCCGGAGGGGTGGCCCGACTGACACAACGGGTCGACCCGATGCCACCCACCCCGGCAGGGTGGATCCGTTTAGAAGTAGAACAGATCCTCGAACTTCTTGTCCAGCGCGACGCAGAGGATGAGGGCGAGCTTCGCAGTCGGGCAGAACTGCCCGGTTTCGATGGAGCTGATGGTGTTCCGCGAGACGCCGACCATCTGGGCGAGGTCTGCCTGCGACAGCTTCTTTTCCGCCCGGATCTCCTTGAGGTGGTTCTTGAGCACGAGGGACTCGTTCATGGTTCCGCCCCTGCCGGGAGGCCGCCGAGTTTCCCCGTCAGCTCCAGGACGAACGTAATCACGAGCAGCAGCAGTATCACCAGATAGCCGAGCGCGACGAACAGCTCGTGCAGCTTCCTGAGCTTTACGAATTTAACGAAAAACGCGATGCAAAGCATTCCGAAGAACACAATCCAACACTGCACGCTGACCCGCCGCGTGAAAAGCCAACTCAAAAGCGAGACCAGGACGCACAGGCCCAGCGAGCCGAAGTAGGCGACCCAGGCCGCAGACCGCTGCACATCCAGATCCTCAATGTCCTTTCCGCCGTTTTCGCTCCGGCTCTTCTGCAGGATTTCGTCTTTCGTCATCTGCTCATCCCCGCTTTCCCCGCCATGCCGAATTCATATCCTAGGACGCCCGCGCCACAGGCAGACGCGCACTCCCCGCACAGGATGCATTCCGCGCTGTTTAAGCTGTGTATCCCGCCCGTCTTCACGAGGGCAGGCACATCAAGGCTCATCGGGCAGGCTTTGCGGCACTTCCCGCAGGAGACGCAGCCTTCCTTTTTTACCTGCATGCGCAGCTGCGGAAGATGGAGCAGCCGCCCCAGCCAGTAGCCCGTAGCCATGAAGGGGGCCATCCAGCAGATGTAGTGGCAGGTCGCCCGCTTTCCGTGCACGAGTGCGGGAATCAAAAAGAGCAGGATGATGCCGTAGTAGATGATATAGCAGTAGATGTTTGAGACCGAGATGCCGTGCTCGGTCATAAAGAAGGGCTGTATCGTATACTCTCCCTTCCCGAGCACGTGGCAGACGACCACGCCAGAAAGCCACACGAGCCAGATGCCGTACTTGATGTAGTTCCGCCAGCCCTGCTTGGGCTCCTTGGGCGAGAAGCGGGCGAAGCAGTCCGACATGCCGCCCGTCGGGCAAAGGTAACCGCACCAGAGCCTGCCGAAGAAGATTCCCAGGAGGAACATCAGGGTAAAGACGATGAAGCTCCCGTTGATGACGTGCTGCATGGCAGCCATGATGATGAGGTAGGGCGAGAAGTACCAGATGGTGACCGGAAAGGCCAAGAGGGCGACCGTAAGCGTAAAATGCCTGAATTGCCGTAAAGTCATATCGGCTCCTTTGTATCAGTTTGTCTTGCCAAGTATACTGTGCAAGCATCTTCATCATACTCATGCAAAGTAAACTTGTCAAGGACCTTGCGCGCCGGGCTGGCAGTTCGCGCCGGACAGGCAGTTCGCGCCGCTTCAGAAATTGGACGTCCTCCTGTGCAGCCCTTCCCCTTTGCGGCTTGCCGCGTAACGAACGGGCTTCCGCGCTGTTATACGAAAGAGAGGCTGTTTCAACGGGTTCAAGAAAAAACACAGCGAAAAGGAGTTTTCCATGAAGAAGATACATCGTTCACAGTGCGCCTTCGTGCTAGCCGCGGCTGCCCTCGCCCTGGCAGGGCTTTCGCTCGCTTCATGTGGCGCAAAGAAAGAGGCGGCCTACGGGGCGTCATCGGCCAGCTTCGCCTCGATGGATATGGCGGATGAGGAGATGGACTTTGACGACGCGGAGTACGTCATGGCCAACAAGGAGGCCAAGGCAATGGCGCCGGAAGCCCCCGTCCCCGAACCGGCACCTCAGCAGGCAGCTTCCTCCAGCACAGTGTCGGCCTACGAACGCAAGCTCATCAAGACCGGGAATGTCCGCCTGGAAGTGCAGAGCCTTGCCGAGGTGAAGGCTGGTGTGGAAAGCTGGGTAAAGAAATACGGCGGCTACATCGCAAGCTCCGACGAAAGCAACAGCAACGCGACCTTCACCGTCAAAATCCCCAGCGAGCGCTTTGAGGAGGCGATGGGCGAGACAAACTCATTCGGCAAGGTGACGAGTAAGAATATGGGCAGCAAGGACGTGACTGACCGTTACTACGACCTCAAGTCCCGGCTGGAAAGCAAGCGGATCATGCAGGACCGGCTGGAAAACTACCTGAAGTCGGCCAAGGACATCAAGGATATGCTGGAAATAGAAAGCAAGCTGAACGACGTGACGGCCGACCTTGAGTCCATGCAGGGGCAGCTGAACCGTCTGGCGGCGCAGATAAGCTTCAGCGAGATAACGGTATTCGCGCGGCTCAAGGCAAATCACACGGACGAAGGCTTCACCATGCCGGACATCGGCGGCAAGTTCAACGACCTGTGGGGCAACATCGTCTACTTCGTCGTCGGGCTCTTCTTTGTCATCATCTACGTTGTGCTCTTCGGAATCCCGATTGTCCTGATTCTCGCCCTGCTCTACTGGCTCTGCTTCGGTAAAATCGGGCTGGTGCGCAGGCTCTTCGCGAAGTTGAAGAAGTAGCTTACGGGCTGGCGCCGGGCAAGACAAGGCGACCAAGTCGTCAGTCAGGGTCGTGGATAGGAACAGCCCAGAAACAGGGGCATCAAAGACATCTGGCCGCCCGGCAGTCATGAAACAAACAAAAAGCCCGCCCGAGGAAATCCCCGGACGGGCCTTTTTATTTGCTTGCCTTACGGCAAGCTTACCGAGCTTCCGACTGCGCAGAAGCTCGCGGACCTGAATCTAAGCGTTGAGCCTCTTCTCAAGATCGTCCAGACAAGCACTGAGTTTCTTGGGGAGGTGCTTGCCGAACTTGGGATAGTGGTTCTCACGGACGTCCTTGACTTCCTTCTTCCAACCCTCGACATCAACCTTGAGGATCTCAGGCAGGGTCTTCTTGTAGTAGTCGGCCAGTCCGTCAGTGT
>JAILON010000186.1 GCA_024690865.1 Treponema sp. | reverse complement strand
TGACTTTGCCGTCCGCCACTTCGAAAAGTGGCAGCTGGGGCAGAAGGGCGTGGACAACGGCGCACTGCTGACAATCGTGATGGACACGCACGACTTGGACATCACGACCGGCGACGGCACGGAAGGCGTGCTGACGGACATATTGTGCAAGCGGATTATCGACGACGTGCTGGTTCCCGCCTTCCGCGGGGGAACACAGGGAAAAGGCGTCATCAGCGCGGTCCACAACATGGCGGGCATCATCACGCAGGACGACTCGCTCGTCACGGTGTCCCGGTCGGGCGGAGAAGCAGAAGATGCCAAGTGGTACGAAATTCTCGGCGGCGCAGCGATTTTCTTTCTGCTCATGTTTTTTGTCGGGAAGGCCATCATAGGACGGATAAAAGACATTCTGGAAGTAGTTGGAATCATCAAGCCCAAATATACAGGCGGCGGCTCGTCATATTCCGGCAGCTCGTACTCGTATTCGTCCAGAAGCTCGTATTCATCATCAAGCTACCGCTCGTCCAGCTCGCACTCCTCCAGTTCCAGCCACTCGTCCAGCTCCCACCGGTCAGGAGGGGGCGGCCGCACGTCCGGCGGCGGGGCATCCGGCAAGTGGTAGCGGCGGGGCTGCAGCCACGGGCTTTGCCCGGGCCTAGCCACGGCCCCGGCCCTGCCCCTACTCCCCTGCCCGCCACTCAGCCCAGCGGACACGGCCAGCCTTGACGGCGGCCTTTATTTCCTTCTCGCGCCGGGACAAAGCAGCAGAGCCGGTCTTGACCTCGATGAAAACCACTTCTTTTATTTCTTTCCCTTCCGCCATTCCCGGAAACGCAACGTAGTCCACGGGCTTGCCGACAAAGCGTACGTCCCCGGCCCCGCAGGGAAAACCCGGCAGGAAGGGAGCAAGCTGTTCCCCGGAAAGACCCGCCAGCACTGACCTGCTGCGCCTCACGGCATCCTCCCGCTCCCGCCGTATGAGCGACTGGTCACGGAGCCGCTGGATAAGTAGCCCTATGAGGATTCCGATTACAAGATAGACGAGAAGAAAAAGCAGGAAACAGATGAGGAACAGGTCCTGTCCCGAAAGCAGGGACCTGCCTGCCGCAATGATGCGCTGAATCACCGCAGGAGCCCCGCTAGACCATCATGTAACCCACGCCGCGCACCGTCCTGATGTATTCGGCCTTGAGCGGCTGGTCAATCTTTGCACGGAGGTAACCCACATAGACATCCACGTTGTTCTCGTCTATATAGTGGTCCTTCACCCAGACCGCACTGATAATCTGGTCGCGGGACAGCGCCTCGTTCTTGTGTTCCAGAAAGTTCTTGAGCATGAGGAACTCGGTCTTGGACAGGTTCAGCTCCTGCCCGGCAACAAGCACCTTCATGGAAAGGGGCTGCATCTCTATATCGCGGTTTTTCAGTTCCTGCCCGCCCGCATCCTTTCGCTCGCTGCGGCGCAGGACGGCCCCCATCCGTGCAAGCAGTTCTTCAATCTCAAAGGGCTTGGGCAGGTAGTCGTCAGCGCCCGCATTGAGCCCGTTCACCTTGTCGTAGGTCTCACCCCGGGCAGTCAGCAGTATCACCGGAACGTCCGACGTCTTGCGTATGCGGCGCAGGACCTCAAGGCCAGAAAGCTCCGGCAGCATGATGTCCAGAAGCAGTAAATCGGGATTGAAGCTTTCATACAAATCCAGTGCCTTGCGCCCCGTATCTGCGACAGCGGTCTCATAGCCTTCGTGCTTGAGCTCCAGGTTCACGAAGTCGCTGATGCCCTCGTCGTCCTCTACAATCAAAACCTTAGCCATACGGTTGGTATAGCACAAAATGGCGGCACTGCCAACAATGGCACTGAAGCTGTCATTGCCGGCAGAAAAACAGCAGCCCTTATATCCATACCTATACGTGCATCCTGCAGGACTTGGGAACTGTTTGTCCGCCTTGCATCCGAAAGCCCCTTTCCTGTCGTCAAGCAGCCGTCAAGGTCGGGAATCCTGCGGATTTGGGTGCTGACCGTTATTCAGCAGTACGGCACACGCGGAAGCCAACGACGGCTATGTGTTTCTCTGGAACATAAGAGGTCCGAAAAGAAACGGAACACAAGTTTACACCACGCTGGATGCTCCCACCCCGGACAATATGGCCTGAACCTGAAGAAGCACCCACAGGATTTTCCACATCACCTGCCAGATTACATATGCTATAGTAATTGGAATCATACCGGTCCCAGCACCATTCCTCGACGTTCCCGCTCATGTCATACAGCCCCTTCGCATTCGGCTGCTTACTCTTGACCGGATGCGTCGTTCTGCTGCCGTTACTCGTGCTGTTGCCGGAATACCATGTGTAGTCGCCGAGTAAACTTTCTACCGTCGTTCCGCTCCACACCATCGAATCTGTCGCCGTATTGCCCGCACGGGCAGCATATTCCCATTCCGCCTCGGTCGGCAGCCGGTAGCCGTTTGCATCGAAATCGCAGGCCACACCATTCCAGGCTGCACTGCTCGATGCCGGTACAGGACCCCAGTCTGCCGGGTCCGTACTCCCGCTTATCGTATAGCAGGGGGTGAGCCCTTCCGTCATGCTCCGCCTGTTGCAGTAGACGAGCGCATCGTACCAGCTGACCTTCTCCACCGGCAGGGTCTCATCACCGGTGTATTTACTGGGGTTCACCCCCATCACCGCCGTGTATTCCGCCTGCGTCACCTCGTGGTCGCAGATGGAAAAATTCCGGGTCAGCGTCACGCTGTGCGCCGGCATCTCTTTATCACAGTCCCTTCCGCGGCCCGTCTGGTCGCATCCCATCGAGAACGTCACAGACGTCCCGACATTCATCCCGACAAAGACTGTCGTAACCGTTCTTGGCGTCGGTCCGCTGCCAGAACCAATCCCGCCATCAGAACCAGTCCCGCTGCTTCCCGTCACAGAGGAAGACGAGCCCGTACTGCTTCCTTTCACCCTATATGACATGCTTTCGCTGTCTTCGTCATCATCACTGCCATTGATACAGGCCATCAGGGACACTGCCGCAAACACCGCCGCCAAAAGCGCCGGAAACATCCTTGTTTTCATTTTACATCCTTATTTTTCTTGTTATCGGAAGGCGGGAACAATTCCAGCAGGGGAAACACCCCACCCTCACTTTCAAAACCGCCAAAGGGAAGTTTTGAGAAGAGTCTCTATAATACGCATTCTACGGTATAGCGTCAAGTGAATACAGGTGAGTGAAAACAGATGCGACAGCTCCCCGGCCCCGACTAAACACCGTCAGGTTCGACTACACGTCGCCGGACTCGAAGGCGGCGAGGAAGTCCGCGCGGAACTGCGCAAAGCGGTCAGCGGCAATGGCAGAGCGGATGCCATTCATCATGTCGTGCAAGAAGTAGAGGTTGTGGTAACTGGCAAGCATGGACGACAATATCTCCTGCTCCCGGAATATATGCCGCAGGTAGGCACGGGAGTAAGTCCGGCAGACGGGACACCGGCATTCCGGATCTACCGGGCCCCAGTCTTTCTCAAAGCGCTTCTGCTTTATGGAGAGCATGCCCTTCCGGGTGAAATACAGGCCGTGGCGGGCAATGCGGGTGGGCTGCACGCAGTCAAACATATCGATTCCGTCGGCGACCGCCTCAAAGATGTACTGGGGCGTCCCGATTCCCATGACGTAGCGGGGTTTGTCCCGTGTAATGAACTGCACCGTGTACTGCAGCTGGCGGGCAAACTCCTCGGGCGGCTCCCCTACGCTCAGGCCGCCGATTGCCAGCCCCGGCGTATCAAGCGAACTGACGAATTCCGCGCTCTCCCTGCGCAGGTCATCGAAGAAGTTCCCCTGCACGATGGGAAAGAGTATGCCCCGGTAGCCTTCCGCCTGCTGCCGCTTCCATTCGGCAATGGCCCGGTTCGCCCAGTCCGAGGTAATCCGCAGGGCCCGCTCCGCTTCCTTCC
>JAILON010000107.1 GCA_024690865.1 Treponema sp. | reverse complement strand
GACAGCTTCGCGAGACGGCGAACGCCATGCACGTCCGCTTCCTCTATGAGACGAACGTCGGTGCGGGCCTGCCGATAATCGACACGCTCCAGAACCTCTTCAAGTCCGGTGACTCGCTGACCGGATTCAACGGCATCATGTCCGGCTCCCTGAGCTACATCTTTGGCCGTCTGGACGAGGGCGTGAGCTTCAGCAAGGCGGTGCTGGAGGCCAAGGACAAGCGCTTTACCGAACCCGATCCCCGCGACGATTTGAAGGGGACGGACGTTGCCCGCAAGGCCCTCATCATCGCGCGCGAGGCCGGCATGTCGCTGGAGCTTTCGGACATACAGATGAACTCCATCTTCCCAGAAGGCTTCGACATAGAGGGGACGACCGAAGAGTTCATCGAACGTCTGCCCCAGCTGGACTCCTATTTCGCAGACAAGATGGCCGCCCTCAAGAAGGAAGGCAAGGTCCTACGCATGGGGGCGAGCATCCAGAAGGGAAAGGTTTCCGTCGGCATGCTTGAGGTCGGACCGGACGATCCGCTCTATGCGGTGAAGGGCGGAGAGAACGCCTTCGTCTTCCACACGACCCGCTACAATCCCATCCCGCTGACCATCCGCGGTTACGGGGCGGGCGCAGGCGTGACCGCCGCCGGTGTCTTTGGAGATATCCTCCGCACGGTTTCCTGGAACGTGTCCAGCTTCTAGAAAGGAACATCATGAGGAACGCCCGTCCTTGACGCTCGGAAAAAATTCAAGATACGCTCGAATTTTTTCCGCGTTCCTCTCGAATTTACTTCTGCGTTCCTCCCGATTTTTTTTTGCATTCCTCCCGAATTTACTTCTGCGTTCCTCCCGAATTTATTTCCTGTACGAGCGGAAATCTGCTCCGCTTGCAAACAGCTCTTGTTTTGCAGTTCCCCGGTTGAGCTGGTCGCCTCGGACGCATCTCGGGCACGCCCAGGCTGTCCTGTGCCTGCTTTTAGGAAAGGGCCTTCTTTATCGCATAACAAGTGAGAGTGACAAAAATGGCATCGAAAAACAAGGAGAAAGTGATAAAAATGCCACCGAAAAAGCAAGTGAAAGTGATTACAATGCCAGCAAAATAAGGGGAGCATTATTAAAATTTCATCAATCTTGTGGACAAAAATCTACAAAAAAAGCTGCCCGTTTATGCGTATTATATAGACATCAATACGTGTCATTCGTTCCCGGGAGAATGATTCGTGTTGTAAAAAACACCTTCGGTGTATGCCCTAGGATTAATACGTATAAGGAGTTTATTATGGAAGTTACGAAAATTGACTTTAACGAGAGCAAGGTTGGTAAGGGAAACATCTTTCTGTACAAGAATCAGCTGAGCGGGGGCGGCGGCAAGTATCTTGCCCGTTTTGAACGCAGGACGATAAACGACGATATTATCATCGCCCGGATCCACGAGCGGGGAGTCGGCCTTGATGACCTTACTGTCAAGGCGGTTATCGGCCTCTACAAAAAGGAAGTTGTTGCCGCACTGGGCAGCGGGGAGTCGGTCAATATGATGGACCTGGGAACGATGTATATACGTGCCTCCGGTTCTGCCGACAGCAGGGAGTCGGCCATGTCGCTCATGACCCTCCAGCCCGCGTTCACGCCGTCAAAGACTTCTATCGAAGCGGTTTCCTCCGTGCAGATAAGTGGTGCGAGCTTCTCTGAAAGTGGTCCCAAGATGGAATCGATTGTTGACCTGTATACGGGCCGGTCAAGCCTTGATTCCGAGAATATGATGCGTCTGAGTGCGGGCAAGGTCGCCCTTGTCCGGGGCAGCAGGCTCAAGATTGCTGGCGAGGAGGGCGGTCTGTTCTTCTGTCCTATCGGGGATGACGGAGTTCCTGTCAGCGACAGGAGTCAGTATGTCCAGGTTCCGCTGGACAGGATTTTGAGGAACAGGCAGGGTGAACTGGAGTTCTTCATGCCGGATAGTTTGGAGGGTGGCCGTAGCTACAGCCTTCTCGTTCGCAGCAACTATTTGGGGCGGAACAAGAGCCTTGGCAGCTATCGCGAGGCATGCTCGGATCCGCTGCTGATTGAGCCGACGGCATAAAAACAGCAGGGGGGGCGGAGTTGGGGCCGCCCCCTGCCTGATCAGCAGTTCCCTGTCTGTTTGAGCGTGTTGCGGAAATCTTTTATTTGTGATAGATTTATAATAATGGTTGTGTAGGGCTAATAAAAGGAGTCTCTCATGGACAGTTCAAAAAAGTTGAACGGAAAGGATTTGATTAACGTCGGTATCTTCACGGCGATTTATTTCGTGGTGCTCATGGTCTTTGCGATGCTGGGCTATGTCCCCATTTTCATCCCCCTGTATGCGGTCCTCATGCCCCTGTTCGG
>JAILON010000091.1 GCA_024690865.1 Treponema sp. | reverse complement strand
GAACTTGCCGCCAGTGATTACGACGTCGCCTGTATAGGGATCATCACCGCTAAAGTTCTGGGAAGCTTGTCCCGACAGCGCAGGCCACACCATGCTCATTTTACCGCTCGTGAAATCACCGGATGTGATGGAGTAGGTTGATGTCGCAGTAGTAGTATAATACGTTGAATCCCCCGCTTTGAAGCCGGTGCTGAAAGTCCAGGTATTTTCAGAATGCCTTCAATTTCATTGATTGCGCCGACAGTCTGCTTGTCACCGACTTCATCGTTGTAGTCTGGGGAGGTCTCATAGCCTTCAGTTTTGTAACCCGTCATCACCAGTTCGGGCATGATGCTGATATATGCATCGCATTCATCGTCGTGCCAACAGCTAGCGGCAGGCGAAGCCCACAGGGAACACCGCTCCGGGAACTCCCCAAACGCCGAAAAAGTTTTCGTAATCATCCTTTTCGTAATTGAGGAAATCCACACGGGGATCCAAGTGATGGTTTTCCATACCACAGTTTGGCCCCCTGTCGTATTCAATCCCGAGCAGACCGAACTTCTCAAAGAACTCCCGCAGCTTGTCCGGGATTTGCATTCCCGCGTCCGCATAGGCTTCCTCTATCGGCGTGATGTCAACCTTCCGTCCGTGTGCCCAGCCCGAGGACTTGAGTCGCTGCAATGTCAGTTCAGTCATGTTATGTACTTCTCCCTATTCTTCCGCAAACTCTATCCTGCACGGCAAGGCAGTCTCATGATACCATTTCGGCAGTACTTCCTGCAAGATTGTGAGCTGCATGCTACTTGTTCCCCTTGAGTATTATCGACAGTTTTTCCGGGCCTGGTCGTATTCTTCACGGCTGACGATGGAAAGACCGTCGTGCTTTTTCATATCATCGTAATCTTTATATTTTAGGACGCGATTGGGAGTTATTCCGCCATACTCATACCATCCGTCATCTGCCCAATAGGGGTATGACATCCACTGCCACATCTTTCTGGCGACGAGTGTCCAGTCGCGGTCTGAATAGAGGGCAAGGAGATAGCGCTCTATGCACATGAAGATGTAGCACATGCGGCCGGTCATCGTGATGTTTTCAAAACGCTTGTCCATGTTGCTCATACCTTTCAATCGTCAATATATTCCCAGTCCTTTCCGTCACCGCCAAGCAGACCGTCAAGAAAACCTTCTGCAGTATTGTCGCAGCGGATAAGCGGATCGGGGCTCATGAACAGGTAGAAGTTGCCGTCGTCGTGGTAATAGATGGTCATGTTGCTGCGAAAAGCCCAGCCGACAGGATATGCCGTACCGTAAATCTCGTAATCATCAAAAAAATGTTCAAATTCCTCCTTTGTCCAGTTCTTGAAATCCACGCACGGGTTAATGCTATGGAACTCGTCGGTCATGTCCTCTTTCTTTCCCCAAGAAAAAGTCAGAAGCCCGAACTCGGTAAAGAACTCCCGCAGCTTGTCCGGCATGTGCATTCCCGCATCGGCGTAGGCCTCCTCAATCGGCGTGATGTCAACCTTCCGTCCGGGTGTCCAGCCTGCGGCCTTAAGCCGCTGCAATGCCAATTCGGTCATTTTTTCCTCACTCCTCCCTGATCATTGCTCATTCAGCTCCGCCAGCTGCTCTTCGATGTGTTGTATAATGCCGCCTTCGTTAAACTCATCGTTACACCTGCGGAATATATCCAATGCCTCCCGAAAATGCTTTACGGCGGTGGCTTTCTCGCCAAGGTCCTGCTTTTCAAAACATCCCATGCTGTAAAAGGTCAAGGCGACACTGTGCAGGACATTCGGCGTTTGAGGCAGATTGTGCTTTATTTCCAACGCTTCAAGAAAATGCTTCCTGGCGGATTCAAAGTCTTTTAGCCAGAAACGCTCTTCCATTGCGAGGTTGTGAATGTCTCGCGCCAGGTTGAGCCTGTTCTCTGTGGTTGGCAGCAGACTGCGGTCAATTTCCACCGCTTCCAGATAGTACTTTTTTGCCAGGTCATTATCTTCTTCATATTCTGCAAGCTCGTTGTGGATAAGGGCTTTTTCAGACAAAAGCTCCTCGGTCAGCTGCATTGTGTCTATTACTTCCAGTGCCCTTCTGTAATCCACTTGTGCGTCTTCAAACTCTTGCCTGTAATCTTCCATATTTCCTTCGGCATGAAGCAGTTTCACCAGCTGACGGGGTGCAGCAAGCTGCTCCATAGATTCCAGTATCTTCGCAGGCCAGGGAGTACCGTACATCGCAATCCTGTGTTTCCAAATTGAATTGCAGAATTCCGTAAACAAATCAACGTCCTTGCAAATGCCCTAGACAAAAAAGCTGTATGTGATACATTCCGAATATTCCTGACGGAACTCGTCTTTCGACGAATCGGCAAAAACATCCTTTATGGTCTGCAAATAGTGCGAATAGTCATACGTATGGACATCTATCTGCTTTCGCAATCCGTTGGCATTTTCCAGCGGAAGAGCATAATACTTGCTGCCGTATTCTGATTTGACAATGCCTTTTCCTACGAGGGATTCAAGCGTACCGCCACTTTCGGGCAAAAGAATCTCGATTGCCTTCGCATGAACAGAATGGTTGTAGGCATACATATTATAATCGGCAAACCATGTGATGAACACCGCGAGGAATTTTTTCTCGTCTTCGGTAAATGCGCCAGTGTTGATGGACTTATTTTCATTCCCCATGTAATGCTCCTTGGTATTGGTTCATTCTTCCACAAACGCTATCTTGCACGGCAAGGTTGTCTCGTGATACCAGTTCGGCGTTGCTTCTTCCAGTATTTCAAGCAGCAGGGCGGCGATGCTGTTGTCAGCGCTGTTGCCGTCAGAACTGCCCGTGCCAGAAGCACTGCCTCCAGTACGGTTTTCCTGTTCGCGTATGCGGCTCAAATCCAGAGGGGCTCTGTTGTACATCTCAGCAAAAAGCCGGCAGTGTTCAAATCCACCGTGAGCCTTTGCGAATGCGATGGCGGCGGCAATGCGCTCGTCCATAGTGCCTTCAAGTTTCTCCTCGTCCCGGACGACCTCTATGCGGCTCAAGCCGTGTCCGCCTATATGAAGATGTAAAAACTCTTCAAGGCTGTCAAAAACCTGATCATTGCCTTCTTCAGGGAGATAGGCAACTATTTTACCGTCGGGACATACACAGACAATATCAGGGTAATACCATCCGCCTGCCGCCACGGGAACAGTGTCAGCCCCATAGTCCTGCCGTATGTATTCAATGCTCTCCGCACACCTTTTAGAGCAGCCGTCTCCGTCGCGGCTCATATAGTCAGCGTCGCACCAGACCTTAACGTTGTCCACGGGGTCATGCACATGTTCGCTGTTAGAAAGAAGATTGAAGGAAAAATCAATATCAATAAGATAATGAGTTCCGTCATCCATCACGACGTTGGGGCGGTCTGGATACATGTTTACGCGGTCAAACACACCGTCCCATTCCCGGCAGAACTTTTCGGCGGCGGGCGTAAAGGGCACCCCGGCCTTGCGGTAGGTTTCGGCAATTTTCTCCCAGGCGTATTCGTGGCTGCGGTGTGCCTTGGCAAATGCGATGGCGGTGGCTATCCGCTCCTCTTCTGTTCCTGTCAGCTGCATGTCAGTTCCCCCTGTTTACTATTATCGGCAGTTTTTCCGTGCCTTCCGTGCCGAAGCTCCATTGGATGCCCTCCCCTATTCTTCCACGCACCAGATTCTTCCGGGCGGCATAATGCCATCGTACCATTTGGGCGTTTGTTCCTTCAATACTTGGAGCAGCAAGGCGGAAAGCTCGCCGTCCGCAACTTTGCCGCTGGCACTCTCTTCCAAGGCGGCTATTCTGCGTATGTCTATCGGGTCGCACCGTGCCGCAGCACTTGTCATTCGGCAGAGCCTGAATCCTCCGTGCGACTTGGCAAAGGCGATGGCGGCGGAGACGTTTTCGTCCAGAGAGCCTTCAAGCTCCTTGCGCGCCAGAACTTTCTCTATCCGTGCCGGATGTTCGTCTTCCAATACAAAGCAGAGGAACTCGTCGAGCGACTTCCACACATGCTCGTCACCAATCTCCTCAAAATCCTCGGGAAGCACGGAAATGATTCTTCCATCCGAACACACCCAGATGTCGCTTGGATAATAATACCCACCCTCCGCAACGGGAACGGTGTCGTCGCCGTATTTTTTCCTAATCATTCCTGCACTATCAGGCCAGCCGAGATAGCTTTCAGGCGTGTAGTCAACTTCAAGTTTCTCCGCATCCTCAACAAGAGAAAAATAAAAGTCAATGCGCTCTATGTGGTGTTCCCCATCGCTATTCACGACGTTGGGCCTGTCGGGATAAAAGTCAATGCAGTCCCACACGCCGTACCATTCTCGCCAGAACTTCTCGGCGGCCTCGGTGAACAGCACGCCCGCCATGCGGTAAATTCCGGCAGTCTTATCGCAGTCGTATTCGTGACTGCGGTGCGCCTTGGCAAAGGCAATGGCAGAGGCCATCCGCTCCTGTATAGTCGTTCCTGTCAGCTGCATGCTACTTGTTCCCCCATATTATCCATACGAAATTGCATCCCTACGGCAAGATCATATCACTGTATCCTCTAATATGTCACAGTCTTTTTTCAAATCTGAACATGCCGTCAGGAAATTGTTCATCGACATGTTCTGCAATATCCGGATCAT
>JAILON010000061.1 GCA_024690865.1 Treponema sp. | reverse complement strand
GGACAAGAGCACTTCTTATGACTGTCCTCCGGGAGAGTACGTCTTTATGTTCCGCGTGTATGCTGAAGACGGTACGACGCTCCTTTATCAGTACAGCGACCTTACGATTGTCGATTCTGGCTTGTGTGCAACGAAAACTGATCTTGCAATTGAGGATCAGGATTTCGTTGCGAAACCTGAGAAATTCATGGCATGGCTGGTTGACGGTTCAAGGAAGTCGAATGGCAGCTACAATGTAACCTTCACATGGGATCCCTCACCTTCTTGGAATGCGACCTACTTTGAGCTGGAACTCGTAGAACTTAATGCAGATGGCACGGAATCTGCCACCTCTCCAAAACAGCATTTCCCGAACTCTCTCCCAGGCGACACGGACTTTGCGAACCGTGTGGCAGGAGAACTGCATGCCTGGTCTAACCAGTATACGGTCAGCCTGTGGGCGAACCATCAGTACGAGGCGAAGATAAAGGCGAAGTCTGCCCGTGGCCGTGAGTCAGATCCCGCTGAGCGGGTTGCTCCAGCAGCAACAGATACAGCACCTGCTGGCTGTACTGGTGGATTCAAAGTTCCTGGTGTTGCTACGGATACTGCTAGTATGCATATTAACCAGCTCATGCGGACATACGATTTGAACGGTGGTATCTATAATGATGGCACTGAAGACCATACGGGAACGTATTATGAGTGGACTACGTACGAGACGGGTAACGTTGATTTGATTGATCTTGATAAAGTGAAAAAGCCCTATGGCTCGGGCGAGTTGGACTGCCAGGGTTGGATATATGCTGATGGTACTACCGTGTATGATGGAACAGATCCAGATGTTGCTCCGACAGGCTTTACGGCTGGCACCTACACGGCGAAATTCCCGTCTAATGAACTTATAGCGGAGCTTCGCGCTCGTCAAGACTTAAAGGTGACGACTGTTCCTGCTCTAGACGTCGACAATGGAACCTGTCTGGCTGACACAGCCACGGATGTTGTTATTACCATTACGGAGCAAGATCCGCCACGTTTCAATGCCTATAAGATTAAGGTAACCCAGGGACCAGAGGAAAGCCTGGTCATGTTGAAAGACTTCAGTGGTAATAGCTATACGATAGAGAAAGGAGAACTTCCTAATGGATCGTATAAAGTTACTGTCATCGGTGTTGGATATGATGGTGATGATTATTCTTATCCGTTTACGTTGCGTCTGGATCCTACAAACCCTAATCCCTAACATGTAATCTATCCCCGTAGGCGGCTGCTCTGCCGGCCTGCGGTCGCCGGGTTCCCTTCGGGGGACCCGGTTTTTTTTTGCGGAAAGGCCCTTCCTGTGTGGGGACTTTCAACAGACCCGTCTCGTTTTTTTTCCGGGCCTGCCCAGAGTCTGTCTCGGGTTTGCCGGGGGCTTACCCAAGGTCTGCTCGGATTATAACAAAGCGTCTGTTGAAATTGAAGGCTCTATTGGATATAATCCGCATATGGTCGTAGTATTAAAGAAGGGTATCAGCGCCGCAGAGCGCGAGGCGGTTGAAGGCTTCCTGACTGGCAAGCAGTTCAAGCTCAATGAGATTGTCGGCGAGGAGGACACGGTCATCGCCGCCGTCGGCAAGCTGTCCGTGGACCGCCGCGAGGTGGAGGCCATGCCGGGGGTCGCCCAGGTCATCCCCATCAGCAAGCCCTACAAGCTGGCGAGCCGGGAGTTCAAGCGGGAGGACACGATCGTGGAGGTCCCCAACGGACGCGGGCAAAAGATACGGATCGGCGGCCAGCGGGTCGCCGTCATCGCAGGCCCCCGCGCGGTGGAAAGCCGGGAGCAGGTCATGGAGGTGGCGGGCTCCGTCGCCGCGAGCGGGGCGGTCATGCTGCGGGGCGGCGCCTACGAGCCGAACTCGTCCCCCTACAACTTCCAGGGCCTGGGCGAGGAGGGGCTCAAGTACCTCAAGGAGGCGGGCGAAAAGTACGGCCTTCCCATCGTGACGGAGCTTGTTTCCATCAACCATATCCCCTTGATGCGGGACTACGTGGACGTCTTCCAGATCGGCGCCCGGACCATGCAGGACTTTGACCTGCTCAAGGCGGTCGGCGCGACCGGCAAGCCCGTCATCCTGCGCCGCAGCTATTCGGCGACCCTGGAGGAGCTTCTGATGTCCGCGGAGTACCTGCTTTCCAGCGGGACGGACTCGGTCATCCTCTGCGAGCGGGGTATCCGCACCTTTGAGAAGGCGACCCGCAACACCCTGGACCTGTCGGCGGTCCCCGTCCTGCGCCAGCTGACCCACCTGCCCATCATCGTCGATCCCAGCCATACGGTGCTGACCCGCGACAAGGTCGGGGCCATGGGCCTCGCCGCCATCGCCGCCGGTGCAGACGGCCTGATGGTGGAGGTGCACCACGACCCCGGAAAGGCCCTCGTCGACGGCGCCCAGTCCATGATGCCCGAGCAGTTTGATAAGATGATGCACGACGTGGAGGCCCTGGCCCCGGTGATGGGCAAGGCGGTCGCCCACATCCGCCAGGAGCTGCCCTCCGTCGTCCGCCTGCAGGAAGGCGGCAGGCGCAAGGGGAAGGTTGTCGTCGCCTACTCCGGCAAGCGGGGGGCCTACGCGGAGCAGGCGATCTCCCGCTACTTCGACGCGGCCGACTGCGAGAGTTCCCCGGTGGACTCCTTCGCCGAAATCTTCCAGTCCGTCATCGACGGCAAGGCGGACTACGGCATGGTCCCCATTGAGAACTCCCTCGCCGGCTCGGTCTACCAGAACTACGACAACTTCACCCGCTTCGAGGACGTGAGCATCGTCGGGGCGGTGACGCTGAACATCCGCCATGCCCTGCTGGGCGTTAAGGGGGCAAGCCTGGCCGACGTGAAGCAGGTCTACTCGCACCCCCAGGCCCTGAGCCAGAGCAAGAAGTTCCTGGACGCGCACGCCGGCTGGACCCAGGTGGAGTCCCTGTCCACCGCGACCGCCGCCGAGTTCGTGGCCCGGAGCGGCTCCAAGGAGAACGCCGCGGTCGCAAGCCCGCTCAACGCCCCCCTCTACAAGCTGGACGTGCTCGCCGAGGACATCGAGGACGATCCGGGCAACTTCACCCGCTTTGTGGTCATCCAGTCCAACTCCGCCGACGGCAGGGGCATCTCCGGCGAGGTCAACATTGCCCCCAACGTGGCGAGCTTCATCATCAAGACCAAGAACGAGCCGGGCGCCCTCTACAGCGTCCTGGGGATTTTCAACGAATGCAAGCTGAACCTGACCCGGCTGGAGTCCCGGCCCATCGAGGGCGAGCCATGGAAGTACTGGTTCTACGTGGACGTGGAGCTCAAGGGCCTTGGCACCCAGCCTTCGTCAACGGTCGCCAGCCTCATGGCCAAGCTGAACGAGAAGACCGAGTACCTGCGCCTGCTGGGAATCTATGCGGAGGCCGGAAAGTAGCAGTGCCTCTTTTTATAGGGGATGCTGTGTCAGGGGCGTTTTAGCCCGTTGAAAAATAAGCTCTGATTGTATATAATCCAACAGGGGTAAAAGGCGCTTGCTTTTGCCCTTGATTTCGAGGGCTTTTTTATCATCTCGGCCCTTATGGATGAGCTTGTAGCTGGCTCGTCTTCAATACAGAGGAGTTGTTGAAAAGATGCTGACGGACATAGAGATTGCACAGAAAAGCGAAATGCTTCCCATCGTGGAAGTCGCTGACCGGCTTGGAATCAAGGCTGAGGACCTGGACCTGTATGGGAAATACAAGGCGAAGCTTTCGTTCCGGGCCCTGGCTGATTTGCAGAAGAAGGCTTCCGACCCCGTGAAACGGGGAAAGCTTATTCTGGTTACGGCGATGACGCCGACGGCAGCGGGCGAGGGCAAGTCCACGGTTACGGTCGCCCTCGGAGACGGCCTTCGCAAGATAGGCAAGAAGTCTGTCATCGCCCTCCGGGAGCCGTCGCTCGGTCCCTGTTTTGGCGTAAAGGGCGGTGCCTGCGGTGGTGGATGGGCACAGGTGGTTCCCATGGAGGACATCAACCTTCATTTCACGGGCGACATCCATGCGATTACTGCCGCGAACAACCTGATGGCGGCGCTGATAGACAATTCCCTCCAGCAGGGCAATCCCCTGGGGATTGATCCCCGCACGGTCAGCTGGAAGCGCTGCGTGGACCTGAACGACCGGGCACTCCGCAACGTCGTCATCGGCCTTGGAAGCCGGGTGGACGGTGTTCCCCGAGAGAGCCATTTCCAGATTTCCGTTGCGAGCGAAATCATGGCGATCGTCTGCCTGTCACGGACGATTGGCGAGCTGAAAGAACGGATCTCAA